>JAFUHJ010000175.1 GCA_017468935.1 Candidatus Methanomethylophilaceae archaeon
GCTGGTATATGCGCTGTCGGGCCTTGAAAAGTGCTCCCAGGGCACGATCACGCTGAACGGCATCGACATCACCCATGCGTCCATCCGCAAGCGCAGCGAGGCAGGCGTCAGCCACATCCCAGAGGATTGTTCCTCACTCATTTCTTCACACCGTACACGACATCATTGGCCTCGTATGCCGGAAGGATTATGCGAACGCCACCTATGTTCATCAGGAAGTCCATGGCGACGCTCCCGTATGTCATCGACCTATAGGATTCCGGTACGGCTACGAACGGTCCTCCGGACCTGATATTACGTATGGTCCTGAAGATCTGCCTGTACCTCTCCTCCGCCTTCTGTCCTTTGCAGACCGCATAGAGGGCTCCGTCATAGACTTCGTGTCCGTCGGTCTCGATCCTCTGACCATACTGCCATGCGTATTGGTCATCGTCCGTTACTACGAGAATCTTCTTGTTACGGTCCGAAAGATCGAGTATACGGTTGATGTTGGTGGTGAGCTTCTGCGGTTCGAGGTCCTCCCCGAGTGTATAGAACAGGTGGAAGTATCTCTTCTCGGCAATGCGCAGCAACTCATAATCCTTCATCAATGCCCCGTAATCGGAATTGATCATCTTAATGGCCAAGGGGCTGGTCTCGAGGTCTATGGTACGGGCATAACTGTTGACGCCGTCCTTGCCGAAGAACAGGACCTCCCTTGTACTTTTGATCATATTGCTGAGTATGAAGATAGGTTCAAAACTCCCCACCATATCCTCCGGCACGATCATCAACTTCATCAGAGCATATTTAGGTGGATTGTATACCTTACGGGCATATCTGGAGAACATTGCCGGATCGAGATATACATCGACGGCAAGATCGGTCTGGTGATACCCGAGCGCCTCGTCCAGGTACGCCTGTGTCATGGCCAATCCCATAGGGCGGACGTTCGTTTCGATGAGGACGGGGCCCTTCCTGTCGATCTTGATCTCAATATGACCGATGCCCCATTTCATATCCACAGCATCCAGTACCCTGTATGCATACTGGACCATGTCGGAATGACCGGGTTCCAGATCCTTAAGCAGCATGACATGGTCATAGAGGATGCTGCCATCATCACCGGTGACCTTGTTGTACCTCCACATGTCCGTGACCATGTGCTTACCGTCGCAGCTGAGGGTATTGACGATATATTCCGTACCGCCGATGTATTCCTGGATCAGGATCGTGTGCTCATCGGTAGGGATGAGACTCTCCGCCCCGAGCATGTACCTGTAGTGTTCGATCGCCTCTTCTATCGTCTTGCAGATCTTGAGTCCGACCGTCCCTGCGCCTTCCGAGAATTTCAGGACGCATTTATCCAATGCATACTCGTTCCAGAACTCCCTTATGTCGTTGTCACAGGTGACCACTCTGCTCTCGATCCTGCGTATCCCCGCCTTCCCAAGGGCCTCGTACATCCCCTTCTTGGTGACGCGCAGATATGATGTGGCCGGGTCATTCCCTTTGAGACCTAGTGCTTTATTTATGCGGTCGGCAAGGCGCACGCCCGTATCCGATCCGATGAATACAGCTTTGAGATTGTAACTCTTGAGTTTTTCGATAAAGACATCGAAATCCTCGTCTTCATCGATGTATTCGGCCTTATCCCCTATTTCTTTGGACATCATCTCACGATATGACAAGTAGAATTCAGAAACGCCCTTGGGGTTGATGATCAGAGGTTTGTATCCGTGCATAATTATGTCATCCACATAAAGACGTGCGGAGGACGCACATTCGACAATACCCATATATTCCATGCCGATGGGATAGTAAACATGTATTAATCTGCTTTTGGAAAATACTAAAACTTAGTATTTTTCAATGTACGAAGGACATCTTCATGAGATTCGGCCAGGCCAGGGAAGTGCGTTAAGAGAAAAAATAAAGGATTTTACCCCGGACCGAGGTCCGGGGAAATTGTTTGAGGTTAGATCATCCTCCTCCCGAAGGCATGAATTCGGAGATGTCGACCTCTTGGGTCTCACTCTTCAGATCCTCGATGGATTTCATGCCCCTCTCGAAGGAGGAACGCTCCTTGAAGGAGACCTCGATGTACTCCGAGGGGTCGGCTTCGACAAGGGTCGACACGTTGTAGTAGAGGTCGGTGTAATCCAGTCTTACCCAGGTCACTCCGTCCTTCTCCTGTATGTCGGTGATCTTGCCGACGGTCGAGGTCGGCATGTACTTCATCAGGTCCCCGTTCTTCACTTGATCATCCCTTGATGACTGCGGATCTCTCTCCGGCAGGCTGGAACTCCCTGAGGGCTCCACGGCCGATCTCCTTTGTCACGTTGGCGAAGTCGAAGACCAGTGCGGGGTCTGCGAATGCGACACGGATGTAGGGGTTGGCTGTCCAGGCGTCTCCGCGGGCTGCGTGAGCTGCCTTGGGGATTCCTGTGTATCCGGAAAGGTGTCCGACGTTCATTGCGTAGTTGGGGTAGTTGGGTCCACGTACCTCTGCAGGCAGTCCCTCATCGGACCTGTATGCGAAGGAGTTGGCGGAACCACACTGGTCCTGCAGGTCGTATCCGTAGAATCCGAGCCTTCCGGTCCTCTCCTTGTGCTGGAGCATGGACAGGTACCAGAGGTTCAGACCGCAGTCTGCGACTCCAGTTGCCATGGATCCGGCGATACCGGTGGAAGCTGCAGCGACTGTTGCCCTCTGGGATCCACCGAAGTGGGCCTCCATGATGGCGGGGTATCTCTCGTACATCTCGAGAGCGTACGAGTTGATGTCGTCTCCGAGCTTTGTGAGCTTGTCCATGTCCTTGGGGTCGAGTTTGCACAGGCCGCCGTACTTGGACTTGATCTGGTCGATTGCGTAGTAGACGTAATCCTCGAGGATGTTGTCGGTGTATGCTGCGGTAGCGTACTGTGTGAATCCGACTCCTCCGGACATGTATCCACCGAGGTAGACCTGGTCGAACACTGCTGCTCCGAGTGCGACAGCCTCGAGTGCTGCGCGTCCGGGGTCGTCAGGGTTGACACGGTCGGACTGGACCATATCTGCCATGAATCCGAAGGGGATTCCTCCGGGCTCGTTGGGTCCCCTTGCACGCCTTGCAGGCATCATGGTACCCATGTTGATCGAAAGGTGCTTCGCAGAGTATGCGAAGTCGGCGATAGCTGCCTCTCCTGCTGCGAGTTTGTAGGAGGAGATGAAAGCCATAGAGATCTGCATTGCTGCGTGCCTGGATGTGGTTGCTCCATCCATGATCCTTCCGACAATTGTGGGGACACGGACGGCCTGCATCAGGGTCTTTCCGATGGCTGCCTTCAGCTGCTTGGCCTGGTCCTTGGGGAAGAGCTTGTTGATGTCGATGACGAACCTGGGGTCGATCTCATCAATGAGCTCGTCATCTCCGGAGAAGACCTTGACGTACGAGTCGTATGCGAGGGCGGGGTTGATCTCAGCCATGTGCTCCTGAACGACTGCTCCTCCAGGCATTGTGTGGTTGACGGTCTCGAGGTAAGCGTTGATTGTCTCAGGTGTTACCTCCTTTCCGAGCCTTCTCTCGATTGTCTGGTGGGGGGAATCGAGTCCGACGAGGACTGTCCTCCTGATGTCGTCCCATGCCTGCTGGATAGCAGTGTTGTTGACACAGTGCAGGTCATCTGCCTCTGCGTAGATGTCTGTGTGGGACAGCTGGTAGGGCATCCAGGACCTCTGTCCGAGGGGAACTCCGATGTCCTCGTTGAGCATGGGGATTCCACGCTTCTTGGCGATCGCCTGTGCTGTCTTCTGGAACTCGACTTTGGACTTGGACTGTTTCCATCCACCAAAGCAGTAGTATTTGGTGGAGATGTCAGTGGGTTCCTCTTTGAACTTCTTTCTACATGCATCCATGAATAACTTCTGTTTTGTTGCCATGTAAATCACTCCTTAAATGCCCAAGGCTGGTAACCACCGAGCGTCCTCAGCTTGTGGATCCTGAGTCCGTACATTGTTACTTCCTTGTCGTCTCTCATGTCGACACCGTCTGCTCTGAAGATTGTTGTCCTCTTCTTGAGGTCAGCGTGTGCTGCGGGCTTACCGACGGAGATCTTCCTGTCGAGGGGGATTGCGACCTGGTCCTTGACATAGACGACTTCCTTCTTCTTGGCGTCCCACTGGTACCTCTGCCAACCGTCGAACATCAGTCCGTTCTCGTCGAGACGGCATGCGTGTCCGTGGACGGTTGCTCCCCTGATTCCTGTGAGGGCGGGGTCAAAGGTCTCGTTGTCGATCATCTCTTTTGCCATTACCTCGAGGTTCCTCTCACGGACCTCGATGATCTGCCTTCCGGAAAGTGTTCCGGTGTCGACTCCTCTGTACCTGGAGAGGTACATCCATGCCCTCTGGTAGGGGGAGATGGGTGCGAAGTAGACTGAATCTGTGAACTGGATGTACCTGATACGGTCTCCAGCCTTTGCTCCCTCGATAGGGACGACCAGCTTCCTGATCGGGCAGTCGGGCTCCTTGCCCTCCTCGATTGGGGGGTGGATGGACTTATAGTCCTCTCCGGGGTTCCTGTGTCCCATGATCCTGATGACATCGTCCATAGGAACGTCACGGAGCTTCTTCAGTTTGACTTTCGGATCCATGTATCTGCGCCTGTTCTTTGCAGGTGATGTGGTTCCGGGATAGAACTGTCTCTTGTATGCCATTTTATTCACTCCTATAATCATGAAGTGTGGGCTTGTATTTCGAGTACCTACCTACATTCAGGGTGTATCCGAATTCTATGCATTCGTTGAGAACACCCTTTATCTCTTCCAACTTGGCGTCCAATGCCGCCTCGTCCTCGACCTCTAGTTCGATATAGAACGCTCCGACCAAATAGCGGAGTTCCACCTCGCGGCCGTTCACATTGATTATCCTGCGTTCCGTGTGATTGTTGGGAAGTCCCTTTCCAGGACCGCTGTTGATCGTCTTCGGGATGGACTCACCAGTCATCTGAATCTGCCTGATGCCTTTGATGACATCGAGTCTGTTCAGGATTATTTCGGTGGTCTCCGCGGAGAGCAGGCGGTTGGTTATGACGGCGACTTCGGGCAACGGAACGCCCGCGTAATCAGCTGATTGGGTAGATACCATACAAGGGCCTCACAGTTTCTTCTTCACCTTCTTTGCCTCTGCAGCGACACACTGCATGGGCCTTGCGAACTCCTCGACGTCTCCAAAGACTTCCTTGAAGAGACCGGATGTGGCCTCTGCGGAGAAGGTCTGTGTTCCTCCATCGAGACAGTTAGCTGCTGTCACTGCGGGGATGAGAACTCCCTTTGCGTGCCTGGTCACAACGTGGTTTCCGTGGAACAGACCAGGTCCTCCTCCTCCGTAGATAGAGTGAGAGAAGAATGACATTCCGACTCCGACTCCTTCTGCACGACCGTAGTCGACACCGGGGAGTCCGGACTCGTGCTCGAGCAGATCGTTGTAGTACAGGACTGTTCCGGGAACTCCCTGTGCTGCCCTTGCTGCTCCGATGTTCACCATAACGGCTGCGACCATTCCGGTTGCTGCGTATGCGTTCCACTTGGGAAGGTCCTTTGTGGTGTAGACTTTGTATCCGCTGGGGAGTGTCTCCTTCACTTTGATGACGCCGTCTGCGATGGCCCTGTCCATAAGGGATTCGATAACAGTTCCGACTGTTCCGGTCTTACCGTTCTTCTTCACGAGAGTGTAAAGCATGTTGTTGGCGTTGAGTCCCTCGTATGCGAGTGCCAGAAGTCCGCCCCTCTCGAAGTTTCCGATGAGGTCTCCCATTTCGTAGGATCCGCACTGCTCGAAGATAGCTGAGAGAGCTGTTCCCTGCATTGCGTTCCTGCCGACGAGAGCGACGACGTGGTTTGCCATGATGTTCCTGAGTGCGAATCCAGCACCCTCGTTGTTCTGGGGAACCTCGAGGATGGACTTGACGTTTGCACCCTGGAATGTGATTGTCTGGGGGTATCTTCCCCAAACAGCCGCCTTAACCATGTTGGCCTCGTACATCGGGATCTTGAACTCATCGATGATAGCCTCTGTTGTGGCTGCTGCGACGGATGTGAATCCAGTTGTGTACTCGATTCCAGCGTTCATCCTTGCCTCAGGTACAATGGCGACGAGCCTGTTGCCCTTGACGGTAACTTCTGTTCCGTCTCCGTCATAGACCTGGATCTTCTCTTTTACGATCTTAGCGATCTTGGCCGCGTTCTTGGTCAGGGGGATGTCGATCTCTTTTCCTTTGATCATAGCACCCGCAACCGCACCGGTCTTGAGAGCCTTCTCGATTCCAGCGAGGTCAACCGCGATTGTCCTCTTTGTCAAGGACACGATCTTCTTGATCGCTTCGTTGCGCAACGGACTGATGGCTTCCAACGGAATGTCTTTTGCAATGCGCTTTCCATTGTCGTCATACAAGTCGATTACGTCGTCGTATTTTGGCATTTCATACCTCCTTGTTCAATAATTTTTTGTGCAGGGTCTTGCAACTCTGCACTCCCCTTGCAAATTTCGCGTATATTTTTTTAGAATATAAAGGATAGTTATTCCTGGCTGTTTTTTGTCGGTAAAAATGTCACTTTCGACACAAATTTTGTTAAAATCGTTGTTAAATCGAGTGCCGTTTTTGAGTGTTTTATAAAAAGATTACTATTATTGGATTATTAAGCTTACTTATTTGCCCGGGGTTTATAAAAGGGAGGTTGGAGGGGTGGAGAATCCCTCCATCCACTCGACGATCAATCCCTCTTCGCCTTGGTCATTACTCCGTCCTTGTACTTCTTGAGATGCTCTACGAAGCCCGGAATCATGGCGTACGGGATACCTGCTGCAACCTCGTCCGGCTTCATGTCCGTCTTCTTCCTGCATCCGAAGCAACCGAGGGAGATGTTGGGCTTCCCTGTGCACATCGGCACGGCTACGACATCCTCGCAAGCACATTGGAAGGGCGATGTGCTAAACTGCATGCGTCCTCCCTCCTCCGCAGTGGTGAGCGGGACGATCCAGTACACCCTCTCGGGGATATCGTCTATCGCCACTATGTCGGGAACGAAGTTGGCGTCCTTCAGAGGACAGACGACATCACCCTTCGACCTGAAAGGTACGATCATGCGGTCCCCGATCATCTTCGATGCCGCTGCGGCGCTGTCATGCATGCCAATTCCGGCATGGAACTCCCCTGATGCTATCTTCTCTGATGTATCTATGAGATTCAATGCTGATGCTCCAACCATACAATTGTGGCAAGCAAGGGGCATCTTGAAGGCCTTACCGTCCTTCGCCCTGAAAATGGATTGGCAGTGGCTCTGCTGCTCCGCAGGTTCCTCGTAACCTTCGGGGAACTCCTCATCCTCTCTTACGAGCTTGATCGCCACAGGCTCGTACCTGAGCTTCATGACGTCTTTCATGACCTGTGCGTACTCTCTGTTCTGGTCTAGGATCTCGGACATGAGGAAAGAATATCCAGATGCGTATAAACCAGTTATGAATTTCAAAAAGTAAGTGGCCCCCCTGTTAAGGGGGGAATGAGTTTCAGATCAAATCTCAGTTGGACATTCCCTTGATGGCCGCAGTGAGAGCGTTGTAGTTCTCGTTGGGGGTTCCGGGAGCGATACCGCATCCAGAGGAGATGATGTTGAATCCGGCCTTTGCAGAGTGGAGAGCTGCCTCCTTAACCTGCTCGGGGGTTCCCTGGAACAGGGGCATAACAGATCCGACGTTTCCGACCATACAGGTCTTTCCGCCGACCTTTCCGCATGCGACATCGGGGTTGACCTTCTCCTCGATCGAGATTCCGGTGACGCCTGTTGCGACCATCTTCTCGAGGATAGGCTCGGTGTTACCGCAGATGTGGAGGATGGAGTATTTGTCCGCTCCGGGTGCGAGTGCGGGTCCGACGTACTTTCCGACGTACTGGTCGAACATGTCGGGTGCGAGCATGTCGGTGGATCCGGTAGGCTCGGAACACTGGACACAGTCCGCTCCGGCTGCCCAGAGTGCCTCTGTGTATGTCCTGACGTAGGGCTGCATGCATGCCATCCACTTCTCGACTTCCTCGGGGCACATGAGGATACCGAAGATGATGTTCTCGGTGTTACACATGTTTCCTGTGAGGGTGATGACTCCGGTGTTTCCGGCTACGACTGCGTAGTTCTCTCCGTGGGATGCCTTGAGCTTCTTGACTGCCTCGATGACGACTGCAGGCCTGCCTGTTGCGATCATTTCCTCGGGGGAGATGAGCTTCTCAGAGGGGTTGTCGAACTCTCCCATCATTGCATCGAAGTGCAGGGGGTGCTCCTTGATCATAGGTGCTGCATCCTTCTTGTCGACGGCGACCTTTGCTCCGAGGGCCTCGGTCTCTGCTGTCAGACAGAATGCTGCCCTGACACACTCTCCGCCGTTGTAGTCTGCCTGGGCTGCGCTGAGCTTTGCCATCAGGTCGGCGTTCTTGTGGGCCTCGGGCCATGCTGCTCCGACTGCATCCATCTGTGCGACTGTTGCTGACTGTGTGAACACTGCAACCGGGGGCCTGTCAAGGGGCTCCTGTTTCAGTGCAGCAAGTACTCTCTCTCTGGGTGTCATTGCCATAATGAAAACTCCTGAGCCTCCGATGACCTTCATAATATTTAACAAAAGAGGGAAGAAACGAACCGCAATTATAGCCATAATAGGTACCGCCTTAACTATTGGCTACAAATTGAGTTGTACGTATCCGCCAACTCACATCAAATCGTTATATCGGACACATCCGAAAGCGTTCCCAGATCAAGGAGGCCCATGTCGGTGACCCCATATATCCTGGCATTAGCATAGTCGGAATCCTTCAATGCCTGAGCCATTACGCAATCCTTGTCGAGGACAAGATCGTTACCGGAAGCGAAGGGGGAGAACGGCGGAAGCACGATCACCCCGTCCTTCTCGGCATGCACGAAGCACTGTATCTTCAGACCTCCTCCGACCGTCCCCGGGATCCTCACTGAAGGGTGCTCATGACCAATTATGACCGGCCTCTTCCCCGTATCGACGTGCCCGTGCTCCAGTCTGTAACCCATAATGTCGATATAATCGACCACCAGGAATCCCAGATCAGCCACGATGTTCTGGAGATAGTTGTCATGATTGCCTTTCACAGCGACCACCTCCGCCGCCTCGGCAAGCAAAGTGAAGATCTTCCTCACCTCGCGCTTCTCTTCGAAACCGGCACGCTTGAAGTCGTGCTTGATGTCACCCAGGAGCACTATCCTCCTGGGCTCGTATCTGGATATGATGTCGTTGAGTGCTTCCCGGATCGATTCGGTGTTTATCCTCGGAAGGTACATGCCCTCCTGCTCCAATGCCCTCTCGTAGCCGAGATGGAGGTCCCCCAGAACGACGGTGGGACCCTCGTCGAGAATGAGGCATCTGTCGCTGGTGATTCTGACACCCGGAAGGATCCTCTTCTCTCTCATGCTCGGGCGATTCCAATATCCATATTAAAGTGATTTTACATAGGGTGGAACGATGATCGAGCACACGTTCCAGATGCTGCCTTCCGTAGGGGCCAAGAAGGAGAAGGCCCTGTGGGAATCCGATATCCTGTCGTGGGATGATTTCCTTTCAGCGGACAGCATAGACTGTGTCAAACCGGCCCTCAAGGAGAGATCCGATCCGATCGTCATGCAGGCCGCGGAACTGTTGAAGGACGACGATTCCTTCGCCCTGGCGGACCTCATACCCAAGTCGGAGCATTGGAGGATGTTCGACCACTTCAAGGACGATGCAGCGTACCTAGATATCGAGACTGACGGTCTCAGCAGGGATGCCCTGGTCACGGTGGTGACCGTTCACAGGAAGGACAGGACGTACACCTTAACGGAAGGCTTCGATCTGGATCCGGAATCATTGTCCAAGGCACTGGAGGGTTCCAAGATCCTCGTCACGTACAACGGCAGCTGCTTCGACGTTCCCGTACTGAGGAACAGCTTCCCCGAGGTGAATCTAGACATACCCCAATACGATCTTCGTTTCGCCTCCAGGAAGGTGGGCTATAAAGGAGGGCTCAAACCGCTGGAAATAGAGTTAGGCATCCACAGGTCTGAGGACATCCTCGATGTGGACGGTGCGATGGCGGTGCATCTTTGGCACCAATGGAAGAGGAACGGCGACGAGGACGCCCTGAACATCCTTCAGGAATACAACAGGGCGGATACGGTCAATCTCGAATACATAGCCGGTGTGATCTACGGCAAACTGGTGACGGACCATGCAGGCTACAGATGGTGACCTCGGAAGGATGTACAAGGACATCGACCGTGCCGCTGACGGTCTTAGGAAGGCCAAGAGCGTCCTTGTGGTGTCGCATATCGATGCAGATGGCATCTCTGCAGGCTCCATCGCTACGATGACCGTGAAGCGTCTCGGCATCGAGCACCGCACGGTGTTCCTGCCGAAGATCGATACGGATGCCATAGATATGATCAACAACGCCCCAGAGGACTACGTATGGGTATGCGACCTCGGGAGCGGTTATCTCTCGGAATTCACGAGATCAAATCTCATCATCACGGACCACCACGTCCCCGATCCGAAATGGAGGAAGAAACAGACCGTTCTGGACAGCTTCGCCGACATAGACCATCTCAACCCGCACACCTATGGTCGCGACGGTTCCTACGAGACCTGCGGAGCAGGTATGACATATCTGCTGGCGAAGAGCGTCGATCCGGCGAACATCGACCTCGCATATCTCGCTGTGATCGGTGCAGTCGGGGATTTCCAGGATACCAATCATTCAAAGCTCGTCAGCATCAACCGCGACATACTCAACGATGCAGTCTCCAACGGAGATGTCATCGCAGAAGACGATCTCCGCTTCTTCGGAAGGGACTCCCGTCCCCTGGTCCAGTTCTTCCAATACTGCAGCGACCCTCGCCTTGAAGGTCTCACAGACAATGCGGCGGGTTGCATGGACATGCTGGAGTTCCTCCACATACCGATCAAGAAGGACGGCAGGCAGAGGGTATGGAACGATCTCGACAGGGACGAGAAGGACCGCATCACGGACAACATAATGGAGCTCCTCTCCGTCGAGGACCAGAAGAGGGCCTACGGCGAGATGTACACCCTGCCGAAGTTCGAACCAGGAACAGGCCTCAGGGATGCCAAGGAATACGCCACTGTGCTCAACTCATGCGGAAGGTACGATGATGCCGAGACGGGTATGAGGATATGCTTCGGGGAGAAGGATGCACTGAAGGATGCGGAGAGGAACCGTGCGGACCACAGGAAGCACATATCGTCCGCCCTCGCTTACGTCAGGGACAACCACCTCATCAGGGAGAGGAAGTTCATCCAGTATTTCGATGCCGGGGACAAGATACGCGACACCGTCGTCGGTATCGTCGCTGGGATGCTGCTTAATACCCCCGAGTGCAGGCGCGGGATACCAATCATCGCATTCGTGGATTCTGATGACGGGATCAAGGTCTCCGCACGTGCCGACAGGATGCTCGTGGACAAGGGATTGGATCTCGCGGTTGTTATGAAAACCGCCTCCGAACTCGTCGGAGGATACGGCGGAGGGCACAACGTCGCAGCAGGTGCGACGATCCCTGCCGAAAAGAAGGAGGAGTTCCTCGGCATTGCCGAGGATATTGTCTCCTCCCAACTGATCTGACGATCAGTCCTTCATCAATGTGTACAGGACGGCCTTCTGAGCGTGCAGCCTGTTCTCTGCCTGGTCGAAGACCACGCTGTGGGGCCCTTCCATGACCTCGTTGGTGATCTCCTGTCCGCGGTGTGCGGGGAGGCAGTGCATGACGATGCAAGTGGGTTTGGCAAGAGCGATCAGGTCGTCGTTGATCTGATACGGCTTGAAGATCCTGATGGCCTCCTCCTCGGGCGTCTTGTCACCCATGGAGATCCATGTGTCCGTGTACAGGACATCGGCATCCTTGCATGCCTCTTCGGGCTCATGTGATGCGATGATCTTGCTTCCGTTGGCCTCGGCGATCTTCGTGGCGTTCCACATGATCTCCGCGTTGGGCATCCTGATCGCGGGACAGCATGCGACCATGTCGATCCCCATGATGGCGGAAGCGTACAGCAGGGAGTTGCAGACGTTGTTTCCGTCTCCGAGGTACACGAGCTTCTTTCCCCTGAATCCTCCGAGCTTCTCCTTGATGGTGACCATATCGGCGAGGGCCTGACAGGGGTGCTCCAGGTTGTCCAGTCCGCTGACGACGGGGACGGTGGACCAGTCTCCGAGCTTGTCCATCATCTTGTAGTCGTTGGCACGGTACATGATACCGTGGACGAACCTGCTCATGACACGTGCGGTGTCCTCCATGGTCTCGCTGTGCACACCGATCTGCATCTTGGATTCGTCAAGATAGACCGCATGTCCTCCCAGCTCCGTGATGGCCACATCGAACGATATCCTGGTTCTTGTACTAGGTTTCTCGAAGATCATACCGAGGGACTTCCCCTTCAGGGGATCCCCGTGGTGTCCGCGTTCTGCTTTGAGCTTGATTGCAAGGTCGACAAGATCCGGCCATTCATCCTTCATGTCGATGACCGAGATCAGATTTTTCTTTCCCATGACCAGCGTCATCATTACCTAGTTTATATAGTGATACGTCTAGGTTAACGGATCCGTTACAGACAGACCGATCGACGACCATGCCTGATCCGAGAGGGGGTGGAACCCCTCATCGGATGGCATGTCATCTGCGGATCCCTACCTTCTTCAGCACCTCTGATATCTCGGTCACAGGGATGATCTCTAGCTTCTCCTTGACCTCGTCCGCCACATCCTCCAGGTCATCCACGTTGTCCTTAGGTATGAACACCGTCTTCACGCCCGCACGCTGTGCGGCCATCAACTTCTCCGGAAGCCCTCCTATAGGCATCACCCTTCCCCTGAGGGAGACCTCTCCGGTCATCCCGAACTCGGGCTTCACCGTCTTACCGGTGACCAATGACGCCAATGCCGTGGTGATCGTTATTCCCGCGGAAGGTCCGTCCTTCTTGACGGCCCCTTCAGGAACATGGATGTGGAGGTCGTTCTCCTTGAACAGGTCGGCCTTCTTGGGGAACATCTGCTTCACGAGACTTACGGCTATCTTCACGGACTCCTGCATCACGTCACCCAGCTGTCCGGTCAGGACGAGATCCCCTTTTCCGGGCATGAACGACGATTCGATGAACAGTATGTCACCGCCCGCTGCGGTCCATGCCAGTCCGGTGACGATACCGGGTTTGGTATCCTCGATTATCCTTCCGTGGCGTACTGGTTTGGAATCCATGTATCCTCTGAGGTTCTCGGTGGTGACCTTCAAGGGCTCGTTCTTGCCCTTCACCAGGTTCACCGCCGCTATCCTGCATAAGGTGTCGATCCTCTTCTTCAATCCGCGGACACCTGTCTCCATAGTGTAATCTGATATTATCGACTCCAGGGCAGAATCCTCGATCTCCAGGTCATCTTCGGAGATACCCATGGACTCCATGGCCTTTGGGATGAGATGCTTCCGTGCGATGTTCTTCTTGTCCGTCGGGGTGTATCCTGGGAAGTGTATGACCTCCATACGATTCAGTAACGGTTCCGGGATGGTCTCGATGGTATTGGCGGTACAGATGAACATCACCTTCGAAAGATCGTAAGGTACGTTCATGTAATGGTCGGTGAATGTACCGTTCTGCTCAGGGTCCAACACCTCCAGTAGAGCGCTGGCCGGATCGCCGTTGTACGAAACGGAAAGCTTATCCACCTCGTCCAGCACCATGACCGGGTTGGATGAACCGCTCTTCTGGATACCGTCCATGATACGGCCGGGCATCGCACCGATGTACGTCCTGCGGTGACCTCTGATGTCCGCTTCGTCGCGTACACCGCCGAGACTGACCCTCACGTACTTCCTGTTGAGAGCCTTGGCGATGGACTGCCCGATACTGGTCTTACCCGTACCGTGCGCACCGACGAACAACAGTATGGTACCGTATTGCTTCCTGTTGAGGTTCATCACCGCTATCTGCTGTATGATGCGGTCCTTGATCTTCTTGAGACCGAAGTGCTCCTCGTCGAGTATCCTCTCCGCCTCCTCCAGGTCTATCTCCTCGGCATCGTCGCTCTTCCAGGAGAGACTGGTCAGGAAATCGATGTAATCATATAGCGTACCGTACTCGTGGCCGTTCTGTCCGTCCTGCTTCATACGGTTGAGGGCCTTCATCGCCTCCTTATAGGCGGTCTCGTTCATTCCAGACTCCTCGATCCTCTTCTCCAGCTGACCGATCTCCGACATACCATCCGGATCAAGCTCATCCAACTGTTTCTGGAGGAACTCCATCTGATGCCTTATGGCGGATTCCCTGACTGCCTTCTGGTTCCTGTTGTTCTGATCGAGACGGGATTGGATGTTCAGCTCCGAGATCTCCACCATCTCCATCACGAGCTGTTCCATCCTCTCTGAACGTTCCTTCTCGCTGTCTATGGCCAGCACCGCGTAGCGCTCCGCGTTGTCGATGTTCATACCTATCGACGATGCGACCGTGAGCTTTTCGATGTTGTCCAGCTTGTTAACGTAGTTCTTCCACCAGTCGGGAGCGTTGGACTTGGACATCATCTTCGTGATGGCGGCCTTCATCCTAATGAAACGTTCATGCCTCTCGTCGTCCGA
>JAFUHJ010000176.1 GCA_017468935.1 Candidatus Methanomethylophilaceae archaeon
ATGACGGCTTGGAGATATTATTGTTGAGGACAATATAATAACCTATAGCTGTTATCATTGTAATGTTTGTTATTAATCAATATTAACGTATTTTCGACATGTCTGGATTTATAAATGAAGTATATAAAGGGTAAAAACGAAAAACAGGTACTGTTCTTCGATTTTCGTTGTTAAACAGAGTTTTCGAGAGAGTGTCAACTAGGGTGCTGGTTCGGGCGGATCCGGTTCGGATAAGCAAGGTTATATAGGGATATATATTAACCAGCTTTGCTGGTTAATTATAATCCCTATATAAAAATACGAGGGCATGAGGAAGGTTCGGAAAAACAGATTGGATCGCAGGAAAGTGTGGGAGTCGCGATGGATCAACCCGATAAGATGAGGATAGCGCACAGAACGGTGCAGTACGAGGGGATACCCGCCCCCAGCGCCATCGGGATGGCGCTTTTCGAGTCATCGGGCATGAGGAAACTCATCGACGAACGTTGCAACTTCGATCCGGCCAGGAGGATCCTGAGTCCGGGTATGGTGGTCAAAGCCCTGATCGGACCTGCTTTCAACATTCGCAACAAGTACCCCCTTTATCTGGTCAACAAGTTCTATTCATCCGCACCGACGGACCGTCTGTTCGGTCCCTATGTGCAGAAGGACGATCTGTACGACAACGCCCTCGGCAGAGGGCTGGACTCATTGTTCGGTGCGGATCTGGCAGGTCTGTTCAAGGACTGTTCTGACCTGATCTGTACGAAGTTCGGGTTCCGTTCGTACGTGTTCCATGCGGACGGTACGGACATATCATTCTACGGTGTTGAACCGGAGGACACCGGGGACGGCGCGGCCGTCCCCAGGCACAACGGCCATCCGAAGGACCTTCGGACGGAACTCCTGCAGTACGAGCTCCAGATCATGACGGATTCCAACCGCATCATCAGGTACATGAAACCGTACTCAGGGAATGTGGGGGACCCGATAATGGACGGGGAGACCCTGGATTTCATCGGTACGCATTTCTCGGAGGAGGAACGCGCCCGGATCACGGTCGTGGCCGACTGCAAGCTCGTCACCACCGGCAATCTGAAGAGGATGGAGGACCTCGGGCTGGGTTTCGTATCGAAATGTCCGGAGACATTCGTGGACCATGGGCACAGGCATGCGGTGGAGGCCGCCAACAGCGGCCTCATGCACCCATGCTCCAAGGACCCGGGACTGAGGATGTCGGACTTCGATCTGGATATCGACTACGGCGGAGAGTCCCATAGGCTACGGTTCGTGGCCTTCAGGCGCGAGGACGAGGTCAGACGGAGGATAGAGGGGATACGCGCGGATACTAAGGCCGTCAGGAAGATGGGGTACGGATTCCTTGAGAAGAGGAAGTACCGTACCGAGTACGATGCCATACAGGATTTCAAGAGGATCAGGGAGGATCCGGACAATCCTTACAGGGCGAAGTACAGGGCCGTCCGCAGGAAGGAGGAAATCAGGCTTGTGGGCGGTGATAGCCACAAGAAGGATTGGAATCCCCCGAAACAGTATCGCGAATGGTGGGAGCTGGAGATCGATTACGTCTTCTCGGAAGAGAAGGCGAGGGCCATAGCAGAGAGGGAATCTACGGTGGTGCTTGTCACGAACCTGCCGCGGTCGTGTTCTGACCGCGGATCGTACCGTGAAGGGGTGACGGACGAAAGGGTATTGGACATATACAACCAGGAGTACAAGGTGGAGCAGTCGTTCCGCCTGATGAAGTCCGGTATCGGGATGAACTCGATCTACCTCCAGACACCTTCCAGGGAGAATGCGATGATGTTCGTCATCTGTATAGCCGTCCTGCTGTCGAATATCGCGGATGCGATATTCAGACGCGCGGAGGCGCGTCTGGACGGAAGGCAGCTGACGATGTATCACCTGGCCCACGAGACGCAGACATGGATCGTGGCCTACTCCCGCAGCGAGAACGTCCTGAACGTCATGGGGCAGGACGATGCCGCGGACCGGCTGTTCGAGTACACAGACATGTTAGGCATCAATCCCCAGTTCCTTCTGGGTTACATGGGCGACTGAGGCCCTGCCGAGGCAGGGCATCGGTCATAGCCGCGGCTATGCAAGTTTCATTTTTTAGAGAGTAAGTGTAGAAGTCACGTCTGCATCCGAGACGGCAGCTCTCGCAGTCCCCTCCGCATCTTCTCTTGAATATCATTGTCTCACCTTCTTCGTCGAAAAAGTTTGGTTATCGTTTCATCTGCAATGGAAGATGGCGTGGATGCGGTCGAGACCGTTATGGTCGTGGACCCTCATCCTGACCTCTCTCCTCTTCTGTCTGGACAGCCTCCTGCCCAGTTCCTCCAATTCGCACAGGTCCCCCTGGTATTCGGCAAAGGTCACCCTGAGGCCGTTATCGTAGGTGTAGGTGTACCATAGACCCGGGGCCTTGGCGGCCTTCTCGTTGCGGTATTCGGTTATCATCCCATACCACCCATCCAGATAGTGGCAAGAGCGGCCACCAGCCAGCCGAGGCCCAGCCTGTAGCGTCCGAACTTGATGGCTACGACGGCTCCGAGGATCTCTCCCGTCAGGACCAGGGCCATCCAGTTGGACCTGGCCCATTCGATGTAGGGCTCCACCGTGGAGTACAGATCCTCTGCGGAGTCCAGCATGGAACCGATTTCCTCGAAATCCACTGTATCACCATATCCTCAGAGCGGTCAGCCATGCCCATACCGGGTCCGCGAACATTACCGAGAACACCACCAGGGCTATGCCCAAAACTACTGACAGATACTGCCTCCTCAGTACTCCCGCTCCGATCAGAATCGCCCCGACGACGATGCAGAGGGACTGGAGAACGTTCTTTGCTGTCCTCTGGAATGAGATATCCTCCGTGAGATCGGCTTTCCCGGGATCGATGTACCTGACCTTCGTGACCTTGAAGTCTATCGAGGACTGGTTGTGCATCCCCTGTGAGTCGCACTGCGCCAGCTGTGTTATCCTGAGGACATATCCCTCTTCGATGAACACCGTCTCATAATCGGATGTGGACATGGAATCCCGATACCATGCGTTCAGCTCCATGCCGTCATGCCATACCGCAACGAAAGTGTTCTGATCTATCGTATGGTCAGTTCCCCTCTGCAATGTGACATCATCCGTCTGGAAGAACGGGGTGAAGATCACATCTTCGTAGACCGTGTTCCCGAACCTGTCGATTATCGAGCCTCTTACGAACGGGGCGTCCATATCGTCGGCGTACAGGCCTATTTGGAGATCAGTTAGATCGTCGGAATGGATGTCGTAGTATTCCGCCAGCTGCTGCATCGCCGACAGGGAAAGGATCTCGTTCATGCTCTCGGACAGTACGACGGAATCGTAGACGTTGGATGCCATGAGCGTGGTCACGCCGTAATCCTTGGCATCCGCCCTGTCGTAGATATCCCAAACCGCCCCGGCGGCATTGTTGGCCGATACCGTTGTCCAGTACAGCCTGTCCAGGATCTTCTGGTATGCCTTGAGCACCGGCATCAGATCTACAGGATCGGGATTGCTCTTCCCGTC
>JAFUHJ010000177.1 GCA_017468935.1 Candidatus Methanomethylophilaceae archaeon
CTATGGATTTGCTCCTTGACGTGTCCATGAAATATAGACAGCTCTCGGGACCATGCAGCACAACGGCATAGTCCCTGACCTTCATGTAGGCCGAAAGAGCGCCGTATGCGGCACATGACATCATGATGCGGGAGTCCTTGATGGACCTCTTGCATCCGCTGCATCCGCCGCAGGGATCTCGTACGGGTATCGGAGGTTCCCCTTCGCGTATCTCCCTGCCTGCAGCCAGATCGGATAACTGGTCGTCGTTGAGCGGTACCGGGTAAACGCATTGCACCTTGCCTTCAGATACATCGATGATACGCTGGGCTATGCTGTCTATCGATTGGGAGATGATGGAATCGGGGAATGTCTCCCTGACGGTGTGTCCCTTGCCTTCGGCCTCTGCGAACATACCGTCCCTGGGCATGACCGCTATGACCTCCGTGCCAGTGGCCTTGGCGAACCTCTTGACGATCTCCTCTTCGCCCTCGACTCCGCGGGAATTCAGGATGATACCGATGAGACGCGGAGAACCGGTATCGAAGTTGCCCAATCCCTTCATGATGTTGTTCGCGGCATACATCGCCATGAACTCTCCCGATGTCACCAGGATTATACCGTCGGCATATTCCCCCCTCAAGGGTACTGCGAATCCTCCGCATACGACGTCACCGAGGACATCGTAGATCTTCATATCCACCTCCAGATCGTCCGCACCGAGCTTCTTGAGGGTGTCGAATGTCGTGAGGATCCCGCGTCCGGCACAACCGATACCCGGCTCCGGACCTCCAGCCTCGGTGCACAGCACTCCGTCGGTACCGGTCATGATGAGATCGTCCAGTTTCCTCTTGCCGATGGGCGTGTTCCTCACATATTCCAGGACGGTAGGCTGGGCCTTTCCCTCTAGGAGCAGCCTAGTGGAGTCATGCTTCGGATCGCAACCGACCTGCATGACCTTCTTGCCCTTCCTCGCGAGGGCGACCGAGATGTTGGCCGCCATGGTGGACTTTCCTATCCCGCCTTTACCGTACAGAGCTAGCTGATACATCGGAATCAGGGACTGAATCGGCCTGGTCCGATAAATATGGTTGGATAAATGTTCCGATAAATGCCATATGGATGTGAACCGGAGTCGCATTCCGCCCCTATTGTTGAATCTGTTTTGTTGACCGCAACATATCTGATTTTTATCCTCGGACTTGCCGTCGATGGTTTGAGTTTCAAATGAAAGAGGACACATACGGAAACAGTAGCGTCAACACAGAACCGTACTACGACCACCCGTTCAAGCAGATAATGTCCGATGGAGTGCTCGCCTCCAACATCCTCGGGGAATTCGTGGAGGAGCTGAGAGGGAGGGATCCGGAATACATACTGTCATGCCTCGACCTGACGGAGGAGAGGAAGATCAAGATGAGGAATTCGGAATCGTCGTCAGTAGCGAACGGCCCCATCTACAGGGACGTCGTCTACGACGTCCGTATTCCCGGCGACAAAGAAGTGAAGGTAATCGTGAACCTGGAAGCCCAGATTGATCCAAATCCAGGTTACCCGCTGGAGGCCAGAGCGATGTATTACCTTGGAAGGGCCATCAGCGACCAGAAAGCGGAGATCGGCCATGACTACTCCAAGTTGAGCAAGGTGTACTCGATCTGGTTGGTGATGGATCTCCAGAAGGAGACGGTCAACACCATCGTGAGGCACAAGATGTTCGGCAGCTATGATGTCGGATTCGAATCCCCGGCAAGGATTAGACCCTGCGATTATGCCGAGGTCGTGATGGTGCATCTTGGGAAGCTCGGCGACAAGAGACAGACCGCGATAGGTCTGCTGAACATCCTGTTCTCGAAGAACATCAGTAAAGAAGAGAGGATCAGACGCTGCGAAGAAGAATATAAAATCGTGCTAGACCCATCACTCTTCAATGAGGTGGATGATCTAATGGTGAATCTCGACGAGGATTTCAAGAGGTATATGACACGTCTTGGAAGAGAGGAAGGGAAGAAGGAAGAGGCGACAAGGCAGAGGGCGATCTTCGTGGATATTCTTTCCGACAGCATCATCAGGGTGATGCAACAGGAAGCCTTGTCGTTTGACGCATCCTTCGACAAAATCGGATATCCGGAGGAGTACCGCCAAGAGGTCAAGGCTGCCGTTGAAGCAAAAGCCGTTTGATCTGCAATGTTGCGAAGTTCGAATTTCGAAGCACCGCCCTGGGCATTATTTTATCTCAGAAGACCGATACTTGAATTCCGGAGGACACTCTGATGGGGATAAATATCGGGATTTGTGAAATGGAAGCCAAGAATGCAGCATGCAGAGAACTCAGGTCAACCATCATCAGAGTCCATGTGGACAGCGAGAAAGGCTTTGAAGACATTGCACAATATGAGGAACTCGTCGAACTGCCGGTCGCCAAGAAGGCGGTCGGGGACTGGGATGCATTCATCAAGAGGAACAGGATCAACGAGGAGACCGATGCCGTGTACATGAGCAAGGTCAAGAAGGATGAGGATATCGCCCTGCTCCAGCCCCTTGCCAAGAAGGTCTGCACCGGATGGATTCCGATGGAAGGACTGTCGGAAGAGAGGAAGAAGGAAGTCATGGCCATCGCTTCCAAGGATGATATCATCACGGGCTGGGATCAGCTCGAGTTCGACGAGATGAACGAGATGTGCGCCAATTGCCCCCTGTCCTGGGACAAGGGACGCGGATGCATCGGAGCTTTCGGACCCGATACCAGCAAGCTCCCGGAAATCGCAGCCAAATACGACTGCCCCATAACAGCCTCTGCGCCTGAGAGCGCAAAGAGCCAGAAGAAGTTCACACCAGCCGATGCAGAGGCTCTCCTGAAAGAGGTGGAGATACTCAAAGATGCCCTTCCCAAGGAGGGAAAGGTCTACGTGAACAGGTACAAGGGCCCCGTAGAAAGGATGGAGGCCGTTGCCAAGATATCCGTCGCCGAAGGCTGCGGATGGTATTTCTTCTAAATCAATAACCGTTCAATTTCAGGATGAGGGCGGTCATGTTCCCCACAAGGGAACGGACCCCTTTCATCCCCTGTTTGTCATCCTCGTACTGAGGCGAATTCAGCGCGTGCACTATCGGCAGCGGATTGGAACCGCACACCGACATTCCGTTGCGAAGAAGGAAATCCGCAAGCTGATTGTATACGACCGATCCGCCGTCGTGACCGCATACAGCTATCGCACCGCCAACTTTACCGTTGAGACCCAGATCGCCCTTCTCGAAGACCAGTGCTGCC
>JAFUHJ010000178.1 GCA_017468935.1 Candidatus Methanomethylophilaceae archaeon
GCGATGAAAGCATTTGTGGAATAGCTCATGGAATCATGAAGATCGAGGAAGCCATTGTCTATGTACTGGCATCTTCCAACCGGGGGATGCGGACGGAGCAGATTGCAGCGGCTATCAACGAAAGAGGGCTGTTCCACCGCAAGGGCGGCATCCCTGTCGACTCGAAGATGGTCTATGCGGTCATCATGTCCCATCCCGAGATCTTCGTCAAATCCGACGGACTGATCCGGCTGCTGATTTAACTTCGTATATCATCCGCTGGAAGTCAACGCCGAAGGCATGCCGGTGATCTGCCGGAACAAACCCGATTGATTCATAAAGGCGTACCAGATGGGGCATATCGCTGTCGGCCACCAGGGCAATCCGGTCGTATCCCAGGCTCTCCCCTTTCTGGATCCCGTCCACCAGCAATGCCTTGCCGATGCCACGATGGCGACAGGAAGGAACGACGGCCAGGGTATCGAGATAGTATTCTCCCGGGCCGGTCTCCATCTCCGACTCCGCATCCATCTGAGCCAGATCCGGCCAGATCTCGCTGAACGTCCTGTGGCGCATCACCCGGTAGATTTCTCCCGGATAGGAAAGCAGTGAGCCAACCAGAGTACCGTCCATCTCCGCGACGCGGGTGTACCGGTAGCTATAGAGAAGGTCCTCCCGTCGTTCACATTCGATGAGGCGCTCGTAGATGTCCGATTCATCAGGGATGTCCGTTTCGAAGTCATAGAAATGCATCCCGGCCATGATGCATTTGGCCAGGAAAGGAGCGTCATCCGGACGGGCGTCCCGTATGATATAGTCAGCCATCGTGTTATCTTGTGTCAATATCAGCCCGGTGTGCCTGTAAATACTGGAGCCGCCTTTCGATGTCATAGACGTGACCATCCTTGCGGAAATGCGCACCGGTTTGCTTGAAATGGAACGGAACGCCAGCCTCCTGGCATTGCTTCCGGATGTCCAGTACCCAATCGTAGTCACAAACACGTGCTTCCCGCCCGGACTCCCCACCAACGGTCAGCTGCTCACACCACGTTCCCAACCCGCCCCTGAAATCGATTCCTTCCAACAACGGTTCGCAGATTATTTCCTTATGGGCAATGGGAAGATCCTTGAAAACAGGCATCCGCTCATCAGCCCTTCGCTGATTTTCCATCGTACAGCAGATGGTGACATTCGTGTATCCCGTTCCCCAATTTCCCGGCAGGCAACCAGGAATCCGTTCCGGGCGTTTGGTAACCATGTAGAAGTCGAGATCAGAGCGTTCCCGGATCATCGCCCAGGCCTCTTCCCTCCACTCATCAGCCTCCTCGATAAAGAAATCCGAAGAGAAGCAAGTCCACATGAGCGTCCCGGAAGGAATCTTGTAACGGCCGGTGCGGTCCCGCTGCACGGGCATCCTGAACATGGAAGTCTTGTGGACGAGGTTGCTGTCGATCCCGTTAGACGAATCCCGCCGGTAGACATAGCAATGCAAGCAGCCTTCGCTCTTGCGATGGCAGCCATGCCAGAGGCTCCAGAACTGGGGCTTCAGCGGACAGCGGGATTCCTCTTCAGGAAAGAGGGTGTCGGGAGGGGTAATCATCGGTGGTGCAAATATAGCCAATTACTGGCTATTTCTTCCGGGCCTTGAGATATACCATGGAACCCTCCTTGTGGTATTCTTCCAGAAAATAGTCCTTCTCCAGCCTCTCCTTCAGAGATTCGAAGGTCTCGAAAGGCGGCGTGAACCCTCCTTTCCGAGACAAGACGTGGAGCATGAGCCAGTCCGAAATCCGGGACTCCCCCTTGATGCAGTAGCAGGCTACCAGGGATCCGCCGGGTTTAAGGACGCGCCTCATCTCGGACCAGGCCTTCTCCTTGTCGGGAAAGACATGGACGCCGTTCATGCAAAGGACCATGTCGAACGACTCATCAGCGAACTCGAGGGCC
>JAFUHJ010000179.1 GCA_017468935.1 Candidatus Methanomethylophilaceae archaeon
AAGCCCTTCTCCGATGATGGTTCCGATATCCATCTTAGCATCGATTGCTTTCTGGGTGGCTTCCTGGGCCAGTTTGATGTTCCAAGTCTCGACAGAAGTCTTGAGATCTGCGAGAATTTCCTCGTTTGCCATTTTTGATTCCTCCTTTATTTTTGGACAATCGGTCCTTAGTCAACAGCCTTAACTGTTGTCTGATTGAAAGACAAAAAGATGAGTATATAATGATTTCTATCGATTTAGCCATGTGAATTTTAACCATATTTAAACATTTCTATTTTTGAAATTTTACCATCAAATTATATTTAAATATTATGTTGTACGATATATCCAATAGGTGAAATATTAAATAGAACCACGAAAAAATAGTTAGTAAAAATGAAGATTTGTTTAGTAAAAATGATGTCAAAAACGTTATTTCTCGAATATCTGGCTGTAATTTTATTGATTACTCAATATTCATCCAACTGATCAGCTGCCATTCCTCGATTACATCCAAGCAATGGACATATTTTCCTACTTGGAATTCGCGGTATAATTATCAATATGGTCAGAAACAATACATCATGCGGAGGATGGGCATTAACTCTCTATATACTTCCAGTTTATTTCTGGATTGAAGAATTGTATTCTGTCCTGGATGCTTGCCAGCACGGCAGACTACGGTTCCTTATGGAGAGAGCAGGATGACAGCACCCCGTTACGTGGATGTTTTCGATACATACAATCGGTTCATATCCGGAGATAGGATCCTTGAGAAGGACTGGGATTACTATCTGCTGCCAAACAATGCTTCTCTCATGAAGAGGCGCTACGGGATCAATTTCGGAAGCGAGATCATCCCCGAGGACCAGGATATGCTGGACCGTCTCTTCGTAGCCGGCATTGACATGCTGATCACCACGGGGGTCTACAATAGGGATACAGGCACTAGGCTCAAGCTCACCGAGGACGAGATCTACGAAGGTCTCAAGATGGCCCCCAAGAAGCTCACTCTGGGTGAGGGGAAGGATGCCGTCGAGTGCACGGCCCGCAGGGGCAACAGTATGAACAAGCCCATAATCGAGGGCGGACCCACCGGTGCGCCTGTCTCCGAAGCGATCTATCCTACTCTCATAGAATCATACGCGCAGGAACCCATGGTCGATGCCATCGTCACCGGTGTCCTGGAGACCGTCAAGGGCCATCCTTCCGTCAAGAACAGTCCGTGGGAGGTGCGTGCCACCATGCACGAGCTCACCTACGCCCACAACGCACTGATCGCAGCGGGAAGACCCGGAATGGCCATATAGGGCCCTCAGACACCACTGACTGCACAGGGACGTATCGCCGCCAGTCTCCACGACCAGATGGGTATGAAGCACTCGGATCTCCACGAATGTTCGCAGCTGAACGAGCTGAAGATGGACATGTCCATATTGAATATGATATCCGCATGGCATCTTTCAGGGGACAACATCCTTGTGGAACAGATGCCGATAGTCGGAGGATACTCCGGAGGACTTGAGGAGACCGCTATATGCGATGTTGCATCCACAATAGCATCATTCGCACTGCTCAACGCGGACATCCATCTCGGAGGACCCATCCACATCAGGTGGGGTACCACCACCAACAGACAGTCCATGCAGGTAGCCGCCGCGACCGCAATGGCGTTGGATACAAACACGGATATCCTCCTGGCGAACCAGTACTATACTTTGGCTGGGCCCTGCACGGTGATGAACCTCCTAGAGACTGCTGCCCAGGCCATATGTGACACGGCTTGCGGAAGGGAACTCCTGTCCGGTGTGGCTTCCAATAAGGGGGTCCGTATGGATATGGTCTCCGGAATGGAGGCCAGGATGATGGGCGAAGCATCGATGGCAGCATGCGGAATGGATATCCATGATGCGAACCAGATCCTCGACAGGATTGTATCGTGGTATGAGAAGTTCTACTTCAACATCCCACAACCCAAGAAATTCCAGGATTGCTACATCGTGGACGAGATCACGCCCACCGAGGAGTACATGTCCATCTATGACAGTTCCCTCGACATTCTGTCCAATTGCGGTATCGACTTCTGATACGGCAATAGTGTTGGATGAATAATCCTACGACTACATGGTTTAACTATTATGTTGACGATTCAACAATTCATGTAGGCGTAGACGTGCTGTTCCCAGTTCGGTTCCGTTGGTCCAGTCGACCTTCTGCAAATCGTAATCTGAATGCTGTCCCAGTCTATACTATCTATCTAATATTTTTAAAGAAATACCTATTTTTTCGCAAAGATTAAATAGGAATATACACACTTCTCATCCGTTGGAGGGCGCTCCGGCGAGCAAACGGGTCTCTAAAACCTGTAAGCGGGGTTCGACCCCCCGGCCTTTCGCCATTCAAGGAAAGGGTATAATGAGTTTGAAGTTCACGGATTCTCAGATCCAGCATCTGATGGAGTATGGCGATGTCGATTGGTCTGACGCGGAGTTCGATGATGCCGCGGCCAGGGACAAGGAATTCTCGTCGCAGTACTCGAAGATGAAGTCCGCGAACGACAAAGGACTCAAGGCACTCATCGTCGATCCCCACAACGACCTCACAGATCTCGCCAACAAGATAAGGGAGAAGCTGAAGTCCAGGGGATTCATAGAGGTCCACACGCCCATATTCGTTTCAAAGGCAGCACTGGCCAAGATGACCATCACCGAGGACCACCCTCTTTACAGACAGGTCTTCTGGATCGATGACAAGAGGGCACTCAGGCCCATGCATGCCATGAATCTCTACAGGGTCATGAGGGAGCTCAGGGACCATACTGATGGACCGGTCAAGATCTTCGAGATAGGATCATGTTTCAGGAAGGAATCCAAGAGTTCCACCCACCTGGAGGAGTTCACCATGCTCAACCTGGTTGAGATGGGCCCCGACGGGGATGCCATGGAGCACCTCAAGATGTACATCGGGGACATCATGGAATGCCTTGGCGTGGAGTACACCACATCGCGCGAGGAATCCGATGTGTACGTCGAGACACTGGATGTCGAGATAAACGGCACAGAGGTGGCATCTGGTGCCATTGGCCCCCATAAGCTCGATGCGGCACACGATGTCCACGAGCCCTGGGCCGGGATAGGATTCGGATTGGAGCGTCTGCTCATGCTGAAGAACGGCAAGAGCAATGCCAAGAAGACGGGAAAGAGCATCACATACCTCAACGGGTACAAACTGGATTGATCCTAATGATACAGGATACCATAGCAAAGGCCGAGAAGGAGGCCAGGCTTACACCCGACGAGATATTCGAGCTGATGTCCATCAAGGACAAGGGAGAACTCGAGGAACTCTACGCAGCCGCAAGACGCGTCCGCGACAGGGAGTTCGGTAAGAAGATCTTCACCTACGGTTTCGTATACTTCTCCACATATTGTAAGAACAACTGCACATTCTGCTACTACAGGACATCCAACACCGGCATCGACCGTTACAGGAAGAGCAAGGAGGAGATCGTCCAGCTGTCAGCGAGCCTGCAGGATGCAGGAATCAACCTTTCAGATCTCACCATGGGTGAGGACCCCCAGATGTACAAAGACGGATACAAGAACCTCCTGGACATCATCTCGGCAGTCCACGACGAGGTCGGGATCAACATCATGGCATCGCCCGGAGCACTCCCTCAGGAGATGTTCGCAAAGGTCAGGGATGCGGGCGCGGATTGGTACGCCTGTTATCAGGAGACCTACAACAGGGGTCTGTTCGAATCATTGAGATTGAATCAGAGCTATGACGACCGCAGGAACCAGAAGATCTGGGCCATGGAAGCGGGACTCCTGGCTGAGGACGGTATGATGATTGGTCTCGGAGAGTCCGTGAGGGACAGGGCGGAGACCATCGCGGAGATGTCATCCCTAGGATGCGCACAGGTGAGGGCGATGACGTTCGTCCCTCAGGTCGGAACCCCCATGCAGGACTTCACACCTTACGATTCGACGGAGGAGCTGAAGGCGATAGCCATCATGAGGCTCCTAAATCAGGACAAGCTGATCCCATGCAGCCTGGATGTCGAAGGCATCGCAGGACTCAGGACGAGGATCAATGCCGGAGCGAATCTAGTCACCTCCATAGTACCTCCGAGCCAGCACCTTGCAGGTGTGGCCCAGCATGAACTCGATATCGAGAACGGCAACCGTTCGGTGGAACACGTTTTCGAGATGCTGGAGGACATGGGGCATCACCACGCTTCTTCAGCAGAATACAGATCGTTTCTGAACGCCCACAGACCCAAGAGGGTGGCGTGATGAGGATCGCCATTGTCGGAGGGGCACTACAGGGAATGGAGGCTGTTCTCCTGGCAAAGGCCGCCGGTTACGAGACCGTAGTCCTCGACAGGAAGGAGAAGGCCCCGGCCATGTCGCTGTGCGACCAGCCGGTGAATCTCGATCCGGTGAAGGATCCGGAAGAGGTATTGAGGGTATTCCAATCATGCGATGCGGTCATACCCGCGTGCGAGGAGATGGATCTTCTCAAGACACTCGATTCGATGAAGGACAGGATGGGCGTACCGTTGCTGTTCGATCTCGCATCATACAACATATCGAGCTCCAAGAACAAATCCAACGAGGTCATGGCTTCTGTAGGCGTTCCATTGCCGCAACCATGGCCTGACTGCGGTTTCCCGGCCATAGTCAAACCTGCATCCCAGAGCGGAAGCATCGGTGTGACCGTCGCCCACAACAAGGACGATATGGACAGGGGACTGGAATTCATCAAGAGCATCAACGACGAACCGGTCATACAGGAGTTCGTCCACGGGAAGAGCGTTTCAATCGAGGTCATCGGTAATGGCAAGACAGCAAAGTCCTATGTGACCACCGAAGTATGTCTCGATTCCAACTACGACTGCAAGATGGTCCGCTGCAATCCCAATATCATGTCCAAGGATGACTGCGACCTGTTCGCCAAGATCGGGAAGGACGTGGCAGAGGCCATCGGACTCAAGGCACTGATGGATGTCGAAGCGATCCTGACCCCCAAAGGACTCAGGGTACTGGAGATCGACGCCCGTATCCCCAGCCAGACCCCTGCCGCCATAGAGGCGGCTACTGGAGTCAACCTATTGGAAGAACTAGTGACCACGGCACTCGGTAAGCCCAAGGACAGACATCCCACCGACGGATGCTCCATCTACCGTCACGTTTACCTTAAGGACGGTAAGCTACGCTCCAGCGGGGAGAAGGAATTCGGCCATGTGAAGGGACCGAGGTTCGCACCGGGGCTGTTCGGTTCGGATAATGCGATAACAGATTACGCCCCAGGTAAGGATGAGTGGCACGCCACCCTTATCTCCAAGGGCAGGACCGAGGAGGAGGCCGACGAGAGGGCCGCTTCCTGCATAAAAAAGATTCTCGATGAATGTTCGATTGATGAGCTCCTTGACGGGACTCCGGAGATGATCTGATGACAAGACTCACGCCCGATCTTATTGAGGGGGTACCCGATGATACCCTGGACCTGGATTCCAAACTGATGAACATGTGTGGCAAGACCGTGAAGCAGCTCGCTTTGGAAGGTGCCGGAGTGGATCACGACGTGGACTTCTCCAAGGTGAGGGTCGCAGTGATCCCAATCACATCCGGGATGGGTGTGATCAGCGGATTCTCCCAATCGGTCAATGCAATAGTCAACAGGCTCGGGATGCAGAGCCATGTTACCGATGGAACGGATGTCAACGGTTTCGACCAGGCCATAAACGATCATGTGGATCTCATCATGATGGCCGACGATGCGAAGTTCGTCGCATACAATGTCCATACCGCAGCCACTACCAACAACTCCTGGGGAACGGCCATGGGTTACGCCGTCGCTCTCAAGAACGCTGCGAAGGGAGTGGAAGGGAAGGATGTGCTTGTCATCGGAGCGGGTCTCGTGGGAACGGAAGCGGTCCAGATCCTGAAAGGATGGGGCGCAAACGTATCCGTTACGGACATCAAGTTCGACAAGGCCAAGGCCCTCGAGGACAAGTTCGGTGTGAAGGCATTGGAGAATGTTGAGGACGCACTCGCATCCCACAAGTACATACTCAATGCCGCACCAGCGATATTCCCGGGAAGGCTCATCCAGGAAGGCGCAGTTATCTCCACGCCCGGAGTACCTCACTATTTCGATGAGGAGGGGAGGAAGAAGGCCAAGGCGATTATTCACGATCCTCTTGAGATCGGTACCGCAATGATGGCAGTGAACAGCGCGCTGTTCTCAATGCGCTGACTTCTCCATACCATCCTTGATGCATTTCTCTATCTCAAGGAGAAGTTTGGCAACCTCA
>JAFUHJ010000180.1 GCA_017468935.1 Candidatus Methanomethylophilaceae archaeon
CCTTCTTCAGCGACACTACCGCCCTCTTCACGGCGGAAAGACCCATACCGGTCTCCTTCGATACATCGGATAGCTTAGCTCCCGGATTGTTCTCGAGATTCTCTAGTACGGCCCTGCGACCACTGTCGAGTTCTGTCCTATCCTTCTCAGAATACTTCCTCAGCTTGACGAACCTCGGTGTGAAAGCGAACGGGATCGTCACCCTCACACCGCTCTCGGTGATATGGAATGCTTCCCTGCCGTACTTCTTGACAATGGTCGGTACGCCGTGTCCGGTCTGCTCTATCTTCCTCAGTCTGGCGAATATCCTGAACAGACCGGGATTGATCGGGCGGCTGTCACCGAGATAGAAGTCCTCGTCGGACATCGGGAACGGTATCCTCCCGTAGGATATGATCTCCATCCTGTCATCGAATATCAGGACCGACGGCGGTATGTACTGTCTCCAGGCATTATGGACACAGGCGTTGACCCATGCCTCCCTGAATGCATCCGCATCAAAAAGAGGCCTCTCCGACCTCTCCAATGTACTGGTATCGACACGGGTCTCCTGATAGCTCATGACCCTGTCGCTGATATCTTCCATGGACTTCAGGAGACTGCGGTCCTTGAAATCCTCTCTGGCCGCGATCCTGGTCCTATCGGTCCCATCGAATTCTACTATCTGCATGGGCATGGAATTCTGATCCGACAGCAGATAGGCGGTGAGATTGAAGTCCCCGCGGTCGTCCAGCATATCAAGGCTCTTGAAGAATCTTCCCTCGTTACGTGGATGTCCGCCATGGGCGGCCAAGGATGCGAAGAGATGATCGAATGTCAGTTCCTGTATGTCGGAGACCGCATCCTTCAATGGATCCAATCCGCGCGTCAGAACGATCTGTGAAAGGACCTCGGGATCGGCGCTCTCGTTCGAGGTCACGTTACGTATGTAGTACTTCTCCTTGTACGAATACGGGACTGAATGGCCGATCACTTTGATCTCAATGTATTTCTTGCCATCCGAGGACGTGTGGACCGACATCTCAGGCATTATCCTTGGAACTATATCCGTTCTGATTGCGTTGCGTATCTTTTCCAGGGTGGAGTCTCCTACATCCATTCCGATGACATCGCCGCTGTCACTTACACCGATGTACAACGTGCCGTGATGGCACCTGTTCAGCATGGCCGAGAGACCGAGAATGCCCTTGTCCAATTGACCAATGCTTTCTTTGAACTCGATGTCCTCGGACTCCTTCCCTAGATTGTCCATATCAAATCCCCATCTTTTCTGAACGAGACCCAGATATTTATTGGTTCGGTATTAGTTCGCGATTGGTTCGGTATTAGTTCAAACCTGAGTTCGACAGATGCGAGAGCATCGGAGTCACGTATGTCAACTTGTTGCGGAGAACATCAGTACCAGGATGGCAATAATTCGAATCCTGATACTCATAATAGGGTTCGTCTTTCATAATTTACCCTTGTAATGTTCGACTATGGATTTGACGGCTGAATCCATATCGATCTCCCCCTTCAGCCACTGGATGGCGATTCCTCTATCGAAAGAGGATGGATGAAAATTCTCCATCTCCAAAGAGGCAATTGCATTGAAAATTATGTTGGAGCCTTCCATACAATACAGTATGCCTGGCGCATATTATAAACTGATTACAAGCCCATATTTTGATGATTTATGAAGAAGCAATCATCTCGTGCAGATTGGATTCACCCCTTCTGTCTTGAAGAAGATAAAGTAACCATTCCAGAATAAGGGGGCTTACAGCCCCCAAAGTTTCAGAGTTTGTCCGGTACGATATCGTCCTGCAGCTCGTCCTTGACCTTATCCGCCTGTGATGTCGCTTCGGACATCTCCTCGATGGTCGGTATGGGTCCGAGGATGTCATCTGGGTTCCCGACGGCCTTCCTTATGGAATCCATATCGGATACTTCCCTGTCCGGGACGTTCTTTGCTGTCCCCATGTATTCGGATACACCCTCGATCATCTTGGTGACCTCGATCGGGAAGAATATCTTGGACGATTCTCCCTCTCCGACCTTCTGCAGGGTCTGCATCGAGAGGACGGACATCGCTTTGGAGTCCATAGATGCCGCACCGACGGCCATGATCCTCAGCTTCTGGGCCTCTCCCTGTCCTTCCAGGATGGTTGCCAATCTCTTTCCTTCGGCCTCGAGGATCATCGACTGCCTCAGACCCTCTGCCTCAAGGATACGGGACCTCTTCTTTCCTTCTGCATCGAGGATGGCCGCCCTCTTCTGACCATCTGCCTCCAGGATGGCGGCACGCCTCTTCCTCTCGGCGGAGGTCTGCTCCTCCATGGCGTCCTTGACCTTCCTCGCAGGGTTCACCTCTCTGATCTCCACGGCCTCGATCTTCACACCCCACTTGTCGGTGTTCTCGTCGAGGATGTCCCTCAGGGACACGTTGATCTTCTCTCTCGAGGAGAGGATCTCGTCGAGCTCCATGTCTCCGATGATGGACCTGAGTGTGGTCTGTGCCAGATTCACCGTGGCGAACCTGTAGTCGGTGACCTCGAAGAACGCGTTCTTCGGGTCGGTGACCTTGATGTAGATGACCGCATCGACATCCACCGGGGAGTTGTCCTTGGTGATGACCTCCTGCTTGGGAACATCCAAAACTTCGGTACGAAGATCCATCTTCACAACTTCGTTGATCAAAGGGAATACGACGTTCAATCCCTGGTTCAGGACCCTTACGAACTTTCCCAGCCTCATGTATATGGCCTGCTCGTAGGGCCTCACTATCTTGATACCGCTGGCAGCGATCAGGACTACGACCGCTATCACCACTATCGTGAGTATCATGACTATCTCCATTGTTCTCACTTCCTGCGAACGTGGACGTGAACGCCCTCGCTGCTCTCGACCACTACTTCCGTTCCTGTCTCCAAGGGCTCGTCCGATGTGGCGGACCATGTGTCCGTGCCTATCTTGACCTTGCCCTTCATGCTGTCCGCCTCTGTCGGTACGGTGACCTTGCCCTCCCTGCCTACAAGCGATTCCATGACCGTCGTCGCCGGAGGTTCGGGCTTCGCCAGATGCTGATACACCTTCAATGTCACAATGGTCACAGGAACGGCCACCACCAATGCGATGACCGGGGACCATACGCTCATCAGTATGTCAGGCAGGACGAGTCCGACTATGCCCAGGACGAGAAGGACCATGCCCGGTATTATGAGGAATCCTCCGGGAGAGAACACCTCGTAAATCAGGCAGAACGCACCTACCACGAGTATTATGCAGGAGATCGTGAACGGATCCATGATGAGAGTATATGCGTGCGAGATAAAAGATACTTGTCCAGGGATCGCTCGGATGGATAGGACATGTACGATCAGAACACCGAATCATTCTCGATCTCCTGATGCGTATCCACGTACGGTTCGGCGTAATCGGGATCCTCTAACATCAGGTACGCCAGAGATATCGAAGGGAAGTGCGCCTTGACAACCCTGTTGGCGTTCAGAAGCATCGCCTGCAGATGCTTGTCCGTGAGGAATCTGGTGATACTGCCGTCGCAGTAGCGTTCCACCAGGTCCATGATCTGATATGCTGAATTCACCAGGTTGTCGGAGAACTGCCCGTAGCCGTACCTCTGCGCGGAACGCTCTACGGACGGTCTCAGCACCTCCACGAACTTCACCTTGTCCTTGCTGTACGTGTGCAGGGTGGTCAGGCATCCCTTGATGCCTCCCAGCTCCTTCACCACATCCCTGAGTACCTGCTCCCTGGTCGTTGCCACGTATA
>JAFUHJ010000181.1 GCA_017468935.1 Candidatus Methanomethylophilaceae archaeon
CATCAGGAACCCTCCGTTCTTCGACGATATCTTCGAAGAGCCCGAGATCAAGGACATCAAGAGGGCGAGGGTGCTCGCCAAACTCGGGGATTCCATCACCACCGACCACATATCCCCCGCCGGTGCGTTCTCAGCTGATTCCGATGCGGGAAGATACCTTCTGGCCAAAGGCGTGAAGAAGGAGGATTTCAACTCGTACGGTTCCAGAAGGGCCAACCACGAGGTCATGGTGAGAGGTACGTTCGCCAACATCAGGCTCAAGAACCAGTTGGTCCCCGGGAGCGAGGGAAGCCAGTCCAAGTACATGCCCGACGGATCGGTCGACACCATATTCGAGACCTCCAGGAAATATGAGGAGGATATGACGCCGTTGATCGTCCTGGCCGGAAAGGAGTACGGAACGGGAAGCTCCAGGGACTGGGCGGCCAAAGGGCCTCTCCTCCTGGGAGTCAGGGCAGTCATCGCGGAATCCTTCGAGAGGATCCACAGGTCCAACCTGGTCGGAATGGGAATCGTTCCCCTGCAGTTCCTCCCGGGACAGAACTGCGAGACCCTCCAGCTCGACGGTTCCGAGATTTTCGACATCGACCTCTCCGACCTTGAGCCGAAGGGGGAGATCTACGTCACGGCATACAAGGACGGTAAAAAACTGGAGTTCAAGACCATCTGCAGGGTCGACGTGCCCGCGGAGGTCGAATACATCGCCAACGGCGGAATCCTGCAGTACGTGCTTAGGAGAATGGCCGAGCAATGAAATCAACGGCCGTCCTCGGGACGGCCTTCCTTTTACAACGATAGGATATGGGTTCCGGGGAAGAGATATGTGGACGGGTGCCGCTTCGATGAAGTTAGTTGCAATAGCGGCCATAATGCTCGCGTCCCTTGCCCTTTCCGCCCAGGTATGCCTATCCGAAGATAGCGATGCGGCGGAGGTCATCATGGAAGGTGACCTCACTCCTACTGCCAAATATCGCCTCATGGACGATTACAGCCTGTATTTCGAAGGTACAGGAGCAGTCACCAGCGATTGCACCCTGTGGATTGATTATGTCAGACTGATTAGGGAGATCCATATATCGGACGGGATAACCGAGTTCACACCGGTGTACCTCGGGATGTATACCGGCCTCTCCCGCGTATACGCGGGGAAGGACCTCACGGAACTGCGTATCGACGATACTCCGATAGAGAAGATCATATTCCCTAACGGCTGCGGCAATCTCGAGATGGTGATCTCGTTGTTCGAAAACAGTTGCGCCCTGTTCCTGTACAGGGATGAACTAGAGCAGATCTCCGATCAATATGCTGAGGTATACATCCGCCTCGTCCCCAGTTCGGAGGTGCCTGAATCGGTCAGGGACTTCGTGCGTTACGATAGGGTGTACGAGGTCTACATGACAGATGTCTTCTACTTCTCCGAGGAAAGCCAGGCGCGTGTGGTATATGGGGATCCTACCATCCCGATGACAGTGTACCATCTGTTGCCCACATATATGGTCGCGGCCCAGGTGGATTACTTCTGTACCTTCGATCTGGAGGATACGGGATACTACGTTCTGCACATCGATGTACCGCCGCTCATCCCTCAGGCACCCATCATTGCGATAGCCATGGTCGCCGTATTCACGGTAATTGCCCTGCTATACTACTTCAAGGTCGTGAGGGTGAATGAACATGAACGATGTCGGACTGTACCAATTCAGGAAGAACCTCAGGACCAGGTACGACAGGGATCACATCATCAGTGCTCCCCTCGCCATCATCCTAGTGCTCATCCCGCTGATCTACTATATCATCCTAAGGTATGTCCTCTTCGCGAGGTATTACGAACTGGTCTACGAGGCCAGGCTCCTCCAGAGCATAGCGTTCGTGATGACCCTGTTCATCTACGTGGTCATCGCATACTCGCTATACTCCAGACTCGCGTCGCACGCAAAGAGGGATACCGACTGGAGAGAAAGCCTGATAGCCTTCGCGGACAGCGAAGGTGCGGATACGACGGAATTGAGAAGACTCCATGAGGGTATCACTTCCAGGGACCGTTTCCAGATGCTGCCGTACCTCAATGCGTTGGTCCTCGTGATGATCGTGTGCAGCACGATCGCGATCATTTTCAGCCATCTTCCGGACGAGATCATCTTCACCATGATTTTGCGTCCGGCGTTTGCCGTCCTACTTATCGCAACACCTTCCAACATACTCTATCCGCACAGGCACGAGATCAAGCAGATCGAGTTCACCAGAGAATTGAAGACTGCTCTGGAACCCGTCGGCATCAACATATCGGAGATGCCTGCAGTCATCAAGACCAGGAGCACATCGAGGACCATCGAACTGATGATCCTCACGCTCGGTACATATGTGTTCTACGTGTTCGTGATGATGTTCATCAACATGAACCACCACATCAGATACCAGCACTCTTACGAAAGGGTACTCCTCGCCCAGTTGGAGGGAAGGGATGTCGAACTGAAGATAGACACCAAGGGCGGTTTCATAAGGCAGAGGAGGAAGCCCAAGGAGCTCATTGTCGCCGAACTGTTCCTCATGGGCATCTGTCTGATGTACCTCATGAGAATCTCCGGTGTGGCGCTTGATCTGATCAACGACAGGACCAATGTGACCATAATAAAGAACCTCGGGCTGGAGGAGGTCTATCAAGGGGGCATGCTCCTGACATACATCTTCCTCATGCTGCTGGCCATATTCGCCATGATCGGCATCGAATCGGGGAGAGTGCTTTCCTGGAGGAAGGTGGTGAGGTCGTGCATCCTGTTCCTGGTGCCGGTGTTCTCGTCGATATTCATCTACAACAGCAGCAGTTACACCCATATGTTCGATTTCAACCCGTACATATCCTTGGCGACCGTATACGGAATCATACTCCTGATGATCCTGTCTATACCGATAAGGAGATACTATACGCCTGTGGGCAAGAAGATGCCAGAGATGAAGAAATGGGTGAAGTTCGTGTTCGGAGAGAAGCTATTCCCGGACGAGGATGAAAACGAAGAATTATTCGACAAAGTGATCTATGCGATCAAATGACGGGTCAATCCTTCTTGGGGACGTCGGCCACGCTGACCTTCTTTCTCTGACGTCCGCCTGTCTTCTTGAGTTTCCCCTGATCCAGAGCCCATTGGAAACTCTTCTGATCGGCAAGTGCGATGAGCACACGATCGCCCTTGGAATACTTCTTGCCGGTCACCCAGTTGGTGAACGGCGATAGGACGCGGTATTCGTCGGCATCCATGACGATCTCCTTGGTGTTCTTCCTGCCTTTCATCTCGGAATACGTTCCGGAGAAGCACCTGACCCTGTGGTCCTTGACCTCTATCATCTTGGTGCATACGGTGTCCAGGAAGTACCTGTCGTGAGTCACGGTGATCACCGTACCGTCATACTCCACCAATGCCTCCTCGATGGCGTGCTTCGCAGGGATGTCGAGATAGTTCGTGGGCTCGTCCAGAATGAGCAGGTTGGTCTCATCCAGCAGCAGAAGGCACATAGCGACACGTGCCCTCTGGCCTCCTGACAGCGTCGACATGGGCCTCTCCACATCCTCTCCGAACAGGAGGAACCTTGCAAGCATCTTCCTCGCATCGCCCCTGCGTTCCCTTCCGATGGCAAGGAGGATCTGCTCCTCTGCCGATAACTTGAGATCCAATCCCTCGTGATTCTGAGAATAGTAACCGATCTTGGCACCCGGGGCCATCCACATCTCTCCTGTAGATGGGATCTCCTCCAAGATGGCCTTGACCAATGTGGACTTGCCCTGACCGTTGGCACCGAAGATGCCTATCTTATCCCCTTTCTGGACATCGATGTCCACATGCTCCAGGATCGTCTTCCCGTTATAACCGACGGACAGATCCTTGGTTATGAGCATGTTCTTTCCGGATTTGTGGGCCGCCTGTATCCTGACGGTGACCTCCTCCATCTTCTCCGGCTTCTCCTTCTCGTCCATCTTGTCGATCATCTTCTGACGAGTCTTGTGGACGGTAAGGAAGGGGTTGTCTATGTACATCTGCCTGGCAACGTTCTCCTGATGCCTTTTCTCTGACATGTAGTGCTGGTATTCCTTGCGCATGCGCTCGAGGTCCAGCATCTTCTTCATGATGAAATCCGAATAGTTGCCCTTGTATTCCCTTGATTTACCGTGCTCGATCTCCAGCATCCTGGTTGCCATCTTGTCCAGGAAATATCTGTCGTGGCTGATGACCAGAAGGGCACAGTGCGAATCCAGGAGGTAATCCTCCAGCCATTCGACCGTGTCGATGTCCAGATGAGACGTGGGCTCGTCCATGACCAGCAGGTCGCATTCCTCTGCCTGGACAACGATCCTGGAGAGCATGACCTTGGCACGTTCGCCTCCGGAGAGGGAATCCATGGTCCTGTCCATGAACTCCTCGGACAGACCGACCTTCTCCAATGCCCTCTTCTGGTTGTCCTCGTCGTCCATGTCGCATTTGGCCAATTGGGATTCCAGTTTGGCGCTCTCCTCGGCCAGGGCGTTCCAGTCTATGTCGCCTCCGGCCATCATGGCCTCCTCGATCTCCTTGAGACGGCGTTTGATGTTCTCTATATGGCCGTACGGCCTTCCGAGGACGTCGCGGACGGTGAACTCGTGGGATGATTCCGGGAACTGCTCCAGATAACCGATCCTCTGGGTGTTGCGGGTGAGCTCGCCGGTGTCTGGCTTCATCTCGCCCAGCATGATCTTCAGAAATGTGCTCTTACCGGCACCGTTGACCCCTATGAGACCGATGCTGTCGCCCCTGTTGATCTGCAGACTGACATCCTTCAGTACCTTCAGCGGTCCGAAGGCCTTTGTGATCGACTGGGCCTTTATGAGCATGAACGGGCCTTAAGAGGTGCTCATACTAAAAGATGGCTCGTGGCATCAACAGTTAATTACAATGTGCCAACAGTCGATAATGGTTTAATGTACTTCTTGAATACAGGGTTATGTTCAAGAATGCGACAGCGATGGATGGGAGGTCTTCCGACTTAAAGAGTTGGAAGGCTATGATGCTCATCGCTGTTCTAATTTTATCTGTGTTTGGTGCCGCCATGGTTATCGATTCGGAGTTGTCCGATGCGACAGATCCGTCTATAACAGTTAATCCGGCTGGCCCGCTAACATTGTATAGCAATGGAACAACTGACAAGACCAAAGAAATCGAAGTTACAATCGATCCACAAGGTAAAACAGGCTTATCTTTAAGCGTAACATGCACGGGCTCCAAGGTAAGCGTCTCTCCGAGTACACCTACGATAACCAACAATAAAGCTAAGTTTACCATAACTGCCAGTTCTGCTGGTACTTCTACTGTTACAGTAACACTGAATGGAACGGAACTCACTACA
>JAFUHJ010000017.1 GCA_017468935.1 Candidatus Methanomethylophilaceae archaeon
GATGATCATGCTTATCTGAACCCCATTGGTCTTCAGGCCAGTATGTAATCGATCAATCCGATGTTCTAACCGGATTCCAAGAGGATTTGAACCGTCGGACAGGATTAATAGGAGAATCCCGTAACCAGATTCATGGCCGACCTACACGACCGCTGGGTAGCGGAGAGGAGGAACGAGCATTACTACAAGCTCGCGAAGAAGCTGAACTACCGTTCCAGGGCATCCTTCAAGCTCATTCAGATCGATGAGAGGTTCGGCATTTTCAAAGAGGGGGATTCCGTAGTGGACCTCGGAGCCTGTCCCGGAGGATGGTGTCAGGTCGCTCAGGAGAGGACATGGCCGAACGGTCACGTCATCGGTGTCGATCTGAGGTACATCAAGCCGATGGACGGTGTGGAGTTCATCATCGGGGATATCACCGAGGATTCCACGATGAGGGAGCTCCTCAACAGGTTCCACGGGAAGGCCGATGTCATTCTCTCTGATATGGCGCCCAACATCGCGGGACACTATTCCACCGACCACGCGAGATCCATCAATCTCTGCATGTTCGCGGTGAACGTCTGCGACCGTATCCTGAAGAAGGAAGGCAAACTGGTCATGAAGGTGTTCATGGGCGATATGTTCGATTCGTTGAAGGATGAGTTGGAGAAGCGTTTCCAATCGGTCAAGGTACATTCCCCTGATGCATCAAGGCCCACGTCCTCGGAGGTCTACGTGATCTGCCAGGGATTCTACGGCAAGACCGTGAAGCTCAAGGACGTATCGGAGAAGGAGAAGAAGCCCGAGTTCACCGTCAAGGGCGGATTCATATGAGGCCGACGAAGATAGTCTGCGTCGGATGGAACTACAGGTCCCACATCAAGGAGCTGAAGTCTAAGCTTCCAGAAGAGCCCACGATATTCTTCAAACCCGTGAGTTGTCTGATCGGGAACGGGGATGAGATCATCATCCCGAAAGGGGTCACGAATGTGCAGCATGAGGTGGAGCTGGCACTTATCTACGGGAAGGAATGCAAGCATGTGTCCGAATCGGATGCGATGGGATACATCTCCCATGTCGCGGTGTTCAACGACGTTTCAGCAAGGGACCTTCAGTGGAAGGCCCGCGACGAGGGGAATACCTGGGATCTTGCGAAGGGAATGGACACCTTCGGCCCAATGTCCGAGCCGATTCCGAAGGAGTCGGCAGGTGACCTTCAGAACCTCGAATTGGAGCTGACGGTCAACGATGAGGTCAGACAGAAGGGGAATACCGCTAACATGATCTTCACGCTGCCTTGGTTGGTATCCTATGTGTCGAGATACATCACCATGTGCGAGGGGGACATCCTCATCACCGGCACGCCGGAGGGCGTCTCGGAGATCAGACCTGGGGATACCGTAGTGGCAAGGATACAGAACATCGGTACGTTGACCAACAAGGTCAGGTCCGAATGATTGTGATAATCGGATGGAAGAGGTTTGATCCCCTTTCGGGGATTTGAGTTTCATTCCTCTGTCTCAGTTCCCTCAGGCCAGTCGTCGAAGACGTCCTTGGAAGTAATGATCATCCATCCGACAAGGAATCCGATGATGATTCCGAAGATGGACCAGACGCACAGGATCGCTGCTGCGAAACATGCGATGACGGCAACGATCCACTTCTTCCTGAGATAAACGCAGACCAGACTGACACAGGCACAGATACCGCTCAGCAATGCCATCGTGGCGGCTCCGGTGATGTAGTTCTGGATGTCGTTCACGGTCATCGAGATGTGGTGCTCGGAGAGCCACTTCTGGAAACTGTCGTTCTCCCAGATCGCATTTGCCGAGGATGATGCATCAACGAGAGCGATGATCGCCGCGATGATCACGGGGATCGCGTAGATTGCAAGGAAGAAGATGAGCCAGTTCCTTCTGGACTGGATCAGGATACCCCTGATCTCCTTCTCGTTCTCTTTGAATTGCTCATCGGCGGCAGAACCGCTGACGACCATTCCGCACTGAGGACAGAACTGCATTCCGGGCTCGATGGGTTTACCGCACCCGGTACAGAACTTAGATTCGTCCATGATGCCGAAACGAACTTTGGCAGTTATAAAGACTTGTTAAAAAGACCGCATTTTCTTACTGTTTTTATATGATTCAATCCCAGAATCTCTTGTTCTTGGCGAACAGGATCTCCGCGTTCATGATGTCCCTTAGGAATTCGTCCTCGTCGCTATGCAGCGTACGGAGTATCCTTCCGGCCGTTTCCGGCCCTATGCCTCTTCCTGCCAGGACTATGACTGCACGCTTCCCCTGTTCGAAAACGAGGTTCGCGTTCTTTCCCATCTTCTGCAGTTCTAGTTTCTCCTGCTTGGAAAGTGCAGGTTCTTTGAGGAGTTTGACCGTATCCCTCTCGTAGTTCTTCAGGACCGCTATCATCACTCCGCCGCATTGGGGACATTTGAACTTCTTCGGGGCATCGCCCACCCTGAACCTCGATTGGGATCCGCAGTGCATGCAGGAAGCGAACAGGACCTCGTCCTCGAGCCTCTTCTTCAGCGCCATGAGGATGGAGTGGTCGGCACGGACAGGTTGCATGAGCTCCTTGGATCTGGTTATGCCCTCGAGACCGATCTTTGATATCCTGTCAGTGGTCAGCTCTATCTCGCCGTTGGCGATCATGGAGACGACCTTCTCGGTGTTGGGGATGTCCAGATCCTCCCATAGGACCTTGTCGATTGCTTCTTTGTACGCGGGGGTGTCCTTGTGCATCTCGAACAGTCTGGAGAAGTTCATGAAGCGGTGGTCCGCCTCCTTCTCTATGATGCCGAACTTCTTCGCCACGAAGACGAATCTCCATCTTAAGAACGAGGAATTCAGGATGGTCATCCTTGAGAGTGCCTCTATCGTACCGGGTTTGACGGAACGGATGGTGTTCATCATCGTGTCCCTGTCCACATGCCTCGGGAGCTCGAGGATGATCCTGTACGGGTCGGTGGTCACACCGATGGATTCTCCCAGACGGGCCGTGAGCAGTGCGGAGTAGATCTTACCGAGTGTTTCGTTCACCTTGCTGCCGAAGCAGCAGTTTATGATCGCCATCCTGTCGGCAATCTCAACCGTGACCGTCTTATCTGTGGGCATCTTCGATTTCTCGTCCTGACCTGCGAAGTATTCCTTGAGGACCCTTACGCATCCCTCGTCACCAGGGTAGTCGGAGAAGTTCCTGAGCCTTCTCATCTTACCGACCTCCATGGCGATCTCGAACGGGACGGGGATATCGGATCCCACCCAGTTGGGAACGGATCCCACTTCCTTTGCCTCCTCAACGAGTATCTCGTCCTCTCTCATCTCGACTATGCGCCAGGTCCTTCCCTTTGCGATGAACATGGCGTATTCCTCTGCAAAGGATGCTACGAAACTCTCGTCCAGGGTACCGATTATCGCCCTGGTCCCGATGTCGCGTATGAGGTATGTCCTCTCGTCGGGGATCATGGAGATGTTGTCGTAGAAGTAGTTCATTCCCTTCTTGGAACGTTTGAACGTGGTGTCGTCATCGAACACCATCTTGATGCCCTTCAATTGTTCAAGGACATCCAGCATCACACCGTACTTCAGGTTCCTGAACGGATATGCGTTGTGGATCACCTTGTAGGCAAGCTCCTTGTCCATCGGGCCCATCATGGTCATGGCTATGAGCTGATTCGCGACGACGGATAATGGGGATTCCCTTCCCTCGAAGTACTCCAGTTCCTTGGAATCGCTCCTGCGGGCCACGACCATGGCCTCGGCGACCTCGTCCGGTGCGGTGGCGATTATCTTCGCCCTGATAGTCTCTCCGATCCTGTGACCGGCACGTCCGGCACGCTGGATCATGCGGGACACCTGTCTGGGGGAGTTGTATTGGATGACCATCTCGGTGGTACCGACGTCGATACCTAGTTCCAGGGACGAGGTACAGATCAGACATCTCACATCCCCTTTCTTGAAACGGTCCTCCATCTCCATCCTGTTCTCCTTGGACAGGGAACCGTGATGGACCTCGATGGAGATGTCCTTGTCCCATAGGTGATAGCGTGCCGCAAGCCACTCCGCGGTCTCTCTGGTGTTGACGAAGAAAAGTGTCGAATTGCCGTCATCGACTATCTGTCTGGCTCTTTTCATGACACCTAGGATATCGGGGTCGCTCTGCAGTCTGTCGAGGAGTTCGGGATCCTGACAGGGTGCCGGGCTCTCGACCTTGATGTCGAAGTCCCTGTGGGTGTCGTGTTTCCTTACAACGACTTCCCTGTTGTTGCCCGCAAGGAATCTGGCGACATGATCGATATTACCGACGGTAGCGGACAGTCCGATCCTCTGATAATTCCCTGCCAGGAGGACCAGCCTCTCCAAGGCCACGCTCATCTGGGCCCCCCTCTCCGTATTGGACAGTTCGTGGATCTCGTCGATGATGACCCATTCCACGTTCTTCATGTGCTGGACCAGCTTTTTGCCGGTGAACATGACCTGCAGGGTCTCAGGTGTGGTGATGAGGATGTCCGGAGGATGTTGTGATTGGTAGTTCCTCTCGGCCTGGGATGTGTCCCCGTGCCTGACCCCGACCCTGATGTCGAGGGCATTACCGTAGTCCTCCATCCTCTTCAGCATGTCCCTGTTCAGTGCTCTCAGCGGTGTGATGTAGATGCATCTGATCCCGGGTTTGCCCTTGGAGCGCATGATCATCTCGAGGATGGGCAGTATCGCCGCCTCGGTCTTCCCGATACCGGTCGGTGCAACCAGCAGAAGGTTCTCCCCTCTGATGATCCTGGGGATGGAATCCGCCTGCGGAGGAGTGGGTTCCCTGATGCCTTTCGTCTCAAGGACGCGTATGATGTCAGGGCAAAGTTCGGGGAACGGCATGAAAAGAAGATAATTGGGGGGCTGATGCCCCCGGTATGATTTGTTGTTTCAGGCCTTTTCGGCCGCGGGCTCGGCGGCCTTGGGGGCGGTTACCTCAAGGAGGACCTGCGACAAATCCATGACCTTGATGTTGGAACCGATCTTCTTTGCCGCCTGTGTGAGGTTCAGGACACAGAAGGGACAGCAGCTGATGAGTATCTCAGCTCCGGTCTCCTCGGCGTCGTGGATCCTCTCGATACCGATGTTGAGTGCGAAGTCGGGGTATGTGGACTTGTATCCTCCTCCGGCACCGCAGCACCTGGAGTTCTCCCTGGACCTCTCCATCTCGACGAACTCGATGCCCTTGATCTTCTTGATGACGTTCCTGGGAGCGTCGTAGACACCGGAGTGCCTTCCAAGGTGGCAGGGGTCGTGGTATGTGACCTTGTGTTTGAATTCGTTGTTGAGGGGCAGCTTCCTGTCGTTGATGAGCTGCTCGACGTACTGCGAGAAGTGGTAGACGTTCTGTCCGGCCTTCGCGTAGAACCTTCCGAAATCGCAGGAAACGGTCTTGTAGCATCCGGAACAGGTCATGACCATGTCCTTCGCTCCCATGCCGTCCGCCTTCTCGACGTTATGCTGTGCACAGGCCGTGGATTCCTTCTCGTTTCCGGTCCTTATGAGGGGTGAAGAACAGCACCACTCGTCGGGTCCCAGACAGTTCATCTTGATTCCTGCGCGGTCGAGCACCCTGACTCCGGCCTGTGCGATGTGCTGCATCCTGTAGGATCCGGTACATCCGGCGAAGAAGATGACGTTCGCGGGGACGTGCCTCTCGACCTCCTCGGGCCACCATGCATCCCTCTTCGAGTCGGGCTCGTTGTAGGGATTGTGGTTCTTGTGGATGCTCTTTCCCATAGCGACCGCTGCGGGCATGGGTCCGATTCCGATCTCCACCATCCACTTCCTCATGGTCTCCCAAAGGTCCACGAGACGGATCTTGGCGTGGCAGACGACCTCACAGTTTCCGCATCCCGTACACTTGTACATGGCGTCGACGAATTCGGGGCTGAGCTCGACAGGCCTTCCGAGGACCTTGTCCATCGCTCCTGTTCCCTTGAGGTCGATCTGCTTGAGGTAGTAGATCTTTCCCCTGGGGGTGACGGAGTCCCAAGGTGTCTGGGCGTGTGCTTCGCAGACGTCGATACAGTATCCGCACTGTACGCACTGTGTGAGTTCCTGTGCGATCTGCGGCATGTTGCGGATTTTCAAACCTAATAGTTCCGGCATGTTCATTCCTCTTGGAGCGGGGGTGCTCCGGATGTAATGCTGCATCGACTTGTTCTCTTTATTTAAGCGTTATAGGGGTAGGATGATTCTTTTCTTTGATATGGACATCTCGGAATGAGAATAAATGAGATTTATACGACCACGTCCATAGAGGTATCGTGAAGAGCGTCTACGACGATTGGACGGGGAACGTGATCCAGGAGGCCGACCTCCGCAGTTTCGATCCCGAGGCGGTGAGAGCGGTCAGGGCGACCTATGTGTCCGAACATCCGGAGGACAGGGATACAGTAGCAGCCATGGACGATGGGGAGTTCCTGTCCAAAGTGGGCATCCTGAAGAGGGGCAAGGTGACAGTAGCCGCCATGATCCTGCTAGGGAAGGTATCGGAGAAGATCCTGCCCCCGTCGATATGTGTCAGATGGAGACTTCTTGACATCGACGGTTCCGTTGTCGAATCCCGTACCATCGGGGGATCCATGGTGTTGGCGATAAGGAAAGTCGTATCGATCATCAGTAATTCCACCGTGAGGATTGACGACGGCGGTGAACAGGTGTTCGTCAGTACTTACCGTGTCGCATCCCTGACCGAGGCGATGTTCAACGCTCTTCAGCACCAGGATTACACCATGGGCGGTACCATAGACGTGATCGAGAGGGAGAACGAGTCGGTGACCGTCGTCAGCAAGGGATCGTTCCCGGACGTGCAGCCGGAATCCTTCGTGAAGGGTCAGAACCAGACCATGGCATCCAGGAACTCGTATCTGATCAAGGTGATGACTGAGATAGGATTGGTGACCAACTCCGCAGCTGGGATACGCAACCTGTATATGTCCCAGATGCACAAGCATTTCCCTCTTCCGCGTTACAATGTCACCGACGACTCGGTATCGGTAACGTTCCCGGGAAGGAGAGAGGGATCGGTCGCTCGCGCTCTTGATATCCGCAGGGACATCGATGTGCAGGACATCCTGGATCTGGACAGATTGGACTCGGGAAGATACCTATCGGATAAGAGGATGGAATCCTTGATCTCCAGAGGTTTGGTCACTGTCTATGACGGGGTACCATGCATAAACCTGGACTACACGGATCCGTCGTCACGTTTCAGCAAGGGTTCCGATTATGATGCCGTCATACAGCTTCTCAGTGAGAACGGGTCAGTAACACGTTCGGATGTGGTGGGAATACTGAAGCTCCGTGACAGGAAGGGCCTCACCGATGAGCAGCTCGCGGTGAAAGCGACCAATCTCCTTCAGAACATGAGGAAGGACGGAAAGATCGTCAAGACCGATGGCAGCACCAGATCAGCCAGATATGTCCTGTGCTGATTCTTTCGATTTTGAATTCAGGAATATGACCGATCCAAGTATCAGGATTATTCCCAGAATGTTCGTCCATCCGAACTCGTCACCCACTATTATGCTCACGATCGTCGCCACCATGGGCTCCACGAACGCGATAATCGATGCCTTCCCTGCATCCATGCCGTTCAGTCCCGCTGTGTAGAGATAGTAAGGCAGGACAGTGCATAACATCCCAAGCCCGATCGCCAGCAGGAGTATGTCCATATCACCCATACTGGATATGACGTAAGGTACATCGGTGAACGGTATCAGGCTTATCGTGGCCACGAGGAAGGTGTAGAAGAGTGTTGTCAGAAGACTGTATTTCCTCAGTGCGAATTTCCCGAAGATCGAATACAGTGAGTAGCCGAATCCGGCAAGGATGCCGTACAGGATACCGATGTTGACATCGCCGAATCCGAGTCCGGAGGTGAATATGCATCCGATGAAGGCCAGGATAAGTGCCAGTACTTTGTTCTTCGTCAGTTTTTCCTTGAACAGGACCATACTCATTATCATGACGAAGCACGGGGCCATATACAGCAGCACCGATGCCGTGGAGAGCGAGACCATTTGCTGCGTTGTGAAGTACATGTAGTTGAAGAACACGATGCTGAATAGACCCATTCCTATGAACATCCATATGTCTCTGGGGTCTATCTTGAAAAGCTTCCTGTCAATGAACAGGACGACAATGGTCACGGCGATCAGGGTCACCGCGCATCTTACAAGAACGATCTGCAGAGCCGAAAGTCCAGACTCGTAGAGTGGGCGCGTGAACAGACCTATGATCCCCCAGAGGGATGCCCCCATCACCACGTAAAATGCAGGTCCTAGGTCCGAGCGCATGATACCGGTCGGTAATTACGGTCTCATCTAGATAACATCGACTCCGAAAAACATCGGTATGCGTCCATGATCCGGGAATCTATGTTATATCCCGTGAGAGGATTCCCTGAACATGGAATACGGAGGGTTTCGCGGATTCTACAAGGGGATATTGGACTTCATCATGTCCAACATCTCATACGTCATGGGTACCATCATGATCCTCTATGCGATCTTCAGCATACTCCTGGATATGAGGACTATGAGCCCGGGATTCACCGTAGCCGTGAACATAGTACCACTCCTATTCGGCATACTGATCCTGCTGGACGCACATCACAGTCTGTTCTTCACCGTCGGAATGTACGCTGTCGCCATCGGATTCTCCAGATTCGTAAGGTATCTTCCGATGGAGTTCAGGGGAAGCCCGATCTCGTCCCTATTGGGCCTCATACTCCTGTACATGGCAGCGAACCTCATCTATCATGGAATCAGATTCCTTCGCGGGAACTCCAGGGCAATAACATGGGTCATCATAGGTTCCCTATTCTTCGTGCTGTTCCAGACATTCGTACTTATCGCTATATTCTCCGATCAGGATTCGCTGGTCCAGAGTGAAGACATCGGGCAGGCGATAATAACCATGTTCATGCTGCTGACGTATATCGCACTGGTATCTTCGACACAGGTACGCAGATCGACCAACATGGAGCGTCTGAACTCGATATTGATCGGATTCAGGCTTACCACCGGTACCGGTTCCGACTTTTCGCTAGACAGGGGCTCCGTAGAGGTACTCAAGGACTTCTTCAATGGGGCTCTGGACGAATCGATGATGACGATATCCGACGAAGGGCCTGTGTACCGCGGAACGGTCATACATTTCAAGGATAGGTTCCAGGACGGTACGCTGTTCCTGCAGAGATGGGAGGGCCCTGACGGTCCGGTGTATCTGACAATGTCGGAGCACGAGGACGGTTCCGTTCTAGGGGTCGATACCAGACGCATCGATGATGTCTCCGAATCCGGGGATCTCCTGATCATAAGGTATTCTGATTCCAGGACCGGGGTCTTCAGGATAAGGGCGGCCAGAGAGGATGACGGTCCGATCGTTAAGGGAACAGAGGGGGCAGCCTGACAATGTCCAGATACAGCAAGGCCGTGACCTCCATACTCGTATTCTACCTGAGCGGACTGGGCATATGGTTCCTGGACGCTTTGATGGCCGGCCCGCTGTCGTTACAGGTAATCATACCGCTGGTCATCGCTGTCATCGGCACAGTGTCCACCATACAGTCCATGAGGGGAGGTATGAGGGATATGCTGTCGTCAGAGGCATTCTTCTTCGGGATATACCTCCTGTCTAGGGGTATCATAATCATGATCACTCAACGCGATCTCGGTTTCTTTGCATACGGGATGGTACTGATCATCATGGGCCCGCTCATGATCCTCTTCGCATCGAGTCTGTGGGCAGGTTTCGATTACAACAATTTCCGTATCAGGAATATATGTTACGCAGTGATGGCCATAGCCGGGACGAAACTGTTCCTGACATTCCTGTTCGCTTTCAATCATGACGGTATAATCTACATGCTTATGGATTTCCTGACCATCATAGTCGCACTCAACATAGTCATATTCTCCATGGACAGGTCCGTATCCCAATCCAGTCTCATGCAGTCCATCAGGGAGAGCACCGACAGTATGTCCGCGCTACTGTACAATGTGAACGACGCTTACATACTCGGGTCAGGGTGCCAGGAGGTACAGCATCTGATCGATTCGGATCAGGACGGGCAGGTAAGGCTGAAGCTTCTCAGCAACCAGATCAGGAACAGGATGCTCATATTCACAAAGACCGATGGCAAGCTCCGGGCAGATCTCCATGCCACCGATTACGTCCATGCCAACCCCCTGTACATGATGGATGTCAGGGATGTGGTGATCGGAGAGAGGTATCTCACCGTCTATTCTCACGAGGGCAGGTGGTTCAGGCTGTTGATCTACGAGAATCTCCAAGAGGACTATACCAAGGCAAAGATATTCGGCCAGGTGATCGATTTCGACCTGTACCTACGCAGATATTCGTACCACAGGTTGCTGAAGAAGAACATCCGCGAACAGGAAGATGAGCGGAAGGAACAGGAATGAGATCCCGCTCGGGAAAGTCATTTCAACATCTCCTGCGATATGCTCCATCATTCGGACAATCGTCCCCGAGGCGATCAAATGACAATCACTGAGAACATCGGAAAGCTCGGATTCGGTCTCATGCGTCTTCCCCGGAAGGATGGGAAGATAGATGTCGAACAGGTCAAGGAGATGGTCGATCTCTTCTTGGAGTCCGGCTTCAATTACTTCGACACCGCGTGGGCGTATCCCGGAAGCGAGGAGGCCATCAGGGAGGCGCTTGTGGAGAGATATCCCCGTGACAGTTATTACCTGGCCACCAAGGATGCGGCGTGGAGGGTCGGAACGAAGGAGGAGGCCGAAAAGCAGTTTGAGACCTCCTTGGAGAGATTGGGCACCGATTACATCGATTTCTATCTCCTTCACAACCTGGGGAACGACAGGACCGAACCTTTTGAGAAATGGGATCTCTGGAACTATTTCCTCGAGAAGAAGAAGGAAGGGAAGATTAGGCACTTGGGATTCTCTTTCCATTCAACGGTAGATGAGCTCGAACCGATCCTGAGAGCGCACCCCGAGGCGGAGTTCATACAGCTCCAGATCAATTATGCGGATTGGGAGAGCAACGCCATCCAGTCCAGGAAGGTATACGAGCTGTCGAGGAAGTACGGGAAACCCGTGATCGTCATGGAACCTGTGAAGGGAGGCCTTCTCGCAAAGCCTCCGGAGAAGGTGGAGAAGGTATTCAAGGATAAAGAGCCAGACAGCAGCTGTGCTTCATGGGCTCTACGGTTCTGCGCGGATCTCGAAGGTGTGATGACGGTCCTGTCGGGAATGTCGGATGTGGAACAGATGAAGGACAACATTTCCCATATGCGGGGATTCGTCAACCTCACACCTCAGCAGAGGGATACCATAAAGAAGGCATCGGAGGTGCTGTCCACCTACCCGATAATCCCTTGCACCTCATGCGATTACTGTGCGAAGGTATGTCCTCTAGATATAGGGATATCCGGAACGTTCCAGGCGGTCAACCAGATGGCCTTGTACGGGAACAAGGAGTTCTCCACAGGTCAGTTGAATTGGCTTGTAGGTATGCACGGGAAGAAGTATGCGAAGGATTGCATAAAGTGTGGCAAATGCGAGAAGGTCTGTCCCCAGCACATCCTCATCCGCGATGAACTGGAGAAGAGCATAAAGATCTTCGAGTGAACAGCGATGCGGCATACCGCATCGCCTGTGTCCCTTTTACGAATAAATACGAAGAATGCGGTTCATCGACCAATGTCAACACACGAGACCGCACAGGCAGTCATTGCCGTGGCCAAGAACAGGTTATCGTTCATCCTCGCAGGTATCATCATCATTTCCGGTCTGATCGATGTTGCGAACATGACCGTGATCGGTAATTCGGACAGCGTATTGACCGATAGCTTGGTTGTAATCGTAAAGATAGGAATGGGTATTTTCATCATATTCGACCCGAAAAGGAATCTGATGAGGTCGGTGGGATTCTACGCGTTATCCCTGGGTATCGCAAGGATAATCTCCTCTCTGCCCATGTTGGGAAGTTCTTCGGATTTCATCTTCATAATAGCCATCATCATGATAGTGATGGGTGTGAACCTGGTCTATTCGGGTTATAGCTATCTTCAAGATGTGTCGAGGGGTCGTTTCGGAATGATCTTCGGTTCTGCCGCTCTTGCCTTGATCATGGCATCGGCCATCGTATCGTCCGTGGCCTTGGGTGATCAGTTGGAGACGGAGACCACCGATCTGATTATCTACACAGTGTATCTCTTCCAGTATCTCCTGATCCTCGTGATTATGGACAGCGATGATTTCAGATTCAGTTCCTGGGAGGAGAAGTCCGTAAGGAAGATGGACGACGTGCGTGTCACGTACACCCTGACTCCCGGAATGCATATACCTAGGAAGGACGCCAAGGTCATCAAGCACATGTTCGATGACAGGTCCTCATGGTCCAAGGTGGATGACGGCGGTCCAGTAGAATGCGAGGCTAGACTCCGCATGGAAGAGGATAAGGTCACATCCGTCATGATAATGCAGAAATGGAAGGATTCGGACAGGATCTATTTCACGATATCCAACAACGACGACGGTACCATCCTCCAGGCCAACAGGTTCTATGTGACGGATGCAATCGCCGATGATACGGATGACGACAGGTTCATGAACGTCCGTCTGTACGCTGACGGTGCGATGCTCTCCAACATATCGGTGATGTCCGCAGAGGCAGAGGAGGTGTCCGCATGAAGGCGATGCAGAAGAGCGAACTCTACATATCGACGATCGGAGTGCTGCTAATCATCAATCAGCTTTTCGTACTGGGATTCGCGATAGCAGGAAACCCGATCAATGTGGGAGGGATCCTCTCGATCATCGTGGGCATCCTCGGAGGACTCGTCGCCATAGTCTACTTCAGGGAGAAGAAGATGATCGGTGTGGCCTTCTGTCTGTTCCTGATAGGTCTCACCATCATATTGGCGGATATCGAAAGGGCATTCTCGACCGATGAGTCGGACAACTTCGTCGCATCATTACTGTATGTGGTCACTGGAGTGGTGCTCGTGTACCATTCCGCATCGTTGGCGATCGGTCTGAAGACGGGAAGTGCGAAGAGCATCTTGTGCTTGGCCGTCATCAGCATCCTCGAGTTGTACCTGTTCCTGTCAGTGGTCCGCAGAGGCGACGACCTCACAGCCTTCGACTGGACGAACCTCATCATGGCCATAGAGCACGGAGCGTTCATCGTCATCCTCACCAGGCCGGAGATGATGATCTCACCGTTCCTCAAGAGGCTCAGGACCAATTCTGACGTGCTATATGACGCCATGGTCTCGGATCCCGAGGTCTATGTGGATAGGAAGGATGTCGAAAGGCTGACCGATATCAGCGACGGTCCCGAGTGGACACATCTGGACAACGGACCGGTAGAGCGCGAGACCACCGTCGGTCTTCACAGCCGTTGGACAGCGACAGAGATGCTCCTCCAGAAATGGAAGGATGACGACAGGCTGCATCTGACCGTTCGCAACAAGGGGACCGACTCCTACAACATCGTGATGTCGATGGTAGTGGACCAGACGGTCCTGTCCAAGAATGACGACGGTAAGGTGACGAAGATCAGGTTCTACGGTCAGGAAGGCGTGTTCGCCGATGTCATCGTGGTCTCTGACGACGAGCTCACCAAGGGATACATAGACATCATCAAATCGAAGATGGCCGCCGCCAAGGCGAAGAAACAGAGCTGATCAAACAAATTGGACGGGCCGGGAGGATCCGGCCCATGTCCATTCTTTTACGTAGGGTAACTCCTGAATAATCCGTAATACACTTTCAGGCCGAAGAAGTTCGGACCAGGGATGATCAGAGACACCTTCAAGATCGTCCTTAAGAACAATGATGTCTAGTGACCAGTCCATTCAGGATAGGGCGTTCAGGATCTTTTTCTCTTTTCCATATCGTCAGCGGTTATTCCGGAGGTAGGTGAGATTGGTTAAATCACGTTAAATATCCATATCGGGTTAACATGCTCATGGATAATCGGACATCCGCCGTTCTCATAGCCGTATTCGGGATATTGGCGATCTCCTCGTTATGCGTCGCAGGATACGCATTGTTCCAATTGAACGAAATGCAGGATTCATCTGACATCGGAACGGATGTATTCGATTCCGATGCGTACTACAAGCGTGTCCAGGACTATGCCGCACAGATAAGGGAGAAGACGGACGTGGTCCCTGAGGTCGCCATCGTTCTCGGAAGCGGTCTCGGTTCGTTCGTCGAAGGAATGGATGTCCACACGACCATCCCGTATTCTTCATTGGAAGGATTCCCTGTATCGACTGCTCCCGGGCATCAAGGGAACTTCGTTCTCGGTACCATGGCGGGCAAGGAGATCATCGTCATGCAGGGCAGGGTCCATTATTACGAGGGGTATCCGTCTACCGAGGTAGTGCTCCCGCTGAGGGTGATGCATGAGCTCGGCGCGAAGACCCTGATCCTCACCAATGCCGTCGGGACGATCAACACCGATTACGAGCCCGGTACGTTCATGGTTGTCGAGGACCACATATGTCTTGCCCCGTCCCCTCTCATCGGTCCGAACATCGATCAGCTCGGAGAGAGGTTCATCCCGATGAACGGAGCTTACGATTCATTGCTCAGAGAGAAGCTGAAGGGTATCGCGGTGGAGCACGGAATCACTTTGAACAAGGGCAGATTCATCCAGACTGTCGGCCCACAGTTCGAGACCCCGGCGGAGATCGAGGCATACAGGATCCTGGGATGCGACACCGTCGGTATGAGTTCGGCAATCGAGGCCATAGCCGCCCATCATTGTTCCATGAGGGTGTGCGACATCAACTGCATAACCAACTATGCTCCCGGAATAGGCGGGGCCATACCTTCGAGCGAAGAGGTACAGGAAATGAGCAAGAAGATGGCCAAGGACCTCATAGTCCTGTTGGATGATCTCATACCTATGATATGATCAGGTGATGTCCACGGAAGACGTCGATACCCGTTTGAAGCAATCGTTCATACGTCTGTATTCGTCGGAGCACAAGGTGTTCGTGTCCGCCCTTTGCAAGGACGCCGGTATCTCGAGGAACACCTTCTACGAGCATTACGCGAGTATGGATTCCCTGGTATCCGATATCCGTCGCGAAATACTGAGTGACCTTATGGATTATACCGGTCAATACATAGACCCGGAGAGTGACGGATTCGATCTGGATAGATATATCGATTCGGGATTGGAGTACATCTCCGCCCATATGGAAGAGTTCAGGGCTTTCATCGTAGACAATCACGACGAAGACTTCAGCAGGATGTGGAGCCACCGCATATCGTCCAATCTCAGGAAACTCCCGGGTTGCAGGCAGGACCCGGTCATGGCGGAGATGCTCTCGTATGCATTGGTGGGGGCCCTGAGCTATGCCGTGAGGATGGGGCTGTCGCAGAACATGACATCGGCGAAGGCATTCTTCAAGAACGCATTGGGCGGTCTGAAGGGATGATTACAGTTTCCGTGAAAGTGTAATGCAACCTTCTTAAACGATGGGAAGGACTACGATCCCGATAAAAATGACCGGAATAAAGATACACGTATTCCATACAGGTGAGGTCTGCGTAGCACCCGATCTCCCGTTCGGCGGAGATGAGTGCAACATAATCAAGGCCTCGGGATTATTCACGAAGAGGGAGGATCGTCTCTGGCTTCCCGTTTCGGCATATCTGATCGAACATCCCGAACACGGGAGGATCCTCGTGGACACCGGTTGGGAGAGGGCGATGAGCCCCAACGGGGAGTACGACAGGAAGGCCCAGATCGAGAGTCTGGGATCCCCGATCCTCTACAAGGTAAACCAGGGACAGATCCCTCTGGGGATGACCATCGACGAACAGCTTGCGAAGATGGGCATCATGCCTTCTGACATAGACCTCATCCTGCTCTCGCATCTTGATTGCGACCACGCGAACGGTCTCAGCGGAGTGAAGGATGCGAAGAGGATAATCGTCTCCGAAGAGGAGCTCGAATATGCCAAGAAGCATCATACCAGGTACCACAGCAGATGGTGGGACTGCGTCGATCTTAAGACGCACGGATGGAACGGAACGGAAGGTCCTGCAGGGAAGTCCTATGATGTTTTCGGCGACGGTTCGATCGTGCAGGTGAACATCCCCGGACACTGTCCCGGCCTCTGTGCCACCCGCATCTCCGACGGCAACGGCAAATTCGTTCTGCTGTTCTCGGACGGAGGATACGCCAAGAAGTCCTGGGAGGAGATGATCACCTCCGGTATCTCCGATGATAAGGATCTTCAGAAGAAGTCGTTGCAGTGGATTCACGATCAGAGCCTTTCACCCGACTGTGTCGAATCCCTTGCAAACCACGATCCGGACATCGAACCGCATATCATCGATCTGTGATCCGTGAACGGCCCGGATGCCGCAGCCGTCCGGGTCGGAAACCCATTCCGATCCAGGGACGGGACCATCACACCTTCCTGAACAGTCTGACGATCATATACAGGATCAGAAGACATATGGCCACACCGATGAGGTTCTCGTATGGATAGGGGCGCTCACCCAGGTCATGGATGGACAGTACGGTGAGATCGTCGGTCACCGCACCGGAAGGTATCGAATATCTTTTGGGTTTGACTATATCGACGATCTGTTGTTCCTTATCGGCGATGTTCAGCGACCCTTCCCTGAGAACTATGTCTGAAGAGAGCAGGTCGATCTCCTCCAGTGAAGTGCATCCCTGGAACGCATCCAAGGATATCTCGACCGCGGTGTATTCCGGGATGGTGACCTTCTTCAGGTCCTTGCAGTCGGCGAATGCGAACATCCCGATGTGGGTAACGCTCGAGGGCAACACGACCTCCTCGAACCCGCAGTTCTCGAATGCCGACTGATTTATCGTCGTGAGTCCGGTGCCTAGGATCACGGTCCTGAGATTGGTACAGTTCCAGAACGATAACATATCGACGAGGACGATCCTGCTCAGATCGATCTCCTCCAGTGAGGTGCAATCCGTGAAGGAACCGCTGGGGACCATCATCATCTCATCGGGGAGTTTCACCTTCTTCAGGTACTTCGTCCCGGCGAAGGCCATGTCAGCTATGGATGTGACCTTGTCGTCTATGGTGTATTCCGTGTCCTTCTTACCGGCAGGATACGTGAAAAGGGTCCTGGTATCCTTACCGATCTCGAAGAGCACATCGTTCTCGACGATGTATCTGCTGTTATTATCCGATGTTATCGTCTCTAGCTGGCCGCAGTTGCCGAATGCTCCCTCGCCGATGTAAACGGTCTTCTCTGGTATGTTCACGCTGGTTATGGGAGTGCCTTCGAATGCACCCTCACCGATGATCTTGATGTTGTCCGGCAGGTAGAAGGTACAGATTTTGGGACAGTCCTTGAACGCCTCGTCATCGATGATGGTCACGGTGTTGGGCAGCATGTTTATGCCGGCGATGTTGGTCATGTATTCCAGATTCTCGCATCCGTAGAACGCTCTGGCCCTTATCTCGGTGAGGCCTTCGATGTAGGTGTCCACATAGATGAGGTTGTTGCATCCTTCGAACGCCGATTCGCAGATGGTCGTGACCGTGGAGGGAATGCCGTAGGCGGCAGTCTGGTACGCCTTCGGGTATGCGATGAGCTGGCTCATATTCCTGTCGAACAGTATCCCGTTGTCGGACATCAGATTGAAGTTGGCATCATGTACGATGAACGCATCGATGTTCTTCCCTTCCTTGATCAATCCGGGATGAGGGATGTTCCATACGTGTTCGGGGATCTTCACCCCGATGATATTGTCGCTGCTGAAGGTGCACAGGAGGTCGGTCACGATGTAGGATATGCCGTCATGCTCCACCTCGGCAGGGATCTCGACGACCTCCTCGGCATGATCGTTGTCGTAGGCTATCGCGGCAACGCGCACATCGTTGATGATCTGGAATGTGAAGAGGCCGTCGGTGAACGTTATCTCCTCGGGTTCGGTATCCGCGTCGGACATGGGTACGGCGAGGAATGCCAGTGCTAAGACCGGGATGAGAAGGATACCGAACTTCATGCCCTTCGGTATAAGGATGAGACGATAATAAGATAGCGATAGGCTCGTTTCAGGTGTGGAAGAGATCCGGGCCGGTAATCGCGATCCATCTGAAAAGGCCGGGACTTCACCGATAGCCGATCGGTGATTCTTCTCGTAACATGCTCCCATAAGCCATGTCAGCATGTTCTGCAGTATGTCACCGTTCATCCAAGTTGTGGATAATTGGAAGATACCGATAATAACGTCCTCACGGATATCCGATACGATGTCCCCCATCACAGATTACAGGGATCCTGACAACTGGGTCTATTTCGGGGAAGGCCCCGATAAGGGGGCTGACGTATTCCTCATAGCCCCCACCTCAGATTTCACCGACGGTCGCAACATGTCCCTGGATGACGAGGAGCAGAAAGGATTCTTCAGGATATCCCTGGAGATGGAAAGAGGAATCTACGAGGATGTTGGGAATCTGTATTCCCCATATTACAGGCAGGCGACCATTCCCGCATATTTCCTGGAACCGTCGGAAAGGGATAGATGTCTTGAATTGGCATATTCCGATATCATTGCGGCTTTCGATCATTTCCTGAGCACACGTCCTCCGGACAGGCCCCTGTTCCTGGCAGGATTCTCTCAGGGTTCCGACATGTGCTACAGGCTTCTGAAAGACCGCTTCGGGGACGTGGACCTGAGAGAGCGTCTGATAGCGGTATACGCATTGGGATGGCAGCTCACAGAGGACTTCGTGTCCGAGAATCCCTGGATAGTTCCGGCGCAATCATCCGACGACGTCGGCGTGGTGGTGACCTTCGACTGCGAGGCACCGGGACTGAAGGGAACATTCCTGAATCCCGAAGGTACCTGGTCATACTCGATAAACCCGCTGAACTGGAAGACCGACGGTACCGTCGCGGATAGATCGCTGAACATCCGTTCCCGCATGTACGACCTCCTTGGTAATCCTAAGGAGGAGATCCCTAACCATTGCGGTTGCTACATCGAACCGGAAAGAGGCGTCCTGAAGGTCACGGACGTGGATCCTGAGGATATCGAGCAGCTGATCCCCGGGCTTCCGAAGGAATGTTTCCATGTGCAGGACTACCAGTTCTTCTTCTACAATCTGAAAAGGAATGTCATGGACAGGAAGGCGGCATACCTCGGAAAACGGAGGATTCGATCTTGGATCAGGTCTCTTTGAGGCCTATAGTATCAGGACTTATGCTCGGACACCGTATTCTTTCCACATAGATAGTTGCCACACTGTGGACGCAACCATAACAGGTTACAGCTGACGGTATTTCAGATAACCGACGAAGTTCTTCGCCGCAACCGGGAGTTTCGACCTGTCGCGCATTACCAAACAGATATACCTGTATGCCGGCACATCCAAAGGCAGGACTGCGATCCTGTACGGTATCCTGCGGAGTATCAGTTCGGGCAGTATGCTCACTCCCAACCCATTCTCCACCATGGACATGATGGCATAGTCGTCCCAGGTGGTGAAGACAACGTTGGGGACCAATCCGTTGGATTCGAAGAGTTCCGAAATCTCTGCCTTCTCACCCTTCTCCAACAGCATGAACGGTCCTTCCGCCAATTCCGCCAATGGGATGCAGTCCCTCCCGTCGTCCATCGATGATAGAGATATCATCCCTCTCCTCATTCTCGGTCTGCTGAATACCGGTTTCGGATGTCTTCTGTACTTCACTTCCATAGGGAGGATAGAGGCCCAGACTGTTGCGATCTGCGATTATCTCGAGCCCGCATCGGCTCTCTTTTTCGCAATGCTGTTGCTGGGAGAGACTGCGAGTATCGAAGAGATCATCGGAATGGCATTGATTGCCGCAGGGGTTATAATCGGATCAAACGTCAGGTGCCGGAGTTCTAAGCTGAAATCGAATCAACGGAGGAATGAACAGGGGTGAGTACCTGTGTTTGTATTTCTTGAATCGATAGAGGACGATATCGGTCTGAAATACTGCATCATATCAATCGCTGATAGCATAGATTCTAGCGTGACATCCTCAACATGGAGGAAGGCAACCTCATACCGGCGGACGAGGTCTTCGAAGAGCTCAGGCAGAAGTACGGCCTATGACATACGGAGTCTTCTTTACAAAGCTCTCCAAGTGCGATCTTAACGACCGCCGCAGGCCAGGCTTTCTTGCATGATTCTGAGCCCACAACTATCATCTTTATCTAAGACAAACCATATTTATCATCATGAGCAAGTCTTACGATGCCTATATGAAGCTTGACAAGCGTCCCTATGCTGGGGAGTTCGTTGGGATGTGTGACGGAGTCGTAGTAGCCCATTCCACTTCTTTAAAAGAGGTATACGAAGCGACCAAGAAGGCTTGCGGGCCTACTAAAGTGCCTTTCATTTCCCAGGTCCTTCCAGCAGATTGCATGCTTCTCTGATATTATGTCGATGACTTACAGGTATGTCGATACAGTCAATCCAGACGGGACCATGCGCAAACGTCCTGCAATCCCTGTTCTATTCTCGTGTGGAGATGAGAAGGCGGAGATCATGTCCCTTATCGACAGTGGCGCAGACATGTCAGCCATTGATTTCAGATGGGCTGAGCTGCTGGGGCTTAATCTATCAGGGAAGAAGACCAAGTCTTTCGGGGTAGGGTCTGAAATCGACACTGTCATTAGTAAGGTCAGGGCAGAGGTATTCAGAGGGCATGAGCGTTATTCCTATGATATACCCATAAGGGTGCTGTTCATTGATGATTCTGAGCCATTCATCACGACCCTTATCGGAAGGAAGGGGTTCTTCGATCACTTCAAAATCACCATCGACGAATCGCAGCAGAAGGTTACCCTCAAATCCAACGGTCAATCTGATTGATTGATCCGTATCCTGCCATACATGTACCGTGCTGAACGGTACAGACATGAGATGATTGAATCATGGACTGATCATGTACCTTATTCACATCAAACATCAAGAAATGGTTATACGGGCTGTCCAGGATAACCAACTCGATGAAGGACAAAGATATCAAGTTCGATCAAAAGCTGACAGATGCTTGCTCGAGTCTTTCATTCTACACAGACGATCCCTATTTTGTCGAACCCATGGATTTCAACACTATCTCTAAGGATTACAAGCAGCTAAAGAACGATGTCGACCGGCCCATGCATACGAGAAGAACATTTAAACGGTGCATGGAGGTATGATACCAGAGGAATAGCAATGGCAGTCATGTCCGATTCGAATCTTGCATATACCGAAGACGTAAAGTCAGGTCTTCGCGACGACGGCTATGTCCAGTTCCAGAAGGATGGGGTCAACACCATGCTTCTGATAGATGTGACTACCGGTGACAGGCTCCGCGAAATACTTCTCAACATAGAGCTTGCCGAGGCTTTCAGAAGATCCGAAGAGGACGGGGACAACATGGATGCCTTCGAGTTCCTGGAGAGTCTCAGGAATGAATGATTACAGGCTTCAGGTATCCAAGGACGCCCGTATGGAGATCAGTGCGATCAAGAGGTATATCAAATACAGGCTCAAGAACGTACAGACGGCTGAGAATTACTACAAAGATACCCGTGAGGCTTTCGAGCACATATTCGAGAACAACGTCAGGGTGTTCGCGAAGGATGCGGATTATGTGAAGGAGCTCGTTCCCGAGATCAAATCTGGCCTTTTGGATTCGGGGATGAGATGGGGAGATCTCACTTCGAAGGTGGCCATGATCGTTTCCGGTAAGGAGGTCATGGACAACATCGCTGTTTCCAGGCGGCCTAGGCGCGTCGGACCCCGGTCCAGTGCCGGCCGCTGGCCGCACGCACAAATGGTCAGACAGATGTTAGAAATCGATATATCCTAAATCGAACATGAAGTATCAAGGGAGTGTAATCTTGACTGAAGACATTTTCGAAACGGAAGCATTCATTGAGGGTGTGAAGAAGGTAGGGCCAGGTTCCGAATTCAGGTACAGATGCATCTTCGATCCCACGCCTGTTACCAGAGATGGCAGGATTCCTCCAGCTGATCGCGATGGAACAAGTTAAGCGTCTATTGATAATAGCTGGACCGAATGGGTCCGGCAAATCCTCATTGGTAACATCGACGTTGTTGGACCTGGTAGAGGACAAGATTATCAATCCCGATAATTATGCGCGCGGAATAACCGATGTTGCGGATGAGGCCGACAGGTACCGCATAGCCATGGACATGTGCAAGGTCTTGCGCGAAGATCTGCTTCAAAGAGGGGTATCCTTTGGTTTTGAAACAGTGGCATCCAGAGAGGACAAGTTGGAATTTGTCGAGAGAGCTAAATCATTGGGATATGAGATAAGATTCCTCTTCGTCACCACGGGCGACCCGGAAATATGCTGCAGGAGGATAGATCAAAGGGTGGCTGCAGGGGGACACGATGTTCCCCGCGACAAGGTCTATTCTAGATTCGAGCGCACTATGGGGTTCCTCCCTGCGTATATCAAACTGGCTGACATGGCTAAAGTATATGACAACAGCGGCAACGGCCTTGTGAGTGTCCTTACCAAAAAGGATGGGCGCATCAGTCTGTCTGATGATGCTTTGAAATACGATTGGGTCAGGAAGTACCTATCCGAATTCCTTTGATTGACACACAGGCGCGTATCTTGCCATACATGTACCGTGCTGGAAGCAGGTACTGAAAATAGAATGTTAATTCAGCTGAAGGCGGGCATGTATCTAGGTTCTCGATCATCTCCAGCAAAAATAATTGAGGAATAAATGGGGCAATCCAGCCCCAGTTTAATCAGATTTCCATCATGATTTGGTCAAGCCATCTTCTGGCGGTCTCCCTTCCCGGACATTCAGCCATGATGTCAGCGATCTTCTTGATCCCCTTCGAAAGACAGTACTTGTCGGGACCCTCTTCGGGATGAACTCCATGGGCTCAGGCAGCTGCGAGCTCTAGTCTGATAGGATGATCATAGTCCATCGTCTGGCCGATGCGGAGGTAGAGGGTGGCCGTCAGGTCCTCGGTGTCGTAGACGATCGACCATCTGGTGTAATGGGAAAGGTCGGGGCTATCCTGCTTGACGGATACCAGCACGTCCTTGACCCGGTCCTCGTCCATGACGTCCGATGCGTCCAGGGCATTCCTTATGATATCGTACCTTTGTTGGCTGCTCTCGGATATGGGGACTCCAGTGCCGGGGTAGATGTAATGGTTAGTCATCAGTTCGGTGGGTGTCGCCTTGATCCTCCCGTCGATGACCTCGATCGCCCTGGAATCGCCAGATGTGTCGGTGACGAACAGATGGTAGCATCCCTCGGCCCTCAGGCTGTAATCCTGCAGGAGCTCCACGGCCTTCTCGGCGGAGTCCGCATGGTCGAGTATGATCCTCAGGGCGCAGGTCGTGAAGATTGGCGTCTTACCCGACATGTCCATCTCACTGACGTTGTGCACCATGTTGACGCAAACGAAGACGCCCTTCTCGTTGACACCGTCCAGAGGGATGTACGGGGCCGCGTTCAGCCTGACATCGGCGGGCAGCTTGCGATAGTCCTCGTCGGTGTCCACGAACATCCTCATGTCGACGAGGCTCATGGACCGGTAGCAGCCGTCCGCATGGGTGTAGACCACCGCGGGCATGCTGTATCTGTAATCGAAGTTCCTGCCCACGAGGTACCCGGAGCCGTCGGCATCGGTCGCCTCGAAGACGGAACAGTTCCTGGGGATGACGCCGTTGATGTACCGCCCGCACGTCACGTTGTCCTTGAGATATTCGTAGAAGTCCGTCAGATCCAGATCGGACGAGCCGTGCCTGAGGTAGTCCTCGAACCCGTAATCCCCTGTCATGTCTATGTAGGCCAGTTTGCCATCGGCATCCACCTTCACGTCGAAGATGACGGTCTGGTCGTCGTCCGGTACAGCGGTGGACAATACCAGCGCAACGACCGCCAAGGCGATCAGGATGGCAAGGGCTATGATGCTCCTCGTTCTTGTGCTCATGGGCACGGTATGGGCTTCAGCATAGAAATCAGTACCCTCCCCTGGCGCTGTTCCCTCCTCTGATGGTCAAGTCGGGATTCGTCACGATGGAGACCATCAACAAGAGGAAGAGGAGCGTCGAGAAGATCATCGGCGAGAGGCTCGCTCTCAAGGACGCCCGCCGCGCCTGCGGGCAGAGGATGCTCGACCGCGGGGTACCCATCGAGAGAGTATCCTATGCAATGAGGCACGACTCGATCAAGACCACGCAGAAGTACTACGCGAACTACCGTAAGAAAGCGGTGTTGGACAACATATACGGGGCGATTAAGGGCAAACCCGATGGTATGCCCTGATCCAAGTAAACGGCAATCATCGGGCGTTCGACAACTGTTGTTTGGGCTCAAGACTATAGAATGGGCCCGCAACATAAAGATCGTCCGTCGATTGCTCATTTTTCCACTCGAAAAATCAGGCCAGTACTTTGTATGGAGCCCATGAAAGTATGCTATAAAGCATAAAAAAAGGTGGGCCCTACCGGGTTCGAACCAGTGACCACTCGGTTATGAGCCGAGCGCTCTACCTGACTAAGCTAAGAGCCCATCGTCCGTCCTTAAACGGATTATATTTAATAATGTATCGAACAGGCATGTCAGTTGCGTAGTTCCGTATCCATGGGTCTGTTTTTGACATGGGTTCGCGTGACGCTTTATACCTCCCCGACGATGCGGTACCATGGATTGGAGCTACTCCGACGGAGAGAACAGGATCCCGACGAAGACACTGGTGATGTATGTCCTTTTCCTTGCTTTGGACATCCTGATAATCATAAGCGAACTCATCATAGGCAGGGTGGACCAGCTCCTGCTGTCCGTACCTACATCAGTGTTGCTCCTCATCGCCATAATCTCCGACCGTAAGGTGGCCCACGTCCCTCCGATGCTCATCCTTCTGATGGTCTTCACGCTGCTCGTGGTCGTAATCTCCAACGAGTTCAGGGAGGAGCACGCGTACATCAGCATGTTCTCCAGTCTCCTGACAGGGGTATGTCTGATGCTGATGGGGGAGATAGTCGTCTACACGATGATGCATTCGTCCCCCGAGAGGGAACAGAACAACAAGCGCTTCGTCTACCTCACCGGATTCTCCATTGCCATGACCGTACTTCTCCTGATGTTCGTCGCACAGGTGGCGTACTATCACTTTACGAACACATCGGGATTCGAGATCTGGGTCATCACCACTTATGTCATCTATTCCATCATCGGGGCCCTTATCACGGCCTTCCTGAGCGAGCTCGGGCTCGATTCATGGATCATCAACAGCGGTTTCAACAGGAGAATGGAGGCCTACAACGGCGGCGCATACTCCAACGACCGTGCCAAGGAGGAGGCTCTGGCCATCATCGCCTCCGGGGAGTCCGAGAAACTGGAGTTCAAATCCACCATAACGACGAACATCCAGACCGGAGAGAACGACAAGAGGATGGAGAAGGCTGTCCTCAAGACCATAGTCGCCTTCCTGAACACCACCGGCGGTATCCTGATGATCGGTGTGGCCGATGACGGATCCATATATGGTGTGGATGAGAAGGAGTTCGACAGCAGGGACAAGATGAACCTGCACTTCACGCACATGATCTCGTCGAAGATCGGTGAGGAGTTCTTCCCGTACATCTCGTTCAGGGTGATCGACATGGAGGAAGGGAAGGCGATCATCCGTGTCGACTGTGCCAGATCCAAGAAGCCTGTGTTCCTGAAGGATGGTAAGACGGAGGAGTTCTATGTCCGCTCCGGACCTTCGAGCGTTATGCTCACGGGATCCAATCTCGTCAACTACGTGAAGAACAACTCCTTCAAGGACAGGCAGAGTATCATCCGCAGCGTCATCAACGAGTTCGAAGAGTGATTCTCTTACTCATTCGTAATCTTGTCATCAGCTGCGCGTATGGATCCGGTTATGTGGCGGAGAATTCAGTTCCTATCAGTCCGATCGAATAGAGACGATCCATCGATGATGAGAGATGAAGAAGAATGGCGCCGCCGCACGGATTTGAACCGAGGACCTTGTGATTAACAGTCACACGCTCTACCTACTGAGCTACAGCGGCAAGGTAGTAAGGCTTGGAATGATGGGGATGTATATTAACCTATGTGATGACCCTGACATCAGATCTGAGAAAGGAGCTCCTCTACCTTCGTGTAGAGCCCTTTTACGTACTCGGAAATGTTCTTCAGGAAGTCGTCGTACCTATCGGTGACCATTGCGCCGCCGGGGGTTGCAACGATGATGTTCTCCTTCTCCAGCAACTTCAGGGAGTATCTGATCTTGTGCTTCGGGATGCCTGTCATCTCTGACAGCCTTATTAGGCCGATGGGCTGATTGAACTTCACGGTCTTCAGAATCATTATGTGCCTTTCGAGGAGTTCGAATTCTTCCGAAATGGATCCGATAGGCTCTTTGTCATCCGTCATCTGAATACCTAATTACAACTGGAATGAATAGGAAATTGGGTTGAAAGGGGCTTGGAAAGGTACGGAATCATCTTCCGTACCAGTTCTGCTTACCCCATTTGCCGTAGTTCGTCCACCATCCCTGGATGAGCGATCCACAGCAGTCGAGGGCTTTCTGCTCGCCCTCTGCACCCTTATAGACCTTGTAACAGTTGAGACACTGCCACCTGAGTTCGGGTTCTTTGGTCTGCTTCATGGTGTGTGGATTAAGAAGTCGGTTAATAAGGATTTGCTTACGGCACGAGTGGTCGGCCTTTGGATCCGAGGCCGTCAGACATGAGAGATCGGTCATAGGCAGGCCTCCTAGGTGTAATAGTATGCAAAATTGGTAAGGAACTTCGAATCAACCCTCTTTTTTATGAGTGTTTAATATATAATTCTGACGCAATATGCTGTGTCCATGAACAGAATAAAGGTCATCAACGAGCCGTCCGAGCTTGTACCCATGCTCAGGTCCGTTGACACACCTGTCAAGAGAGAGGTGTTGAAAGAGGTGACCTTGGAATGGAGAACAGCTGACGAGATCGAGGAGAAATACGGTCGCGAAGGCAGGGATGCTATCGTCTTCTTCGAGAAGATGAAGCTGGTCGAGATGCGTTGGATCTCGACAGACGGTAACTATCCCAAGAAATCCTACCACACATACTACACCTCATTCAACATCAATGCTCAGTGGCCGGTCTATGAGATCAGCGATGTACTCACGGCCGCCATGATGAGCGAGGATGAATACTCCGAGATCGAGGCCAAGATATTGGCAGAGGTCGGTAAGGACGGTAAGTTCTCGGGAGATATAGCCGAGACGCTGGGTCTTTCCTCGACGATGCTCAAGAGTCTTGTCCGCAGATCGGTCAAGATGGATTACCGCGGGCACAGGATCGAGCTCATCAAAGAAGAGAAATGAACGACATCTGGATCATGAGAATAGGCCACCGTCCCGAGAGGGATAAGAGGGTGACCACCCATGTCGCATTGTCTTCTAGGGCTCTGGGGGCCAAAGGGATCTACGTCGATACGTACGACCCGGTTCTGGAGGAGAACATCCGCAGTGTGGTCGACCGTTTCGGCGGGGACTACCAGATAAAGACCGGCGTGGGGTGGAAGGAAGCCATCAAGGACTTCCACGGGAAGATAGTCCATCTCACCATGTACGGTCAGCAGGTCGTGGATGCCATCCCGAAGATCCCGAAGGATGAGGACATAATGATCATCGTCGGAGCATCCAAGGTTCCGTTCGAGGTCTACGAGCGTGCGGACTTCAATGTCTCGGTCGGCAATCAGCCGCATTCAGAGATAGCAGCGCTGGCTATATTCCTTGACCGTTACACCGAAGGGCAGGCGCTTTACGAGGACCGCCACGGCAAGATGACGGTCATACCCAATGAGAGGGGGAAGACAGTTGTCAATTCCGACTGACCGCGACTGCATACAGTACCTCATCGATGCAGGCTGCAAGAAGAGGGTCATCATACATTGTTGCACCGTTAGGGCCGTGGCGGAGGAGATCGCTTCGAGGATAAGGCCGGCCAACATGCCCATGGTGATAGCGGGTGCGCTCCTGCATGACATCGGACGCGCCAAGGACCACAGCATCATGCATGCATACCTCGGATCCAAGATGGTCGAGGAGTACGGTCTGCCGTCGGAGCTCGTGGATATCGTTCGCAAGCACACCGGTGCCGGTCTGGACCAGGACGATGTGGAGGAGATGGGTCTCCCGCCCGGGGACTACATGCCAAGGACCATCGAGGAGAAGATCGTCGCCCATGCCGACAATCTTGTAAGCGACAACAGGGTCGTGGACCATAACCATTCGGTTTCCAAGCTCATCAACAAGGGCGCCTTCCGCGGTGCGGACAGGATCGAGCTCCTGCACATGGAGCTCTCCGACCTCTACGGGGAGGACCTCGACGTCATGCCTTCGAGGATCGGTGAATACCCCAAGCTGAAGACGGTCGACGAATTCCAATTGGACTGATACGCATCTTAGCGCGGTACTCCCGTACCGCCAAGGTGCGTCCTTTTTATTGATGTAGGATATGTTCGTTCTCGATAAACATGGTCACCGAACTCACCGAGGCAACTTTTGACAAGTTCATAGAGGACAACAAGATCGCTCTGATCGACTGCTGGGCACCCTGGTGCGGTCCCTGCAGGAGGATGGGCCCCATCATCGAGGAGCTCTCCACCGAACTCGAGGGCAAGGTCGGAGTCGCCAAGCTCAACACCGACGACAACCAGGCCATCGCCGTGAGGTTCAACATCAACGCGATCCCCACGCTCCTGATATTCAAGGACAACGTCCTTGTGGAGACCTCAGTCGGACTGAAACCCAAAGAGGCAATCCTCGACATCATCAACGGTCTGTGAGACCTTGGATACGGATGTCCTAATAATCGGATGCGGTCCTGCAGGCGTGCAGGCCGCCATCCACTCTTCCCGTGCAAAGGTCAAGACGACTGTCGTAGGGAAGACCATAAACAGTTCTGTCCACGGTACCGACATCGAGAATTATTTCGGGGTCGTGAGCGAAGGGGATACGATACTGGCCGACGGTATAGCGCAGGCCAAGTCCTTCGGGGCCGAATTCATCAATCAGAACGTTGTAACATCGGCGACCCAGGACGGGTCCTTCCTGTTCACCACCGACGACGGTACGGAGATCAAGGCGAAGGCGGTAATCATCGCTACCGGGGTCTCCAGGAAGAAGCTCGCTGTCCCGGGAGAGAAGGAACTCTTCGGAAAGGGCGTCAGCTACTGTGCCGTCTGCGACTGCAACTTCTACAAGGGACGCAGGGTCGTCCTCGTAGGCAACGAATCCGAGGCCGCGGTATCTGCGAAGTTCATGACATCATACGCATCCGAGACATCCTGGGTCGCATGGGACCTCACCGCCGACGATTCGGTCGTGACGAAGGCGTTGGATGCCGGTGTGAGGCTGTACACTAACAGACCAGTATCGATAGACGGTACCGACAAGGTCGAATCGATAACATTGGTCGACGGTACCGTGATCCCAACCGACGGTGTGTTCATAGAGCTCGGAGCGAAATCCGCCGCCGATATAGCCATGGACATAGGCGTCATGCCGGAGATGGACGACACTATCAAGGTCGATGCGGATTGCAAGACCGAAGTGCCGGGCGTTTTCGCATGCGGGGATATCACCGGAAAGCCGTGGCAGGTGGCGAAGGCCGTGGGTCAGGGCTGTATCGCCGGTCTCAACGCTGCGGATTTCGTCAAAGGAAACTGAGATGACAGTGGACGACCTCATCACGGGAATGCTCAGGGAGGAGGGCGGATTCCAGATCGCCATGCGGAACATCCTCGACGAGGAGCTCAAGATGTCCCTCAACGAGTTCTGCCATGCCACGGGCCTCTCCCAGAGCACCATGTACAAGGTCATGGAAGGCGGAAGGGAACCCAACCTAAGGACGGCACGTCAGGTGATCAAGGCATTGAGGATCCTGAACAAGTCGGAGGACTCCCGTTTCATCGCCATCATAGCCGCTTCCACTGCATTGGAGAACGTCCCCAAGTCCGTTATGGTCAACGGACACGAGATAAGCGTCCACGAATATCCCGTAGCAACATTGGAGGACGCCATCATCGCCGCCGTCCGTGCGGAGAGGGACGGGGCCCTCGGATTGATATGCGCACCCATCGTCGCACCCACGGTCGAGAAGATCCTCTCGATCCCAGTCTCCCGCGTGATACCCACCAGCAGCATCGGTGTAGCGATGGAGAGATTGATACAGAATCTGTGAGATTTTCATACTATTTTGACCCTGAAAATAAAGGTGCATAAGGGGCAGAATTAACGTGTTACCTTAACCATTAAAAACAACAATCGCTATAGGCCTTTCGGATAACAGATGTTCGAACTACAGGTGGTCAGCAATACACCGATGAGCGGGGTGTCTGACGTTGACGTTGTCGCAGAGACGCTTCTCGTTCAGATAGGGTATCTTCCTAAGGGATACGATCCCAAGACCGGCGCGGTGACCATCAGGGAGAGCGTTCCGTACCGTCTTTTCATGGATTACCTAATGGCATACCCAACGAAGGCCTGGACCGTCGAGGAGCTCGCCGTCCTCTTGGAGACGACCAAGCCCACGATCTACAGGCACATCAACAAGCTGAAGTCGATGGATCTGCTCGAGGCCATGGATGTCGAGTTCAACAACCAGGTCCGTAAGGGTTACCGCATCAGGTTCGGTGACATCGTCAAGGCCTGGAGCTTCACCGAGGCCAATGTGAACATGGCCATGGAGAACTACCGCAAGACAGTCATCCACTTCCGTGATCTGCTTTCTCAGAAGTGATAGGCGTGGACGGGGAGTACATCGTTTCCATCGGATCCAAGTGCCGTGTCAACCACGGTGACGAGGAACTCACAACAGGTGTTTTCAAAGGTTATTCTGCCGTGGGCGCAGAGACCATGATGGTCATCCAATTGGATGACGGGACCTTGAGGTTCATCAATCTGGCACAGATAATCTACCTTGACCTTCTGGAGGACGCTCCCAAGAAGCAGTCCAAGAAGAAGGAACCCGGCAGCGTGTACTATGGATGAGCGCATCGTTGCCTTGTCCGAGGAGATCATCGATGCGGTCAAGACCGGGAAGGTCAGGGACCGCGACGAGCTGCAGAACCTCAAACTGAAACTGAGCAAGAAGTACAATCTAGGTCAGGTGCCCAGGAGCTCCGACATCCTTGCTAATGTAGCAGAGGAGGACCGTGAACTGCTCCTGCCGTTCCTCATCAAGAAACCCATGCGCACCATGAGCGGAGTCGCCGTCGTGGCGGTCATGTCATCGCCGTTCGACTGTCCGCACGGAAAATGCGCATATTGTCCCGGAGGGGTAGCGAACAATTCCCCGCAATCATACACGGGAAAGGAACCTGCCGCGAGGCGTGCAGGGAGGAACGATTTCGATCCTTACAAGCAGGTATCCGATAGGATAAACCAGCTGACGGACATCGGTCACCTCACAGACAAGATCGACCTGATCATCATGGGAGGGACGTTCACATGCAGGGATCCCGAGTATCAGGAATGGTTCGTCCGCAGATGCTTCGATGCTATGAACGGGGTGGATTCCACCACATTGGGCGAGGCGCAGGCATTGAACGAAGTCTCCGCCCACAGATGTGTCGGACTCACGGTGGAGACGCGTCCCGATGTATTCGACAACGATCAGATAGAGAGGTCCATGAGATTGGGGGCCACAAGGGTCGAGCTCGGGGTGCAGATCCTCGATGACAATATCCTCGATAAGGTCGACCGCGGACACAGGACCGATGCGGTCCGCGACTGCACCAAGAGGTGCAAGGACCACGGACTGAAGATATGCTATCACCTCATGCCGGGATTGCCCGGTTCATCGCCCGAACATGACCTGGAATGCTTCAGGAAGGTGTTCGACGATCCGGACTACCGTCCGGACATGCTGAAGTTCTACCCTACGCTCGTGGTAGATGGTACCAAGGTCCTGGAGTGGTGGAAGGAAGGTTCCTACAGGCCCTTGGACACTGACGAGGCGGTGGACCTCCTTTGCAGGATGAAGGAGATCGTCCCCGAATATGTGAGGATACAGCGCATACAGAGGGATATCCCCGTTCCGCAGATCACCGCAGGTATCATGCAGAGCAACATACGCCAGCTCGTCGGCGACGAGATGGAGAGACGCGGGAGACCGTGCAGATGCATACGCTGCAGAGAGGTCGGGCACAGGGGCGTGAGGCTCGAGGATCCGGAGAAGGTCCGTCTGAAGACCACGGAATACGATGCGAGCGGCGGAAGGGAATACTTCGTCGCGCTCGAGTACGAGGATTCGCTAGTAGGCTATGTCCGCGTGAGGGTGGACTCGAACCCTGTCGCCACCATAAGGGAGCTGAAGGTCTTCGGGAAGATCGTCTCCATAGGCGATGCTGGCGAGGATTGGCAGCACAGGGGTTACGGGAAGACCCTTGTCGCTGAGGCCGAGCGCATAGCATTGGATAACGGGAAGAACGGTATACGTGTCACCAGCGGTGTAGGTGTCAGGAAGTACTACGAATCGTTGGGATTCCGCAAGGATCTGCCGTATATGCTCAAAAGGCTCTGATCATCCGTAGAACGGTACGTTGTCCCATCCGGAACGGCGCTTGTTGAGGTCCTTTCCGAGCTTGTCGTAGTTATCGAACATGTTGGAATCCACCGAAGGCGCGACATTCTGAAGGGCGTTCTCGAAGTCATCCATGGTGACGAATTCGGCCTCCTTATCCTTGCGGTATGCGGATAATCCCGCCTCTCTGCAGAGAAGTGCCAGATCCGCTCCTACATAGCCGTCGGTCCTCGATGCGACGTATTCCAGGTCGACGCCCATCAGAGGCATCTTCCTGGTATGCACTTTGAGTATGTTCATGCGTGCCCTCTCGTTGGGTTTGCCCACGAGGATGAGCTTGTCGAATCTTCCCGGTCTCAGGAGTGCCGGATCTATCATGTCCGGTCTGTTGGTGGCCGCCATGACCATCACGTTGTTGAGGCTCTCCACCCCGTCCATGGACGTGAGCATCTGCGCCACCACCTTCTCCCATGCGGAGCTGTCACCGCTGCCGCGTATGGGCGCTATGGAATCTATCTCGTCGAAGAATATGATGCAGGGGGCCATCTGCTTGGCCCTCTTGAAGATCTGACGGATGGCCCTTTCGCTCTCGCCGAACCATTTGCTGGCCATCTCCGGTCCGTTGACAGTAATGAAGTTAGCACCGGCCTCGTTGGCGACAGCCTTGGCGATGAGGGTCTTACCTGTGCCAGGCGGTCCGTAGAGCAGTATCCCTTTGGCGGGTTCGATACCCAATCTGTCGTACGATCTGTTGCCCTCTTCTGGTACGAAGGCCTCCTCGATGTCCTTGCGGACGTCCTCCAAGCCTCCTACATCATCCCAGGTGACCTTGGGTATCTCCACGAGGACCTCCCTCATTCCGCTGGGCTCCACATCCGCCAGGGCATCCTTGAAATCCGCCATGGAGACCTTCATATTCTCCAGGATCTCGTTCGGTATCGGTTTGTCTAGGTCCAGGTCCTTCATGTGGGACCTGACGCACTTCATGGCCGCTTCCCTGCATAACGCGGCGAGATCGGCACCCACGAATCCCTGTGTCATGCCTGCAAGGGCATCGAGCGACACATCGTCCGTTAGGGGCATCCCCCTCATGTGTACGTTAAGGATATCGCTGCGGGATTTACGGCCTGGTATACCTATCTCAATCTCCCTGTCGAATCTGCCGGGTCTCCTGAGCGCGGGGTCTATGGAATCCTCCCTGTTGGTGGCCGCGACGACTATGACGTTGCCCCTGTCCCCGAGTCCGTCCATGAGAGTGAGCAGCTGTGCGACCACGCGTCTCTCCACCTCTCCGGATACGGAGTCCCTGTTGGGTGCGATGGAATCGATCTCGTCCAGGAAGACTATGCTCGGGGTATTCTCGGACGCCTCCTTGAAGATCTCCCTGAGCCTCTCCTCGCTCTGACCGTAGTACTGTCCTATGATCTCGGGACCGCGGACGGAGAAGAGCTTGGCCCCGGATTCATTGGCAACGGCCTCGGCAATGAGCGTCTTACCTGTGCCAGGAGGTCCGTATAGCAAGACTCCTTTGGGTGCACCTATGCCGAGTCTTTCGAACAGTTCGGGATGCTTTAGAGGGAGCTCTATCATCTCCCTGATCCTCTTCAGTTCGTCGTCCAATCCTCCGACGTCGTCGTATGTGATCTGTTTTCCGGAAGCTGTCTTGACCGTCTGCTTCTGGGCCGAATCCTTGATGGTAATCTGCGTGGCCTTGGTTACTATCACGGGACCCTTCGGATTCGTCGATACCACGTTGAACGTGGATCTGTTGCCCATCAGTGCGATGTTCGGTACGATTATGTCCGAGCCGGCAACCAGGGGCCTTCCCTGGAGCCCGTTCGAGAAGACGTCCTCGATACCGTTCCCGAAACGGATCTTCTTTCCGTCCGGGATGTTAGGTGCCAGCGTGATGGAATCCGCTTCCTTGGGGAAACATCTCCTCACCGTGACGTTCTCGTCTATCGAGACTCCCGCATTGGTCCTTGTGAGTCCGTCTATACCGATGAGTCCGTGTCCTTCCTCGTCTATAGAGCTGGGGAACACCTTGGCCACCACAGTCCTCTTGCCCACGATCTCGATCACATCGCCGATATCCACCTTGAGTTCGCGGCGGGAGGCGCTGTCGAGTCTTGCGCGTCCGTAACCTGCTTCGGTCTGGCGCTGGGGCATAGCTACTTTGAGGACTATGGAATCTGCCATCGACCGCCATTATGCCTTTTCATAAGATAAATATGACTTCGATAGATGCTACATTCCCGATTATTTCATGTCATGAGCTCCTATCTGGGAAGAAATATGGTGCATCGCTCAATGCGATATAATTCTGCAATGCTGTCCATCGCGATATCGAACATCATTCGGGCCCATCCCCTTACGCAGTCCTCTGTTCAGGGTCTGCCGTCCCTTCATCTCCCAGCAAATACCTTTATTATCGCACGCGAGAGGGATGGGTATGGCTGTATTAGAGATCAGAATCGAGCTCAAGAAAGGCGTCGCCGATCCTGAGGGAAAGAACACTAAGAAGACATTGGAATCGCTCGGGTTCAAGGGACTCGGCGAGGTCAAGACCGTCAAGCTGTTCGAGATGGAGGTCGATCTCCCCGCGGACGAGGCCAAGAAGGCCGGCGAGGAGATGTGCAGGAAGCTCCTGGCGAACCCCGTCATCCAGAATTACAAGGTAACGGTGAGATGATCCAATGGCAGATCTGATGGTCAAGCGCGATGTCCCCTTCCCGTTGTACGACGTGAAGATCCTCGACGCCACCGACGACCAGCTGAAGCAGGTCTCGGCCGATATGGCTCTTGGATTGTCGGTCGACGAGATGAAGGTGGTCCGCGATTATTTCAAGAAGGAGGGCAGGGACCCTACCGACGTGGAGCTCCAGTCCCTGGGACAGGCATGGAGCGAGCACTGCTGTTACAAGAGCAGCAAACCCATCCTCAAGGAGTTCGTCTTCGGACTGGACAGGGAGGACATCCTTTCCAGGGGAGACGCAGGCGTCATGGTATTCGATGACGATTACGGATACTGTCTGAGGATCGAGAGTCACAACCACCCCTCTGCCGTGGAACCCTACGGAGGTGCCGCCACAGGTATCGGAGGTATCCTTAGGGACGTCGTGTGCATGGGGGCACAGCCTATCGGACTGGCCGATCCCCTCTGTTTCGGCCCCATAGATTACGCAGGGGAGATCCCTCCCGGGACCAAGCACCCCAGGTATCTGGTGAACGGTGTAGTGTCCGGTATCAGGGACTACGGTAACCGCTGTGGTATCCCCACGATAACGGGAGGATTCTTCTTCGACGAGAAGTACACCGGCAACTGCCTCGTGAACGTGGCATGCCTCGGTATCGTCAAGAGGAAGGACCTGGCCAACAACTTCGCCGGAGGACCCGGCGAGGTGATGATACTCATAGGAGGACGTACCGGACGTGACGGTATCCATGGAGTCAACTTCGCATCCGCTGACCTTACAGCCACATCGGATGAGGATTCCAGGGGGGCCGTCCAGCTGGGAGATCCCATCACCAAGGAACCCGTGATCCACGCATGCTTTGAGGTCAATGCTAAGCATCTGATCACCGGAATGAAGGACCTCGGAGGAGGCGGACTGAGCTGTGTCGTCGGAGAGATGGCATTGGAAGCGGGCTGCGGAGCGGATGTGGACCTGGAGAAGGTCCCCCTGAAGGAGCCCGGTCTCGCACCCTGGGAGATATGGGTCTCCGAGTCGCAGGAGCGTATGATGTGCACCTGCAAGCCCGAGAACGTGGAGAAGGTCCTGGAGATCTTCGACATGTGGGATGTCCTCGCCACACCCATCGCCAAGACCACGGACAAGAAGCGCACGCGCCTGTTCTGGAACGGCGAGCTCATATTCGACATGGACCTGGAGTTCCTGACCGGAGGACCGGTCTACAACAGGCCCTATACCCTTCCCAAGGTCTACACCAAGGCCAACGAGAGGTTCCCCGAACTTCCCTCGGACAAGGAGGTCATCCTCAGGATGCTCTCGGATTTCAACGTGGCATCCAAGGAGTGGGCCATAAGGCAGTACGACCACGAGGTCCGTGCAAGCACAGCGATCCACCCGATGGTAGGGAAGCTGAACGAGACCGGCCCCGGGGACGCCTCGGTCCTCCTGCCCGTACCCGGAAGCAAGAGGGGATTGGCAGTGGCCATCGGATGCAACCCTTGGTTCTGCGAGGCAGACCCGTACAAGGGCGGAATGGCGGCCATCGACGAGACATGCAGGAACATAGTCGCAGTGGGTGCCATGCCCAACGCGTTCACCGACTGTCTCAACTTCGGTAACCCCGAGATCCCGGAGAGGCTGGGAGTCTTCAGGGAGGCCGTAAGGGGACTCGGAGAGATCGCCAGGGAACTGAACATACCTATCCCTTCGGGTAACGTCAGTCTGTACAACGAGGCGCCCGGAGGAAAGCACATCCTTCCCACACCCATGTTGCTCGGCTGCGGTATCATCGACGATGTGACCAAAGCGGTCACTGCCGACTTCAAGAGGGCAGGAAGCTGCATCTTCATAGTCGGAAAGACCAAGGACGAGATGGGAGCATCGCTCCTGTTCAGGAAGTTCGGAGGGGTCGAGGGAGAGGTGCCCGGAGTGGACATCCCCGCTCTCAAGAGGAACATGGCCAACCTTCTGAAGGCAATGGACAAGAGGCTCGTGCTGAGCTGTCACGACTGTTCGGACGGAGGATTGGCTATCGCCGTGGCGGAGATGTGCATCTCCGGTCAGATCGGTGCTGAGCTGGACCTCTCGGGAATGGACGGCGACCTAAGGAGGAACCTGTACTCCGAGAGCAACAGCCGCTGGATCGTCGAGGTAGACGGAAAGGATGTCACCGAGTTCACCGAGATCATGGGCGACGACGCACAGATAATCGGTATCACCAAGGGAGATTCGCTGAAGATCAAGGACAACGGCACGGAGATACCCGTGGCGGAGATGAGGAAGGCATGGAACGACCCCATCTGGGACATCATGGGAGGTGGTTCGCAATGAAGCCAGAGGATGTAAGGGTATGCGTCATCCGTATCGAGGGAACGAACTGCGAGGACGAGATGGCGAACGCATGGAACATGGTCGGCGCCAAGGCCGAGAAGGTCCATCTCAAACAGCTTATAGGGCAGGCACCCGCGGATATGAGACGCAGCCTGGAGGACTACGATGTCCTCGCATTCCCCGGAGGATTCTCAGCAGGGGATTACGTACGCGCAGGAGCGATCTTCGCGGCTAGGATCAAGGCGGCCATCGGAAGCGATGTCAAGAAGTTCGTGGAATCGGGAAAACCTGTAATCGGTGTATGCAACGGATTCCAGATCCTGGTGGAGATGGGACTCCTTCCTGCCTTCGACGAGACCATGAGGGCCGAACCCAACGCGGCACTGTACAACAACGTGTCCGGAAGGTTCGAGTGCCGTCCCACCATACTGAGGAACGACAACAGGGGCAAGTGCGCATTCACCAAGTGCATTCCCGAGAAGAAGCTGCTCATGATCCCCTCCGCTCACGGAGAGGGTAACCTGATGAGCATGGACCCCGATTTCGTTCAGAAACTAGAGGACAACGACCAGATCGTGTTCAGATATGTATGTCCGGACGGAGCCGATGCGGAATATCCGTGGAATCCGAACGGATCGCCCTCGGACATCGCGGGAATATGCAACCCTGCAGGTAATGTCATGGGTATGATGCCCCACCCGGAGCGTGTCATGACCAGGTTCACTCACCCGGATTGGACCAGGGGATACGATACCGAGGAAGGGGACGGAAGATGCGTCTTCGAATCCGTGATGAAGCATCTCGAGAAATTCTGATAAATAACTTAGGCGGGGGAGACCCCGCCTCAAAGACTTACCTTCACGTCGACCCTGTCGCCGTCGCTCAGACTCAATGTCCTTCTCATGCTGCATGCGGCTATTATCTCGAGGATGTCGACATAATGGGATCTTTCCGGGACTATGATGGCACAGTCTATGTTGTGGATCTTCGCCTTGTAAGCGATCACGTTGCCGAAGCTCCTTCCTTCGGATGTGAATCCGTTTATCAGGATACCTGCCGTGCTCCTCACGATGTCCAGTTTCCCGATCTCCTCGGGATAGATGCGGACGTTGAACGTACCCTGGAACGGGACGAATCCCAGTTTCGTCTGGAACTGCGATAGGTATCCTTCCTGGCAGATGTAGTAACCGCCCTCGCCCATGCCGCTGGAGACCTCTCCGCGGATGTTGATGTGGTCGGTGCGTTCGAATATCCTGCGGTACTCGGTATATTCCTTCTTCATCTCTTCCATGCCCTTCGGCGTGATCTTGATGCGCTGCTTCCTGGTACCCAGATCCCTGGTGATGTACTGCTGGTCTATGAGCTCGAGGATCCTCTTGGAAGCGGACTGCTGGCTCATCTCGAGGGCTTCCCCTAATTCCCTTGAAGAAATGGAGACGTAATCATCTAGAGCCCCCATGAGAGCTAGTTTGCGAAGAGCAAACGCATACTTCTCATCCATGGTAGTTCGGTATTCTCAACTACCAATAAAAAAGTTGATGTATTAGTTCTAACAAAATAAGATGTAGGGCCCTTTCGGACCCTGTATAGTTTCAGACGACCCTGCTGTTGTCGACGTATTCTCTCGTGCTCTGCATGCTTGCAATGACGATACATACGATTCCGAGAACGGCGCAGATCAATGTGAAGAGAACTCCCATTGCACCGAAGATCCCGGCGATGATAGGGACCGCTGTGGCGAGTGCTGAGAGCACTACGACAGTCTTTCCCTTCACCGGACTGTATGTGGAGAAGCTGCCGGCTACAGCGAAGAACATCATCGCTGCGGCCATGTCGACACCAACAAGAGCTGCGGAATCGACGGTTCCGTTCCAGGCAGCGGCCATGGAAGCGAACGCGACTATCGCACCGAGGAAGGCACAACCCATCCCCAATTTCATCGTGTTGGGCATATCGCTCATCTTATTACCATCCTGTTATCGGATTCCGTATTATAATGCTTGCTGAATGCAAGGGACAATCCCTGGACCATACACCAGGCGCATGTGAGAAGCACATAGACGACCTCCTCGCCCTTATAAGTGTAACCGAAAGTGGCCGCTATCACTATCAGGATCAGGATGATGTTGAATGAGAACATGAAGAATCTGTTCTTCCTGTAGTCGCTGACCATGCTGACCATTATCGCTAGTGCGTTCAGCAGGAAGTATGTCACGGCAACGGTCAAATGGGCCCCCAAGTCTGCCTTGGTGAATACCCCTACCAGGAGCAGGAACACTCCAGAGAATCCCATCAGGACTCCCGAGGCTGCATCCAGTTTGTTGCTCATCATCACTTTGCCGAATCCGAATATCGATGTGCACAGACCGGAGACGATGCAAGTCGAATTGAACAGCAGAGCAACCGTTTCATTTTTGGATATGCCAAGGTCGGATAGAGAGTTGACATCAAAGGTCCAGTTCCCGTCTGCTAGAATGGCCACGGCGAACAGTAGCGGTGTCAGTGTTCCTCCTAATATTGCCGCAAACGAAAGGGGTGTTACCCCAGCTTTATAGGCCATAATTGTTTGATTGCGTACTTATTTTATATTGATTTCCCGTCAATGGCTACCAAGGTCGTTGATCGGTTTGAAGTTCTTGTTTTTCATCGGGACCGCCGGAAGCGGTAAGAGCACGTTGGTAGGGGCGTTCAAGCAATGGTGCGATGACGCCGGAGTGGACACTGTGATCGTTAACATGGATCCCGGAGCCGATGCGCTCCCGTACACCGCCGATGTGGATATCAGGGAATGGATCTCACTCGATGAGGTGATGAAGGAGTATAATCTGGGACCGAACGGTGCGCAGATCGTGGCAGCGGATCTGATGGCGGTCAACATCAAGAAGATGCAGGACGTCCTTGCAGGATACGATACCGATTATGTGCTGGTCGATACCCCCGGACAGTTGGAGCTGTTCGCTTTCAGGGAGTCCTCCAACGTACTGGTCGATTCGTTCGGAAGGGAGGATTCCATGCTCATCTATCTGTCGGATCCCTCATTGTGCAAGTCACCCAACGGTTTTGTCACGGCCATGGTTTTGGGAGCACTGGCACAGTTCAGACTCCAGCTTCCGATGATGAATCTTCTGTCCAAGGCGGACACGCTCAACGAAGAGGATGAACAGAGGATGCTCGACTGGTATTCGGTACCCGATGCACTCTACGGTGACCTTCTCGATTCGGACATGAATCCAGAGACGGTGGTCGGAATGGAATTGTTCAAGGCTATGGAGAACACCGGTGTCTTCGGCGAGATCCGTTCAGTTTCTGCAGAAACGTCAGTGGGTCTTGAGGAGATATACGCCGCGGCACAGTTATCATTCTTCGGCGGAGAGGACACTCAGAAATCCTGATCAGATTGAAAAATAATAAGGGGGAAGTTCCCCCCTGTTTTGTCTTACTGGAACATGTGTGCGGGAACAGGGTTGCCCTTGTTCCTGCCCGCATCCTTGATCTTATCTTTGGCAGCAGTGAAGTCCTTCTCTGTGGCCTTGTTCCTTCCGTCCCTGATGGCGAGCATTCCCGCCTCGGTGCACATGTTCTTAATCTCCGCTCCGGAGAATCCCTCGGTCATATCCGCGAGCTTCTTCGCGGATATCTTCTTGTCCACGTTCATATGACCTATGTGGATGCTGAAGATCTGTTCCCTTGCTTCCGCGTCCGGGAGTCCGACATCGATGATACGGTCGAATCTTCCGGGTCTGAGCAGGGCATCGTCCAGGATATCGGGCCTGTTGGTGGCTCCGATGATCTTGACGTCCTTGATGGCCGTGAATCCGTCCAGTTCCGCCAGGAGCTGCATGAGGGTCCTCTGGACCTCCCTGTCCCCCGATGTCGCCACGTCGAGCCTCTTGGCCCCGACGGAGTCGAGCTCATCGATGAATATGATGCTGGGTGCCTTCTCCTTCGCGAGATCGAACAGATCGCGGACGAGCCTTGCTCCCTCTCCGATGTACTTCTGGACAAGTTCGGAACCCACGAGCCTGATGAATGTGGCGTTGGTGGCGTTCGCGACGGCCTTTGCCATGAGAGTCTTTCCTGTTCCGGGAGGTCCCACTAGGAGGACTCCCTTCGGAGGCTCGATACCGATCTTGGCGTACAGCTCGGGCCTGAGGAGCGGATCCTCCACGGCTTCACGGAGCTCCAGCATCTGCTGCTTGAGTCCTCCTATGTCGTCGTAGGTGATGTTGGGCTTGTCAACGACCTCTGCACCGGAGACTATGGGGTCCACCGATGCGGGGATGACGTCCATGACCGCGAGAGTCTGCTTGTTGAGTGTGACCCTGGAACCCGGTATGAGGTCCTTGGGGTCTATGTAATCGGACAATGCCACGACGAAATCGGGTCCGGTTGAACTCTTGACCACGACACGGTTGTTGGGAAGGATGTCCCTGAGGCTTCCTACGATCAGCGGAGGGGTCTTGAGTCTCTCCATCTCGGCCCTTATCCTTGCCAGGTCCTTCTGGAGTCTGAAGAGCTCTCCTTCCGCGTAGCGCTTCTCGTTCTCTGCGTTGCGGAGGTCCTCGACAAGCCTCACGTTCCTGTCTTCTAATGTGACGATCTTGGCCTTGAGCTCGGCCACCTCGTCGGTGAAGCTCGGATCAGTATCGTTTCTGTCAATAATCGTCTCGTCGTTGCTCATTGCCTTTCGTAATCACGGGTCATAATATAATGTTGCGCCTAACTCAGTCGACTTTCCTACCATTATCGTTATTAACAATCGCTCGCATGGGAGAACTATGAGCGGAATGATCTGCGAGATGTGCGGAAAAGAGGTCCCTCTGACCAAGACGGTCGTCATCGAGGGAAGCAGGCTGAACGTGTGCCCCAACTGCGCCAGGTTCGGAGAGGACTACAGGGCCAACCAGAGCGGTGCCCCGATATCCACCTCGGTCATCGATCAGAGGCTCGAGAAGCGCGAGAAGAGGATGAAGACCAAGGATATCTATGCCGGTACCTCCTCTGTGGAACTAGTCGATGATTACGGCGGGGTCATCAGAGAGGCCCGTGTCGCCAAGGGAATGGATCTGGAACAGTTCGCCGCATCCATCCTCGAGAAGAAGGGTACATTGGCCAAGATCGAGTCCAACTCACTGGTCCCCGACGATAAGATCATCAAGAAGATCGAGAAGGCACTCGGTATCAAACTGACCGAGACCGTCAAGACCGGTGTGACCGTCGGTGGCGGCAACGGCAACAACAAGATGACGCTCGGTAACTTCATCAAGAAGGAGTGAACCCTTTCAAATCCATTACCTGGCATATGCAGGTGCATATGCCGTATCCCCCTTTTTCGTAAGTGCTTTACGTTCCGAATGATTGCGGAAGCGGGTTCAGAAATTGTTTTAACGGACTTAACCATCCAAGTGTCCGTCAGGACCATTTGTATCCGGTCCTTTACTGCGGGTGATTGATTGGAGGTGAATAAGAGGCATGCCCTTCTGGTTCTCGGAATGGGCAACATGATGTACGGTACCATCGGTCTGTTCACCCGTTATTTCGATGGGATCGGTTATTCGGCCCTAGATATCGCGTTCGCACGTCTTGCCATAACTGCTTTGGTTCTGCTGCCGATCCTCCTATTCTTCAACAGGGAGTTGCTGAAGGTCGGGGCCAAAGGCTTGCTGTTCTTCCTCTCGTTCGGAGTATTCAAGCTGTTGGCCGACATATTCTTCGTGTATTCCCTGGGGAACATATCGCTGGCACTGGCATCGATCCTGCAGATGATGTTCCCGTTCTACGTAATAATTCTGTCTTTGTTCATCTTCAAGGAGAGGATCGACGGAAGGAAGCTGTTTGCCGTCCTTGCAGGGTTCGTCGGGTGCACTCTGCTCACCGGCAGCACATTCGCCACCGGCAATATCGAGTCCATGGGGATAGTTGCGGCACTAATCTCCGGACTCTGCATCGCGATATACATCCTCGGAGGGACATTCAGTTACAAGAGAGGCTATCATCCGGCGGTGTATCTGTTCTACTGTTCGTTCCTCGCGGATCTGATAGCATTGCCGTTCATCAACCACAATCTCGTGGTCGATACGATATTCCATCCCGATGTGGTCCCGTTCCTGTTCGGTCTCGGTGTCATCGCCTCCCTCATCCCGATGTTCTTCGATGCTTGGAGCGCGAAATATCTGTCCCCGACGATCATATCCATAGTCTCCATGTTGGAGGTGGTGTCGGCAACGATCATAGGTGCCATAGCCTTCGGCGAGGTGCTGGGCCCCTTGGAGATATTCGGAATGCTGTTGGTCCTTCTGTCCATCCTCATCATCAACATCAGGATAAGCATCAACGCGAAGAGGTTCTTCGAAAGGCATCCCGAGGTCCTGGAGCAGATGCAGGAACAGTACTCGGAGGATAAGATACCGAAACTCCGCAAGAAGGATGACTGATCTATCACTGCGCACCGGAGATGCTGCTGTAGACCCTCTCCACGTAGGGGGAGATATCAACGCCCTTGTCCCTGAGGACCAGTAGCGCAGCGGCGGCGATATCGATGTCCAGTCTCTTCTGGATCTTGGAGCATATCGGTACGAAGTCCCTGGTCTGGATTCCGTTCTCCGATGCCACGCCCATGAGGATGTGGAACATGTCGGGGTCGGCCTCCTTCTTAGGGGCAGGCGCGGGCGAAGGTCCCGAATGGATCATGTCGAGGACCTCCTTGGAAGGCTTGTAGGCCAGAGGAAGGTCCACTCCGCTCAGGTCCTTGGCCGTACGGATGTACTCCCCTTTCTTCTCCATGATGCCCTTGGACAGGAGCGTCCTGAGCAGAAGTTTCGCATCCGACGGGGACATCCACTTGAGTTCTAGGGATGCGATCATGACGAATTCCTCGGAAGTTGTCACATCCTTCCCGATGCTGCGGAAGAACGCAGCCGCGCAGACTGTCAACTCGTCGGTCATGCCCCGCTGATTGGCGAGTCCGTTATTATCCTTTGCGGAGGCCGGCATGCCCGACGCCAGTTATCAAAGAAATTGGACATTCGTATAGCATCTTTTTAATGTCGGATACGACATTTCAATCTGATACAATGAAATCTGGAAGCACAGACGGACAATACTCGTCCGTAATCAGGGTGCTCGCGGTGGTGGCCATCGCCTTCATGGCGGTGTCGGCATTCGCGTCGATCCCCGTCGAGCAGATCGATGCCGACGGGAAGACCGTGACCGTGAACTCCTGGGACGAGTTCAAGGATGCAGTGGATGCTGCGGGGAATGGGGATACGATCGTGCTTGGCTCCGATATCAAAGCCGATGACCATGACGATGTGGTCATAGAGGACGTTAGCGACCTGACCATCGATCTGGCAGGACACTTCTTGGACAGAGGGCCCGGCGGCCGCGGTTACGATGATAGCAGCCAGCTCAAGGTCTGCGGCGGTGCCGTTGTGACCTTCAAGAACGGTACACTCAAGGGCGGATGCGTGGACAACGGAGGTGGTCTGTACATCAAAGAGGGCAGCAACGTCACCCTCATCGATGTGAACATCGACGACCCCTACGCTTCCGACGAGGGAGGAGGAATATTCATCAAGGATTCCACCCTGACGATGAAGGGCGGAGAGGTGACCAGATGTGATTCGGAGAACGACGGTTCATTCCTGAGGGCCACCGACTCCTCGACCGTGACGCTGGACGGGGTGAAGATCATCGAGAACGAGTCCGGAGATGGCGACGGAACTATCGCTGCCGACGGCGGAACGATGCTGACCATAACCAACTGTGAAATCAGCCAGAACCACAGTTCCGGCGACGGCGGAGCGATAGACCTCGACGGAGTCGGTGACGTGGTGATGACCGGATGCACCTTCTTGGCCAACCGTGCCAGCGGGAAGGGGGGCGCAATATGCACCGAGGACGGAGAAGGGACCCTCACCATCAAAGGATGCACGTTCACTAACAACAGGAGCGGGTGGGATTTCGACTGGGATGACGGCGGAGCGATATTCATCGACGGCGGCAAGGTGGTCATCGGTCTTGACGGCGACAAGGGTTGCGTGTTCACCGGCAACTACTGCTACTGCAACGGGGGCGCCGTCCGCGTATGCAGTGGCGATGTCGAGGTGAAGGGAGCCGTGTTCGAATCCAATTACACGTTCGAAGATCAAGGCAAAGGCGGAGCTTTCTACCTCAAGGATTGCTCGGTCCTGCTCGAGGACTGCACCATCACGAAGAATAAAGGCGCGGAAGGGGTCGGAGGCATCTACATCGGCAGCGACGTCAAGATCAAGATGCAGGGCCACATGGTCGTCAAGGACAACGAGCACGGCAGCGACAGGGAGGGATTCCTGGGAGTCTCGAACGTCTACATCGAAGGCAAGAACGTCATCGAGTGCGGTACATTCACCGACGGCACCGAGATCGGCATCGAACTCGACAAGAAGGACAGGGTGTTCACCAAGGGATACTCCGATGCCAACCCCGGAAAGGACCCGGCATCGTTCTTCAAGGCCGAGGACGGATACTACGTCGCACTGGACCCCGATTCCAAGGAGGCCAAGTTCTACAGCGGATCCAGCGGTGACATTTCCGGCGACAACAACGTGTGGGTGATCGTCGGTGTCGCTGCGGTGATCGTAGCGATAATCGCGGCCATCATCTACGTCAGATACAAGAGATGAGCAAACCATATCCGGGGAGGGGCACCCCTCCCCGGACGTTTCCAATCCATCCCATCATATTTTTTATCGAATCAGAGCGATTCTGACCCAGATTAAAATGTATCTCGATTCCAAGATCATAGCGGCCGTGGCCATCGTCGCCGTCGTTGTCGCCGCATGTATCGCCGCTTTCGCTCTCCTATCCATGAATCATGACGACCCGACGGATTATTCGGGCAACTGGGTCAAATACGATGTGGCCGGGGAGAACGACGAGGGCATGAGGTCCTACACCGAGAATGGCAGCATCACGATGACCTATCTCTTCCACAGCAGGGAGGACGGGAAATATCAGACCTTGGAGGCCGGGGTTATCAAACGCAATTACACCGAGATGGGGGAGAAGGCAATCATCCCCATGGCGAAGACCATATGGGTCCCCGAGTTCGGGTCCATGGAGGAGATCGGCACTGAGACAATATCCACCGCCGCTGGCGACAAGGAGTGCACCGTGTACAAGGAGACCGTCAAGCTTGGAGACACCAGGACCTATTGGGTCGCGGACGGATGGATACCGTACAAGATCGAGCATAAGGTCAACGTCGCCGAGCAGATGGCGACGTCCAGACTGTCGGTGACATACACTTATACAGAAAAAGGCCACACTGACAAGAAGACCGACGCCACGCTGGTCGTGGTGGAGGGCGAGGGGATCGAGGTCAGCGGCAACGAGGGGACCTACCCTATGGGCGGGAAGGCGAAGCTGACCGCGGATTATGACGAGGAGAGGGGATTCGGCGGATGGTACGACAGGACCAACAAGCTCCTGGGCCAGGAACCCGTGTTGGAGATAACCCTGACTGCGGACTTGGAGGTGTTCGCCCGCAACGGATTGGGTTGGGACAGGGACCTGGAGCCCGGGACGGAACTGGATCTGGAGGATATCTTCGATACCCATGCGGACGAGTTCCGTCTGACCAACGATGACACCGGTGATACCACGGTGTCCGAGGACGGCAAGTATGTCTTCGAGCCCGGTTCCTACACGATATTGGCCTATGAGGGCGGAATCCCCGAGAAGGTGTTCAGCGCCTATGTCGACGGGGCCGTCTCCCGCACGTTCTCCTGGACCTACGACGGGGAGGAGTACGAGATGACACTGGAGTTCGATTACTCGGACGTGGTCTACGCGAAGGGCCTCTACACCCCTCAGGAGAGGACCCCCGACAGACCGGACCATGTCCGCACCAGGACCTTTGTCACCTACAGCTACGAGGACGAGCGCATGGCCCCGTACATGGGGGAACTGGTCGGGAAGCTGATCGAGCTATACAGGCTGAACCACAGCGAGGTCGACGAATACGGATACCTGGATTTCCTGGTGAGGTTCACGCAGGAGATCCAGTACCAGGCCGATGACGAGTACACCGGGTACAACGATTACTGGAAGTTCCCGCTGGAGACCCTCTTCGACAGCGGAGGGGACTGCGAGGACACCTCGGTGCTGTTCGTCGCCATAGCGCATCAGAGCAGGGACGCGCTCGGCTTCGGTACCAGAGTCGCTATCGTCCTCATGCCGCAGCACGCATGTGCGGGCGTCATGATAGGCGGATCCGGGGATTACGACGTGAACCCCGACGGATTCATCTACGGGGAGACCACCGCCACCGGTTACGACCTGGGAGACATCCCCGGCAAGGTGAGGGATTACTTCCTCGATGCGAAGTACTATCCGAGCGTATCCACCACGGTGGAGATCGCCTGAAGGCCGTGGGGTACAGGCATGACCGACCTCGGGTTACTCTGGGTGATAGCCGCCGGGCTTATGGAACCGATATGGATGGTGTCCCTGCAGAAGTACAACGAGACCAAGAACCTCCTATGGGGCGCCGTGGTGCTCGCATTCATGTTCATAGGTCCGGCGTGCCTCTCGATGGCCACAGAAGGTACACTGCCGGTGAGCATAGCATATGCGGTATGGGTCAGCATCGGTACCGTCATGACAACGTTGGCCGGATGGCTGCTGTACAAGGATCCCATAGACCGTTACACACTCCTCTTCATAGCGATGATAGTCGTGGGCGTTGCAGGATTCGATCTGGTGGTAGGATGAATACGGCGTGGTATTGGGTGATCGCAGGAGGTATCGTCGAAGCGATATACACGACGTTCATGGGCCTGGCGGACGGTATGACCGATCTCGTCTATGCGGGGCTGGGATTCGGTCTTAGCATCGTAGGGACGCTGTTGCTGAACGGCGGATTAAGGCGCGGGCTTCCAATGGGGGCGAGCTATGCGGTTTGGGTAGGGGTCGGTGTCGTAGGTGCCGCCGTGGCGGATATCGTCGTATTCTCCAATGGTCTCGACGTGCTCGGATACCTGTTCCTTGCCATCACGATGGGTGGAATAGTGGGACTCAATCTCAAGAGCGACAGGCCCTCGGATAAGGTAGAATCATGACCTTCTCGCGCGCGCGTTTTTTGATATATGTACTAACATTAAAAATAAGGGGGCTGCAAACCTTTATAATCACGACCTAACTACACGGCTCTATCCTGTATGGTGACTTATATGGAGACACACAGTAAGTACACAAGATTCGAGAAAGCAAGGATCATCGGAGCGAGGGCACTGCAGATCTCATACGGAGCGCCCGTACTCACGGACTATCCGGAGGATATGCTTGACCCGATCGATATCGCCATGCTGGAGTTCGACAAGGATCTTATCCCGATCTCTGTCGTCAAGAACTGATAAAGAGGTTTCATTATGAGCGAAGAGGAAACATATGTAGCACCCGGAGTAGATCTCCTGGTGGAAGAGGACATCTACCTGACATCCGGAGTACACATCGGTACCCAGCAGAAATCCGCGGACATGAAGGATTTCATCTACAAGGTCAGGCAGGACGGACTTTACGTTCTCGATGTCAAGAAGACGGACGACAGGCTCAGGGACGCAGCGGCCTTCCTGGCAAGGTTCGACTCCAAGAGGATCCTCGTCGTCTCTGCAAGGCAGTATGGACAGAAGCCCGCAAGGGAATTCTCCAAGGCAATCGGAGCACCCGCATTCGCAGGCCGTTTCGTCCCCGGAACACTGACCAACCCCCTGAACCCTGCATTCATCGAGCCCGAGGTCCTTGTCGTCACAGACCCCGCAGCAGACAAGCAGGCTCTCAACGAGGCACTCAACCTGGGAATCCCGATCGTTGCACTGTGCGATGCCAACAACGAGACCAGGAACGTCGATCTCGTCATCCCTACCAACAACAAGGGAAGGCGTGCACTCGCATGTGTCTACTGGATCCTCGCAAGGGAAGTCCTCACCAAGCGCGGTGACCTGAAGGACCCCAACGACTTCCAGCTGTCCATCGACGACTTCGAAGCCAAACTCGTCTGAGTTTCTCAAACTATCACGGCCCCTTCGGGGGCCTTCTATAATCCGATTCTGCTTGATTATTCGAAGATTCAGTGTATCCATAACTATTCAGGCATTCATCCAACTGTTATGGGAAATATGATATCAGTCATATTAGCAGGTTCAAATAGCCAGACATCGAAAATGTCTAGATGATCTGTTTAAAAAACTGACCGAAATCCTTATTAATGGATGTAACTAACCAAAGTTATTTATATTCACCAAGGACAATTATGGGTGCCTAATATCTCACATACTCTACGTATCGTGTAATGGTGCGTCTGCGCCAGTAGGTCCATGTATCGTCCGTAAGGTCGGGTAGGTAACGATGGGGTTTCCGCAGTCCCGTATGGGGTGAGGTGCCTCGGCTGTCCGCGTCGTACGCGGGGTAGGTTAAAGTTCCGCATGGTGGGATCCCAGCACATGATGGTGCGTTGCCCGTATGGGTAGAGGTCGGGTCAGAGTCCCGGTGGTGGTCCGTAGTCGTAGCTCCCGGTGGATCGGGTCGCATAGCGGTCCGGTGTAGCGTGTCGGCGTCAGCACATTACGTGCGCCTGCTTCGGTAGGTGTGCGGGGATAGTCCCGTAGTCGTTCACGTTTCCATTCGCACTGATGCAGTATAGCATCAGGGCGGCGACGTAGTATAGGTTGGGCGCAAGAGCGTTCGCCTATGGTGTGATACATCAGTCCCCCTCGGGGATTGGTGGCCAATAGGGAGTTCGGGTCGTCGTATGATGATCCGCAGCGATCGTCGTTTCCAGCACATTACGTGCGCCTGCTTCGGCAGGGGTGTGGGCATAGTCCCCTCTGGTGACGTTGATCAACATTAGCTCTTCCTCCCACCAGGGGAGGGAGGGCACCACCTCTTATCCAATCTATTGTTCGAGATGCAGATCCGTTCTTATAGATCTGTAAAATGATGGAGGGGAGGGCCCCTCCGGAATCAAATGCGTTTCAGATATCTGAGGTTGGGCTCGTAGACAAGCCCTTTGTCCATCAGTGTGTTGGAGACCTCTTCGAGCTCGATGCTGCTTATTCCTTCTGCTTCGGCCCTCCTCTCGAGTTCTTCCCTGGGAGCACCCTTTCCGTCGGTGTCCAGCTCCTCGAGCAGGCTGAGGATCATATCCTCGAGCTGCGCGGCATTGTTGCCGGTGCCGCCGTTCTGTCCCTCGGGGATCTCGATCTCGTCAGGCTCATCAGAGTAGTCCTCGGGGAATCCGAGATCGACGTTCCTCTCCGGCAGGAGCATCCTGAGTGCGGCCTGGATGGTCTTCAGGTACAGTGTGGAATCGGGCATCTGACCGTAGTTGTCCAATGCGTATGTGATGCCGAAGGCCTCCGTGGGTGACATCCCTGCTTTGATGAGATCCTGCTCTGTGGCATCCCCCATCCCGAGCACCTTCTTGGTGGCGGTCAGTCTCTTCCATGTAGATTTGGCGGTCTCCAGGATCCATTCGTTGCGGACGGTCTCGGTGATCGGGACGATGTGCTCGGGCCTGACGGACACGAACACCCTCTGGTCGTCTGTGGTGTAGGTCCTTACCCTTCCCACCGCAGCCACGAAGCTGGGGATCTCGATATCCGCTATCGCGGCTGAAGCCTCGGGCTGGAACCTTCCGACGTTGATGTAGAAGCTTCCGGAGACATCCTGTATCCTCGCCTTCCACATTGGTTCCTCGTCGCTCCCGATGTTCTCCTTCTCGGTCATGACACCGGCGACCAGGACCCTGTTGATCTTCGCTCCGAGGGGCGTGACGATGTAGGAAGGGGCCTTCTCTTCTGTCGCCTTTATCTCCAGCGTGGAAGAGTTCAGCTCTGTGGCGAAGACCCTCCATGCGGTCTCCCTTGCGTTCATATCGCCGCCTCCACTTCGTCGAGGAGTTTGTTGGCCTCGGCCTCTATGTTCACTCCCACGCTCTCTGCGCTCTTGACGATGATGCTCGGCCCGTAATCGTCGCTCATGACGTTACCGACGACCCTGATCCTCTTCATCAGGATCTTGCTGGTCATCTCCCTGCCGACGACCCCTTCGCCCTGCACAGCGGCAAGTCCGCGTGCGGCCTGGAGGGTGACGCCGGTGAGCTTCTCAGTGTCGTTCTTGTTGATGATGGCGCTGATGGCACCCGTACCGTCGTCGAGGACGACCTTGAGCCTCAGGTCCATGACACCTTCCACTGCACCGTGCGTGGTGCAAGCACCGTTCAGCATGGAACGGTTGCACTGGGGGCATCTCCTGATTATACCGCTTCCCTGACGGACGTCCACGACGAGTCCTTCCAATGTGATGTCCAGTCCGCCTCCGATCCTCGTGATCTCGTCGACGGTCTTCTGGTTAGCCGACGTGTCGACGACGTTCGTGACCTCATCCACACGGCTGATCTCGCATCTGTCCCCCATGTTCAGCTGGGGGATTCCCTTCCATCCTCTGATGTAGGCGTTGCTGATGCAGACCGACTCGCCCTCCTTGAGGCCGAAGTCGCTCCATGCGGAGAACTGGATCTTTCCCGTGTCGTCGGCGATGATACCGGAGTACACCGTCTTCTGTTCCCCCCTCGCCGTGATCTCTTTGGCTTCTACCGAGACGATCTTCCCGGTCACAGTGACGTTGCCCATTCCTTCTTTGATCTTCCCGATCTTGACCTCTGAGGAAGCGGCGCTTATCTGCCTCTCCGGCAGTTCCATCTTGACGCCGTCGGCGGGTTCGACCCTTCCGCGGTTCCCCAGATTGACCTGGACTTTGTCGTTCCAGGTCTTGCAGTAACAGTTCCTGAAGTGATAGACGGAACCCTTCGCCAATACGAGCGCTCCGGGCTCCCATACCGTGAAAGAGGCCGTTCCGGTCTCGTCTCCAAGGATTCCGGATATGATCTGCTTGGGCAGACCTTTGACTGTGATTTCCTTGTTGTCGACGAATACCACCTTAGCGGTTATGTCCACGTTCTGTTCCGTCCCGGTGAGTTCCGAGATCTTCTTTACCAGGGCATTCCCGGTAACGAAGGTGGCCGTGTCGTTCCCGCCGTACTTCCTTATGATGCCCCTCTTTGCGGCATCGATGTTCACGTGGTACTCGTTCAGATATTTGTTCAGCTCCGATGCGAGCTGTTCTTCGTCGATCTTATCTCCGAGCACCCTTTGCAGTTCTTGAATATGGGGTGTTAGTTCTTCCATTTCCATTGTATCGACTCCTTCCTTTTGGAGGGATATCTCATCATCGTTTCGGTTGTATAAAAGCCTATGAGGGAGGTGTCCGAAAGTACCCGAAAGTGCAATGAGCCAGACATGCAAAACAAAAAGTCTAGGGTTCGTATAGCCAGTTCATCTTGAGAGGGTATGTTTCGTGTGCAGGGAACTGTCTGAAAATATGTCGGCAGCCGTTTTCGGGCCTGATCTTGAAACCCTATCCCGCCATCTCGCATGTACGACGGCGCCGGGCTTTTTGTATAGGTGATTCATGGATTAGTTCCCCTTTGGAAACCTATATAGGGAAACATCTGAATTTGTCCTCCAACAGGGCCTTGGGCCCAGGATGATTAGATGAACAACAAAATGATTCTGGCGACAGTTGCCGTCGCTGCCATCGTTGTAGTTCTGATCGCTTCGTTCGTTGTCTACGGAACCGATAAAGAGGATCCGAAGGAACCTACGATAGTCGATGAGTGGGATTTGGTGACCGCATATATCGGCGGTTGGAACGATGGCAAGATTATCTACTATGAAGACACAACTGTGCACGGCGCGGTGAAGATCGAGCACTACAAGGGCGACTTCTACACCATGGGAGACGGATCGGACCGTCTGTACGGTGCGTGGGACGGGGAGAAGCTGATCTCCGCCGAGAGCAAGTACAGTACGACGATAGTCATGCTGGATGCGAACAACTCCAATTTCCTCGAAGTCATGTATTTCGACGAATTCGGTGCCGCGATCATTGAGGTATATGAGCGCCAAGGCTACGTCGGCGACTTCCCCGGACTTAAGGTCCCGTTCGATCTTCCCGAGGACGGTACGGTCATGGAGTCCTACAAGAACAGGGAATACACCCCGGACGGAAATAAGGACCACGGAACCAACACACTGACGGCCAGAGGCGTGCATGGACCCATCTTCTTCTACGATGTGCTCATGGGCGATGACTTGTACTATTTCACCTGCATCTACATAGACCACAGGATATTCATGTCCCTGGGTGTCTGTGGGGACAGCTATATCTTCGACATGACCGAGTACAGAGGAGATGTCCTGTATTGCTCGTCGAAGGATTTGGGAGCTTCCAGCACATGGGTCACGGAATACGGTGACGAATCGAAGAAGGATTATCCGGACTTCGATCTGTCCAAGCGCACATATTCGGGTACCGAGGATTTCGTGATCTTCAAGGATGGTAAGATCGTCGAACAGAAGTACGGCAACAAGATGAACATCAGGGTCATCGACCAGGAGGATCAGTGCCTTTACATCTCGGCCACGGACGAAGACGGTGACGAGAGTGCGATGTGGTCGATGGTTATCAACGATCTGAGACCGACCTACCACTACGGATTATCCGTTCAATCCGTCATCGAATACAACGGGGTCGACTATGTCGGGCAGTACTACGGTCACTTCACTTCAGCCAAGTGCGATGAGCTCGTGGTGTACGGGACCCTGGTAAGCGAGAGCGGAAGCTACATAGTGATCTCGCAGACCTACAAAGTGAACTGATGGTGAGCGGCCGATCCGTTCCCCGGGTCGGAGGATCACTGTAAACCGTTTAGGCCTGATCTCCTGGTCGCCGACATGATCGTTCGGCGACCGGGGATCGGATTCCGACCATCGTAAGATATCCGGACCAATCCAGATATGTGTCCGTCAGGTGTTTTTCATCACCAAATCTTTAAATTGCATATCCAC
>JAFUHJ010000018.1 GCA_017468935.1 Candidatus Methanomethylophilaceae archaeon
AAGCGAGATGACCCCGGAGGAGGTCATGGTGTTCAGTTCTCGTCTGCCAAGGGCCATCGCCGCACTGGCCGTCGGAATCGGACTCTCTATAGCCGGTGCCGGATACCAGGCGGTCATACGCAACCCTCTGGTCGACCCGTATATCATGGGAGTCTCCTCTGGAGCGGGAACGTTCGCCATCGCAGTGATTGCATTCAACTTCACGTTCTTCGGCCTGCTGTCGCCCAACTCGATCTACCTTGTCGCTGTTGCCGCCATAGTAGGAGGCCTCCTGGCCTTCCTGCTCACCATGGCATTGGCCAACAGGGCAGGAGGAACAACCAACGCCTATGTCCTGTCAGGAGTCGTGATCGGACTTGTCTTCGGAGCCTTCCAGACAATGATGATAGTGTTCTCCGGGAACAAGGTGTCCGATGTCCTGCTCTGGCTGTTCGGATCGTTCGCCAACATCACGTGGGAGAAGGCCGTATTCATCCTGATACCCGTGATCATAATCTCCCTGCTGCTGTTCAGGTACGCTAAGGAGCTGAACCTTGTGCTCCTGGGAGAGAACCAGGCGAGCCAGATGGGTCTGAACGTCAAGAAGTTCAACGCACTTATACTTACACTAGCATCGATAATGACCGCGTTCTGCGTAGCGTTCTGCGGTATAATCGGATTCGTCGGACTGGTGGTTCCCCACCTGTGCCGTATGCTGTTCGGAGGCGATCACCGCCTCGTCCTTCCCGGATCCATTGCCCTCGGAGGTGTCCTGATGATGGCCGCCGACCTTACGGCAAGGATGATCATACCGGGCAACGAGCTCCCAGTCGGAGCTATAACCACTTTAATAGGCGTCCCTGTGTTCGCCTATCTCCTGTTCGTAAGGGGGAAGATGTACAATGGATGATGAGGTTCCGTTATTAGAGGTCCGTCATTTGGACAAAGTTTATGAGAATGGCTACCACGCCGACAGGGATGTCAGTTTCTCGATCCCTTCGGGAAAGCTGGTGGGCCTCATCGGTCCGAACGGCTGCGGTAAGACGACAATGATGAGATGCATCAACAAGATGCACATGCTCACCAGCGGGGATATCCTGATCGACGGCGAGTCGGTCATCCCGAAGACCCCGACAGAGGTCGCCAAGCTGGTATCCAACGTGCCTGCTGAGATGACCGCGTCCTTCGGACTGACGGTGTTCGAGACCGTCATGCTCGGAAGGTACCCTTACCTGCAGAACATGTGGTGGGAGACCGACGAGGACGAGACACTGGTGGAGGAGACACTGAAGAAGTTCGGAGTCCATCATCTACAGGACCGTGCGCTGAACATGCTCTCCTCCGGAGAACAGCAGCGCGTGCTGATCGCCAAGGCATATGTCCAGGAACCCAGGCTGATGCTCGTCGACGAACCCACATCCCACTTGGATATGAAGTTCAAGCTCGAGGTCATGGAATATCTGAAGGCCATGGTCAAGAAGGATATGACCATCCTTGTGGCGGAGCATGACATATCCCTCATGGCCAGATACTGCGACCTGTGCGTCATTATGAAGAAGGGAGAACTGGTGGCCATCGGTGAACCGAAGAAGGTCATCACACCCGAACTCATCAAGGACGTCTACGACGTCGAGGCCTCCGTGGGTATCGACAACGAGGGAGACCTCTACGTCCTGCCCAAGAGGGTCAAGATCGAACAGGAATGAATCGAGTAGGAGGCTGGCGATTAATTCGCCAGCCGTCCTCTCAC
>JAFUHJ010000182.1 GCA_017468935.1 Candidatus Methanomethylophilaceae archaeon
CGTCCCGAGAAGGCGAAGGAGCGTGAACTCTCGCCCAAGCTCCACTGCGTGTTCCCTGTGACCAAGGACCCCGAGGTCGGAAAGGAGCTTAGGGCCGCAGCGGCCAGGAACCCCAAGTACGAGGAGACTGTGGCCAACAGGTACTGCAGGACATGCAACATCACCACATTCCGCAACTGGTGCAGGAACTGCGGAGGGCATACTGTCTACGTCCCCAAGAAGAACGAGATGGGAGGGGACGGCCCGGCACCCATAATGATCAACCTCAAGGAGGAATTGGAGGCTGCATGCGAATACCTCGGCATCCAGAACCCTCCGGATGTCAAATGCCACGATGTCCTGATATCCAAGACGAAAACAGTGGAACCATTGGAGAAGGGAATACTCAGATCCAAGAACGGCATTTCCGTGTTCAAGGACGGAACCGTCCGTTTCGACATGACAGACATCCCTCTTACACACTTCAAGCCGAGGGAGATCGGACTTTCGATCCAGAAGGCCCACGAACTCGGTTACGTCAAAGACTGGAACGGCGATCCGCTCGTGGATCCGGAGCAGATATGCGAACTCAAGGTACAGGACGTCATCCCTGCCAAGGACTGCGGGGACTATCTCGCAAGGGTCGCCACATATCTTGATGACGAGCTGGAGATGCTCTATCATCTGCCCCGTTACTACAACGTCAGTAACAGGACGGATCTGATTGGTAACATCGTATTCGGTCTCGCACCCCACACATCCGGTTGTATCCTATGCCGTATCATCGGATATGCCGATGTCCGCGGATGCTACGGACACCCGTTCTTCCATGCGGCCAAGAGAAGGAACTGCGACGGAGATGAGGATTGTCTCATGCTCGGCCTAGATGCGTTGTTGAACTTCTCCAGGAGCTTCCTGCCCGACAGGAGAGGAGGACTCATGGATGCACCTTTGGTTCTTACGACGAGGCTGGATCCGAACGAGATCGACAAGGAAGCACACAACGTGGACTGTCTCAGGGAATACCCGCTGGAGCTGTACGAAGCGGCCATGGCGATGAAGGAACCCAAGGAGATAGAGAAGCACATGGACCTCATCGCAGGACGTATCGGTACCGAGAAGCAGTACGAGGGCATGGGATTCACCCATGATACCCAGGACATCGCCAACGGCCCCAAGTATTCCGCTTATACGACATTGGAGTCCATGATGGACAAGATGGATGCCCAGCTCGAGCTCGGAAGGAAGATCCGTGCCGTCGACGAGAAGGACGTGGCCGTCCGTGTCCTGAACAAGCACTTCATGCCGGATATGATCGGAAACCTGAGGAGTTTCTCCACGCAGACCGTAAGGTGCACCAAATGCGGAGAGAAGTACCGCAGGATGACTCTGAGCGGAACATGCTACAAGTGCAAGAACCCGCTGAACCTCACGGTCCACGAAGCTTCGGTGAAAAAGTATCTGCAGATCTCCAAGACCATCGGTGAGAAGTACGGACTCGATGCATACACCAGGGAAAGGATAGACATCCTCGAGATGAACATGAACTCCGTGTTCGAGAACGACAAGATAAAGAAATGCAAGCTCTCGGACTTCTTCTGAGAGCCTGCGGTAAGCGGGCAGGGTCGCCCCCGCCCTTTGCATCCGATTCAGGCGATCAGCCTGTATTCTTGGGATATCACGATATCGTATCCCTCTGCGCTGCTCAGAGAACCGTGGATGACAAGCTCATTGCAATCGCTCGACTTGAAGTAACCGGTGTAGTGACCCCAGTAAAGCACGCCTTTGTACTCGATGTAGGAATGGACCGAGATACCGTAATGGTGGGTTGTCATCGAATCGCTGAACAACGCAGTCCACGTAGCGGCCTCCGCTTCCATTTCGTCCAGGACAAAGATCGACAGTATTTCGTCTTCCTGTCCGAGCACGATCAATGTCATATTGTTGTCCTGGCCCTCCTCGACGATCTCACCTTCCTTGAACATCACGTAATTCTCTGTACCGACATACTCGCAACTAGACAGGTACTTGTCCGGATATTCCTTCTTGGATTCGTCTCCGTATTCGGTCACCCATATATTCCTCGTCTCCAGATCGAACGATGAAGTGTACATCACCCCGTTCTTGAATTCGGTCATATCATAGACATAGCTGTCCTCGTATGCGCCCAGAGTGGCGAAAACGTTTCCGCCGATGCAGATGCTGATGTAGTTGTACTGCAAATCATCCATCAGCACATCGCAGAACACCATGTTCCCTTCGATGAGCTTGACGGTCAAGGTGTTCACGCCGTGGTCTATCGCCCCCTCATCGGTGTACTCCCTGTTCTTGAACGAACTCATGACATCTCCGACCTTGGGAAGGTCTGCAGGCATGGTGAATCCGGGGAAGCTCCCGACATAGCCCTGACGCTGATACAGCTTGACAACGGCATCCGTTCCTTCGAAGTAGGCCGCCATCATGAAATTGTCATTCTTCGGAAGCTGCGAGATGTACACGGCGACAGCCATACCGTCGATCCCCGATGTGATCATCCTCTCTCCGTCCCACGAGCAATAGAGCCTATCCGCTCCGTCGTCGAATATGTAGAAGTCTCCTTTATAGGGCTCGATCCTCACCTTCTCATCCTGCATCGTGTCTACGCTGTACAGCGGAACGCCGTCCACCCATTCCCCCGTGTAGACGGATACGAGATTCCATTCGTCGACAATCGACGGCTGATCCGGACCTTCGCTTCCCTTGTCGGATGAGATGAAGGACGCGAAGAGCGCAATCAGAACGACCGCTGCGGCCACTGTCAAAATCTTCATGTTGTTGTTCATACAACCCCTCCAGAAATTCAGAATTCAGGATACGTCTGTTGGATTCGAATGGTGACGAGTACATATAATCGTTTATTTGACGGAACCGATTGAAAAGAAGGAACCCCTCTTGCGAGGGGTGAAATGTTTCTTCAGAGAACCTTGATATCGTCAGCGAATCCCTTTGCCTCTTTCGAGAGGATGTCTACTGCGATATCCAATGCCTGCTGGGCTGTGAGCGAACCGTCGGTCTCGTACTTGAACAGGAAGTTGGTGTCGTCCCAGTTGACTGTGACTCCTTCCGTCTCGTCGAGCTTCTCGAGGCATCCCTTTGCGTATCCGCAAGCCACGGGGTCCTTGACGACGAGCTTCTTGTTCTTCACTTCGAGTCCTGCGGGGCAGAGCTCTGCACATGCGACGACGGCGTCATCGGAGGCGTGCTTGGGATCGATCTCGATCACAGGCATGTACTTGTAACCGACTCCGTTGCAGACCTGCCACTTCACGTGCTTCTTAGCGGTCCCCATGACTGCCTTGGCGTAGACGGTTATTCCCTGGTCGGCCGTGAGCTCGACGATGGGGATGAACTCGTCAACGATCCTCAGCTTGTCGCTGTTGGGTCCGCCGAGGGGCTGAAGGTCAGAGGAAAGGACCGTTGCGGGTCCGGTCTTCTGAAGACTGTACATGATGGTACAGTTGGGGCAGCCCTCTCCGCCGCATTCGCATTCGCTCTGAGGGACGAACAGGTCTAGATCCGTTGGGACCGGGAGCATTCCCAGCCTGTGGGCGATGATCTCCTCGAACAAGGGCGTGATACTCTCATACTCCTTCCCGTCATCTCCCTCGATCTTACCGGTGTAGAACTCAACGGTGTCGATCGCCATCTTGGGGATGTCCGAAAGGAGTGTCCTCCTGAGCGCATTCGCCATGGCCGGGGAAGAGTCCTTGAGTATGAACTTTGCCTTCCTGTCAGCCATTTCGATAATCTGAATGTCCATGGGATGTCCCCCTCAGACCCTGCGTCCTCTGCGTCCGCCCTTCTTCTTGGTTCCGTCGTGCGGTATGGGTGTGACGTCCTCGATGCGGCCGATCTTGAGTCCTGCCCTTGTGAGAGCACGGATGGCGGCCTGGGCACCGGGTCCGGGCGAGACGGACTTGTTTCCTCCGGGTGCACGTACCCTGACGTGGATCCCGACGTACTCCTTCTCCTTAGCGACCTCGGCGATCTTCTCTGCCGCCCTCTGTGCCGCGTAAGGCGAAGACTGGTCCTTCGCCTGCTTGACGACCATTCCGCCGGTGACCTTTGCGACGGTCTCCGCTCCGGTGATGTCGGTCAATGTGATCATGACGTTGTTGTAGCTCGCGAATATGTTGGCGATTCCCCATTTTGCGGTCATCACTGCTCACCATCCTCGATTGTGATTCCAGCCTCTTCGGCGTCTGCCTTGGCTGCTGCTGCGGCTGCTGCCTCTGCCTCTGCCTCGGCCTTTGCCTTGACTGCTGCGTTTGCCGCTGCCTGCTCTGCAGAGATCCTCATGGGGTGCATCTCGTCGGTGAAGGGGGAAGCGGGGTTGTACTCGATGGAGGACTCCTCTTTCCTTGTGACGATGTATCCGGGAACGGTTACCTTGTGGCCGTTCACGAAGATGTGTCCGTGTGTGATCATCTGTCTGGCCTGCTTGATTGTGCTGGACAGTCCCTTCTCGTAGACGATGGTCTGGAGACGGCGGGACAGGACATCCTCGTCCTTCAGGGTAAGGATGTCGTTCAGGGTGGCGTCGGTGGTGAGGAATCCGAGCCTTCCGCACTTTGCGAGAAGGGCATCTGCCTCGATCTTTGCCTGGGCGTCACCTGTTCTGAGACGTGCCTGGAGGTTCCTTGACTGACCCCTCAGGTTCCTGAGGACGGTCTCTGCCTTCCAGACCTCTGTCTTGTTCTTGAGACCGAAGGCGTTGACGACCTCGACCTCAGCCTTGATCCTCTCTCCCTGCCAAGGGTGAGAAGGAGTGTCATATGTCTTTCTTGAAAACTTTGGATCTCCCATTCAAATCACCTTCACTTCTTGGAGACTCCCATGGTGAGTCCGTGCCTGCCGTTCGAACGTGTCCTCTGTCCCCTTACCTTGTGGTGGGTCTCGTGCCTGATACCGCGGTAACAGCGGATCATCTTCATCCTGTTGATGTCCTCTTTCTGGATGACTTCGAGGTCCTGACCGAAAAGGTGCATGTCTGCTCCGGTCTCGTAGTCCATCTGCCTGTTGATTGCCCAGGTAGGTGCGTACTCGACGTAGGATTTGACGAGGGTTTCGATCTCTTTGACTTTCTCGTCGGGAAGGGATCCCATCCTCATTGTGGGATCGACCGCTGCCTTCTTGGCAACGATCTGTGCGACCCTCTTTCCGACTCCTTTGATGCTCTGGAGACCGATGACTGTCCTCTTCTGACCGTCGATATCGGTGTTGACGATACGGACGATATAGTTGAAGTTCTCATCCTCGGTCTGCTGCGAGTCTTTCTTCGCTTTGGCCATTTTCATTCCTCCGTAAATGATCCCCGAAGGGATTGCGTCAAGCCCAAGTTCCTTCCGGAATGGGCTCTCAGTTTTCGCCCCCATATAGAGAGTGGGTCCTGAGTTTACGTAAACGGCCCGATGTCCTTATTATTAATAAAAGTAAGCATGCAAAAAGAATAGAAGAAACGTTGGAACCTCTGGTCTTATAGAGGAACATGGCCGATCCGAATATGAATTTTTTGAAAGCTATGGAGGATCGGAGACGCTCACATACATGTGGCGGTTACTGTCCTCCAACTGCCGTGAAGTTGGATGGGTTTTTGCTATGTTGTGTGGACATAGCATCCATCCATCCAACATAATATTGTCGTGGTCAATATTTATGTGATTTAGCCGCTCAAAATTCATAATAAAAATATCAAATTTATTGAAAAATCAACACCTTTTTTTGATGTGTATTTAAAATTAACTATGGATGGTTGGAGTAGCCATATATAAACATCACTATTTTTACATAATATTGTATATTTTTATACAAAATTTTGAGGATTCAATCAATATAAACGCCTGTTTTCGAGTTGGATGGGTATGCCAATTCGCAAATCTTTTATATGGATGGACTCGAATCTTCTAATCAGAACCGGGAAAACCGGTCCAAAAGGAGGAAAAGAAATGGCAAACGAACAGATTCTCGCTGACCTTAAGACATCAGTCGAGACATGGAACATCAAGCTTGCTCAGGAAGCAACGCAGAAAGCTATCGACGCCAAGATGGATATCGGAACCATCATCGGAGACGGACTTGGAAAGGGAATGGAGACAATCGGAATCAGGTTCGACAAGGCGGAGATCTACCTACCTCAGGTCGTTGCGGCATCCAAGACAATGGAGGCAGCACTGAACATCCTCAAGCCCCTCATGGAGAGTGGAGAGGGAAACCTGAAGGGAACCGTCGTTATGGGTACTGTCGAGGGAGACATCCACGAGATCGGAAAGAACGTCTGCTGTGCCATGCTCAGGGGAGCCGGATACAATGTTATCGACCTCGGACCCGACGCATCCGCAATGGACTTCATGGACGCAGCCGAGGAGAACAACGCTCAGGTCTGCGGAGGATCCGCACTCATGACCACCACCCTCGAGTCCCAGAGAGAGCTCGTAGAGACCATCAAAGAGATGGAAGCACCCTACAAGGCAATCTTCGGCGGAGCACCCTGCTCGAATGAGTGGTGCGACGAGATCGGAGCGGACGGATACTCTGAGACTGCAAACGAGATCATCGGACTCGTTGACAAGCTCACAGGAAACTGATTACGGAGATAACATTAGGTGAAAACTATGGCAGCAACAAGATTCCTGACAATCACGGACGTCTACGAGAGATTCGTGAAGGGAAAGAAGGTCCCTGAGGCAGATTGGGATTACAAGATCATCCCCGAGACAGCGACAGCGCTCAAAGAGAAGTACAAGCTCAACTTCGGCGACAAGTTCGTCCCTGAGGACAACGAGACCAAGAACAACCTGTTCCAGGCTGGACTCGAGATGCTGACAACCTGCGGATTCTACTGCCAGGACCTCGGCCGTGTAATGAAATTCACGGAAGAGGAAATCTGGGAGGGAATCAAGAGGGCACCTAAAAAGATCATCCTCGGAGAGGGAAGGGACGTTGCCAGGTTCTACCCCAGGCACGGAAACGCACCCATCAAGCCCGTCATCCAGGGAGGACCTACAGGATCCCCTATCTCTGAAGACGTCTTCGTACAGATCATGCAGTCATACGCCCAGGAAGGTATCGTTGACGACCTCGTGAACGGAGTCATGACCACCGTCGAGGGAAAGCCCGCCAAGTCCAAGACCCCCTACGAGGTCCGCGCAACAATGCAGGAGCTCAGGGCAACAAAGGAAGCAAGGATCAGAGCCCAGAGGCCCGGACTCGGTGTCTAGGGACCCGAGACTCCTCTGTCCGAGGCAGCAAGGCTTGTCGCAGACTGCCCCAACGCCGGACACAGGATCACCGACGCCCACGAGTGCTCACAGCTCAACGAGCTGAAGATTGATATGACCGGACTGAACATGCTCGCCGGCTGGACAATCAGCGGTGATGTCATCATGATCGAGCAGATGCCTATCTTCGGTGGATACTGCGGTAACCTCGAGGAGACCGCCATCTGTGATGTCGCAACAACACTGGCATCCTTCGGACTCTTCTCCGGTAACTTCCACCTTGACGGACCTATCCACATCAGGTGGGGAACCACGATGGCAAAGGAGACCCTTGCCGTCGCAGGACACGCTTGCGCAGCAGTCGACAACAACACCGACCTGCTCCTCGCCAACCAGTACTACCCCATTGCAGGACCCTGCACTGAGATGGGACTGATCGAGACAGCAGCACAGGCAATCTGTGACACCGCTTCCGGAAGAGAACTGCTCTCCGGATCTGCAGTCGCAAAGGGAGTCGTCCAGGACAAGACCACCGGTATGGAGGCCCGTGTCATGGGAGAGGCAGCCGCACAGACAGCAGGAATGAAGATCCCTGAGGTCAACGAACTCCTCAAGAAGTTCACCGGCTGGTACGAGCCCCAGTACACCACCGCAGACCTCGGAAAGACCTTCCAGGAATGCTACGATGTCAAGACCGTCAGGCCCACCAAGGAGTACCTCGAGGTCTACGACAAGGCTCTCGCCCGCATGGCGGACTGGGGATTCGAGATCACCCCCTACAACACCGGTGTGATGTACGGCGGTTACGACGACCCCAAGAACTACAGATACTGAAATTCCTCAGTTCAAACCCCTTCCCCCCGATCCTCGTTTCGGGGGGCCCACTATATAATAACATATCCCTTTACTATTCCAATATAAAAAGTAAGCAGTATGTCTCTACAGATTTCATTAATTCAACTATAAAAAGATATCATAGAGTTACACAAATCTTATTTATAAGTTGGAAGACGCTTTCTTTTTCGTTTACCCTAGAAGGAGGATAAATCAATGATTGGTACAAAGAAGACCTTGGCACTTACCTTGGTCCTGATGATAGCACTTGTCGGGATCTTCGCCGGATTCGCTTTCGGGATGGCAGACGCCACATCCCCCGACAGCCCTCTGATCCCCGAAGAATACGTCACACCCTCGGGAGACTTCCCTGACGAGGACAACGATCTTTTGAATGAAGCTTTCATGTTCCTCAAGAACATCGGAGTATGGTTCATGCTCATGCTCGTCGCATTCCTGATGATCTTCATTAAGAAATTCGAGTGGGGAGTCTGCCTTGCAGTCCTTCTCTCGGCCGCGGCCAGCTACATCGTGTATGCAGGAATCCACCAGTTCTATTTTGGCGACGACTGGAACCAGACCCTCATGATCGGTGCTGTGATATGCGCCATCACATATGTGATTGCCATCGGAGTGTTCCTAGGGACAGTCAAGCAGTGGCATTATTTCCTCGGCGGAATAGTGTTCGCTGTCGTCTACTGTCTTGTTGAATATCTCGTCGGAAACCTGGAGCTCTTCGGTGCTCTTACCACCGACGACGGAGGATCGATCATGGTCCATATGTGCGCTGCATACTTCGGTCTCGGAGCCTGTATCGCCTTAAGGGTCAAAGATGCATTCAAAGAACCTATGAACACCACCACGCACAGCGTATCTTTCGTATGGCTCGCCAGTATGCTCCTCTGGGTACTCTGGCCTACCTTCGTCTGCGGATTCCTCCCCATGGAGCTCTTCGCACTTGGAACCATGACTTGCTACATGGCAGGACTCGGATCCATCATCAGCGCATACGTGGTCTGCATGGTATGTCAGAAGAAGGTCAACCCGCTCACATACACCTATGCGATGCTGGCAGGACCTGTAGCTATCGGAGCACCTTTGATCATCGTCGGCCCTTGGGCAGCACTCATCATCGGTATAGTCGCTGGTGCAGTCTCTGCGCTCTGTTTCATCTACCTGCAGCCCAGGCTGTGCAACAAGCTCGGTGTCCTCGATGTCATGGGAGTTCACAACCTGCACGGAATGGCAGGATGGACTGGAGCGATTTCCTGTGCAGTCGTCCTATTCATCGCAGGCGAGACCTCCATGGCTCTTGCGGACCTTGCAATGGCAGTAATCGTCTTTGCTGTCGCACTCATCGGAGGAGCCGTTGCCGGTCTCCTCATGAGACTGACCATGGGCAAACCCATGGAGATGTTCTCCGACAACTACGATTTCATCAGGACCGAGACTCCTGACGAGATCGCAAAACTCTAAACCTGAACCAGGAGGCATCGCAAGATGCCTCCTCACTTTGTACACAATTGATCGGATACAGCTTGAGCTGACGCTGTCCGAGATACAGATGAGATAAGGAATGGTGCTGAAGACCGGATTCGAACCGGCGAACTCCTACGAGAAGGGATCTTGAGTCCCTCGCCTTTGACCAGGCTTGGCAACTTCAGCTTAATCTGGGTGTAAGGGGAGTTTTATTAAAACGTTTATGGAAGTGTGGTCACTTCTCCGTGCTTACCGTCTATGTAGAAGGTGTATTCGTGCTGCGAGACCAGCCCTCCGGACACCTCCACGAGCTCAGCGTAACAGGACAGCACACCATGGCGTATGAGGCTCCTGACACGCTTCTCCGCATCGGGGAACTCGCAGCTCCTGGCACAGAAGGGCTGCTGGAAGAACTCCTCCTGGATGTACTCGAAGAACTCCTGGTCCTTCGGGTCGGCCAAGGGCCTCTCCCTGATGATACGGACGATGTTACCGGGCCTTCCGTTCTTGAAGTATCCCTTTCCGTTTGTGGCGAAGGGTTCGATCGCTACGGTCATACCGGACTGGATCTTAGTATCGTCACCATTATCGTAGTTAGGAACGGAGAATCCGGCGTGGAGCTGGTTCCTGGCGATCTGATGTCCGCAGAGGTTCACGATCGGTGCGAAGCCCGCTCCCCTGATGGTCCTTTCGACGGCGCTTCCGATCTCACAGAGAGGCACGCCTTCTCCGATGAACTCGGCCACGGTGTTCCTGGCGGTCTTGCTGATCTCGACCAGCTCCGGATAGCTGCGCGAACCGACCTCCACGGTCCCGGCGGTGTCGCCGATGAATCCGTCGAGTATGCCGCCGCAGTCGACCTTGACGATGTCCCCGATCTCGAATACGGTCTTGTCGTCGCAGCTCGGGGTCGCGTGGGCCACGATCTCGTTCCTGCTGATGTTGCAGGGGAATGCGAGCTTGCATCCGTGCTTGCGGATGTATCCCTCAACCTCCTGTGCGACGTCGTAGAGCTTGACCCCAGGCTCGCACATGGAAAGGCCCAGTTCCCTGGCCTCTCCGGATACCCTGCCTGCCTTGCGCAGCTTCTCCAATTCTTCACTTGTCAGCATTCTAAGACTTCCATGATCTGCTTTTCCGAGATGGCGCCCTGACGGATGATCTCCACCTGGTGGTGCTGAAGACCGGATTCGAACCGGCGAACTCCTACGAGAAGGGATCTTGAGTCCCTCGCCTTTGACCAAGCTTGGCAACTTTAGTTTAGACCGGTGTAAGTTTATTAAAACGTTTATGGAAGTGTCGTGACCTCTCCGTGCTTACCGTCTATGTAGAAGGTATATTCGTGCTGAGAAACAAGTCCTCCAGATACCTCTACCAGTTCCGCATAGCAGGACAATACACCGTGACGGATAAGACTCCTCACGCGCTTCTCCGCATCGGGGAACTCGCAGCTCCTGGCACAGAAGGGCTGCTGGAAGAACTCCTCCTGGATGTACTCGAAGAACTCCTGGTCCTTCGGGTCGGCCAAGGGC
>JAFUHJ010000183.1 GCA_017468935.1 Candidatus Methanomethylophilaceae archaeon
CATTATATACGTGTGTACATAGGTTTTATTAAAAGTAACAAGAAAATACAATTATTATTACTATATAAGGTTCTTAGAGTTAATTCGTTTCCTCGTTTATGAGCCATTCGTAAAGGTTGTTCAAATAGTCGGTCTCATTTGCTATCCGCTTATTCCGGCAGGACATGCATTCGAGGTTCTTTCCAAGAGTGATCTTGAGCTACATCTCGGATTTGTCCAAGGCGACGATACGTCCACATGCACAGTATACACACATCTCATTCTCCGATGAGAACATGTCCAGTCTGATCCTGGACTGTGCATGCGGAATATAACTTCCAACGTTACACGTATCTCCATCCATCTTATGGTCCCCCAACACGCAGCATACGTCGGCTTGATTGCAGTCAGAAGTGACCGACGCACCTACAAGACACATGACCATCTATGTCCGATATAAACCCTTAGTTTAACAAGAATTTGTTATCCCGTTTAGTCGATTCGTGTAATCCATATTTGTACATTTTTGGATAGTGAACTTTATATACTACTTGTAAGCAATTTTAACGTTACTTACGAGTATAAAAATCCATCAGATTATACGAAAATCGTAATTCCGCCACGCTTTTCGTCACTGTTTGGAATTGTTGATGAGGTCCTTCTTTACGTCCCACAATCTCTGCGAAAGATCGACGTAGTAACGGTGGGGGTTGGCGAAACGTTTCACCTCGTCCCACAGGGTATCCAATTCCTTTGCGCAGTGTTCGCGGATCTCTGTGAGCGAGGGGAGTTCGTATACAAGCTCACCGTTCTCGATCACCTTGACCATGAGCTCCTTCGCGGTGTAGTCGGTCATGGTCTTCCTCTTCCAAGTGGCCGAAGGGTCGAAAAGTTCCAAGGGCTTTGTCGGGTCCAATACCTCATCGTGAATGCAGATGAGGTCCGCCACGGCCATTCCGTCATTGCCGTAGATCCTGTAGATCTTCTTGAAGTGTGGTGTTGTTATCTTCTCAACGTTCTCGGATATCTTGATCCTTGGGATTATCGTCCCGTCGTGCTCCGTAGCAACGAGCTTGAACACACCGTTCAGGACAGGGTCGTTGTGGGATGTGATCAGATTGTCCCCGACACCGAATCCGTCGATGATCGCCCCCTGGTCGAGAAGGTCCCTTATGAGGTTCTCGTCGAGAGCGTTCGAGACTATGATCTTACAGTCCTTCAACCCGGCATCGTCCAGGATCTTCCTTGCCTTCTTGGTGAGGAAGGAGAAGTCCCCAGAATCGAGGCGTATTGCGCATTTGGTGATGCCCGTGGCCTTGAACGCCTTGATGGCGTTGGGGATACCGCTGTTGAGCGTATCGTACGTGTCGACCAGCAATGTAGCGTTGTCCGGGTACAGTTCGCAGAACTTCACGAACGCCTCGTACTCGGAATCGAACATCATGACCCATGAGTGGGCCATCGTCCCGCTCGCAGGTATGCCGTACCATTTGTCGCTGACTGTGCAGGCGGTCCCGCCGCATCCTGCGATATAGGCTGCTCTTGCACCAAGTATGGCCGCATCGGTGCCCTGTGCCCTCCTGGAACCGAATTCCAGTACGACCCTGCCCTCTGCCGCTCTGACGATACGGCTCGCTTTGGTGGCGATCAGGGTCTGGTGGTTAAGGGTCAGAAGCGAGAACGTCTCAAGAATCTGCGCCTGGGCGATGGGGGCCCTGATGGTTACCAGGGGTTCCCCGGGGAACACTGGTGTCCCTTCGGGGATGGCCCATACATCCCCTGTGAAACGGAAGTCCTTCAGATACTGAAGGAACTTCTCGGAGAATGTGTTCTTGGAACGCATGAACTCTATATCCGAGTCCGTGAAGCGGAGGTTCAGGATATAGTCCACCAGCTGTTCGAGACCGGCGAATATGCAGAAACCTCCCTTGTCGGGGACGTTCCTGAAGTATATGTCGAAGTACACTATGTTGTCCTGGAGTCCGTTCTCCACGTACCCGTTGGACATTGTGTATTCGTAGTAGTCGCACAGTAGGGGGATGTTCCTGGCGTTCTCCATGTGATTTCCTCAGAGGTGGAACTTGGATACTCCCGGGAACTTGGCCTTGGAACCGAGTTCCTCCTCGATCCTGAGCAGACGGTTGTACTTGGCTGTCCTCTCTCCCCTTGCGGGTGCACCGGTCTTGATTTCTCCGGAACCCCATCCGACCGAAAGGTCTGCGATGGTCGTATCCTCGGATTCTCCGGACCTGTGGGATACCACGACGTTGTATCCGTTCTGGAAGCTCATGTACGCTGCCTCTCCGGACTCCGTGACGGTACCGATCTGGTTGACCTTCAGGAGAAGAGCGTTGGCCGCTCCTGCCTCGATACCTCTGGCGAGACGCTTGGAGTTGGTGACGAAGAGGTCGTCACCCACGATCTGCACATGCTTGCCCACCTTCTTGGTGAGTTCCGCTGTGGTCTCGAAGTCGTCCTCGAAGAAGGGATCCTCGATGCTGATCAGAGGATGGTCCTTCGTCAGCTGCACATAGTGGTCTGCCAGCTCGCCTGCGGAGAGCTTCATGCCGTCCACATCGTAGACTCCGTTGTTGTAGAACTCCGACGAAGCCGCATCGATAGCAAGGAACACATCCTTTCCAGGCGTGTATCCAGCATCGGATACAGCGGAGACTATGGTGGACAATGCCTCATCCACAGTGTCTAGCGGTGGAGCGAATCCTCCCTCGTCCCCGATGTTGATGGCTCCGACCCCGTACTTGTTCTTCAGGATGGATTTGAGATGCATGTAGACCTCCGAGGACATCCTCAGACAGTCAGAGAATGATTTGGCACCTGCTGGAATGATCATACATTCCTGGATCTTCAGGTTGCCTCCGGCGTGCTTCCCGCCGTTGATGATGTTCAGCATGGGAACGGGAAGGGTCACATGGTCCTTTCCGATATGCTGGTAGACGGGGATGTTGTTGCACATGGCACCGGCCCTTGCGACCGCAAGGGATACGGCCACTGTAGCGTTGCCCCCGAGAGAGGTCTTGTTCTCGGTGCCGTCGAGCTCGATCATGGCCCTGTCGATTCCTTCCTGGTCGGTGGGATCCATTCCGGTGATCCTCTTGGCGATGGGTCCGCGGACGTTCTCCACGGCCTTCAGGACACCCTTGCCTCCGTACCTGTCACCGCCGTCGCGGAGTTCGTGGGCCTCCCACGATCCGGTGGATGCTCCGGAGGGTGCGATTGCGGTTATCTTGTGGCCTGCTACGGTCAGTTCGGCCTCGACTGTGGGGTTGCCTCTGGAGTCCAGGACTTCCCTTGCCCATACCTTCTCGATCTGCATTTCGATACCTCAGTTGGTGTACTCGGACATATCCCCGAGCAGGATGCTGCGGTCCTTCGCGGTCAGGATCGAAGGGTCCACGGATACGGCGAGCGAGGCCTGCTTGCCTGCACTCATCACCAGTTGGTGGATGAATACCAGGCTGTGGTTCAGACCGTTGCTGTCGATAATATCAGTGAAGTCCTCGATGATCACGACGGGCTTGCTGTGATTGGAGATGAATTCCTTGATGAATACCGTCAGGGTACCAAGGGCGTTGATGTCCATCAGCCTTCCTCTGCTGGCGGACGATAATGTGGCGACCTCGACCTCGTCGGTGCCGTACGTCTGCATGACGGCCTTGGAGTTCTCCGATGAGATGATGAGGATTGAATAGTCCTTAGGATTGAATATGTTGACGAGGTTGACGATACGGGCGGGTGCTTTCTCGAAGAACACGTATGATCTGCCGTACATCGGGCCCTCTCCGGCCAGGTATTCGGCCATTATGTCCTCTTCCGCAACAGGTGCGGGTCCGGGTCCGGGCTGGGATTCCCTCTTGATCTTCTTCAGTTTGGAAAGGAATCCTCCGCTGTTCCTCTTGGACTTCTCGGCCTCTACCCTTTCCTCTTCCTTCTTGGAGACCAGGACGTTGAGTGCCGCCACGATGTCGGTTGACTTGAAGGGCTTGTTGACGACCGCTTTGATGTAAGAACTGTCGCGGGGAGCCTCCTCGCTAACCGATTTGATCAGAACGGTGTCCAGAGGGAGCTCGGGGTTCCTCTCGTGTGCATGGATGAGGATCGTCATACTGTCCTCATTGTTGACCATGGAGTCCAGAAGTATTGCGTTGGGCTCGAAGTCTATTATCTCGTCGATGGCCTCGCCGATCGATCCGGACAGTCTCACTACATGTCCCTGATCCATGAGGATGTCTTTCAGGATCTCCTGAATCGCTATGTTGTCATCGACTACTAGGACCTTCATTTTCAACCCTGTTCTGCGTACGGGCTCGGAGGTATTTGACACTCACGCTCATGGGCCGGAACCTTAACATCCATAGCTCACGCTGACGGGATGGTATCCGGCCATAAGGCCGTAAAAATCAATGTGAAGCAGTAATCACTGCTTCCTGCTCTCTTTGGCTTTGGGCCTGAGGTTGCTGTATCCGCACTTCCTGCACTTCGTCGCCTTAACCGGGTTGGTGGCGTAGCAGTTCATGCATACAGTCTTGTCAAGGAGCCTGGCCTCAGCCTCTTTGAAACGTGCCATTCGTAATGCCTCTGATGTCTCGAATAGGCACGTAATATAAAAGCCCTACTGAATCGGACTGGGATATGGGTCATTCCAGCAGGGACCTCTGCTGTCTGAAATCTATGAGCGGGTCGTGACCGTGGCCGGGGAGTTCGTGGATGACTATATCAGGCCGTATCGTATCGACGATCTCCTTGCAGTGTGGGTCGGAGAAAGGAAGGTGCTGGTCCAGGGTGTTGATGTGGTGGTAGACCCCTTGGATGAAGTCGGTCACGGGGCCTCCCTCGTACGATCTCTCCTCGAACGTCTCGCGGTACTTGCCGGATGCGCTATAGTGGAAGTGCATGGCACATATCGTGTCTATCAGGTCCCTGCTGTATCCGTCGAACACCTTCAGGACGGCATCGATGCATTCCTGCTGGGTATAGACGGGCAGGGTGTTCATCAGATGCCCTGTATCCAGACATATGCCCCAGTTCTCGAATTCGATGTGCTTCTCCAGTAACCTGTAATCCGAATCATCCTTGAGCCTGAGTCCGGGCCACCAGAGGTTCTCGAAGACGAGCTTGAACGGGGGTTCACCTTCAGGCAATCCTGATACAACCGTGTTGATCATCTCGCAGAACTTTAGGAGTATCTCTCTGCAGTCCCCTGTGTAGGTCCTCTTGCATAGGTCCGGTATCTTCACGTTGCAGGCATGTATGACCCCGTGGGCCGGTTCTAGCGGAGCGGCGCACCCGATCATGTTCCTGACGGTCTCGATAACCCCTTCCCTGTCCTGCCCATACATGTAGTATTTTGCGAAATCATCGGACATCTCGTAAGGTTCGCCGTCCCAGGCGGCGATCCAGTCGGTGGAATAGGGGAGATGTACCGATACGGTGAACTGTTTGAATACAGGGTCCACAGGTGTGTGGGATGTCAGTATCTCCAATCCGTCGCACTTGATCTCGCGCATCGTCGCTAGAAGATCTGGCGAAAGGTCGTTGAGATTCTGGTAGACCGAGTAGCTGATAAGATGCTTCATCAGAACAGTTCGAGTGCTGCGGATACAGCTGCGACGACCGCGGTCTGTTTGGTGTTGCCACCGCCGATTATCAGCGCGTCGTTGGGCTTCATGCCGTACTCGTCGCGGATCTTCTCCGCGATCTCGGGTCTCTCGGCATCGAGGTTCCAGTCCGGGGGGATGCAGAGGTTGCCGTCCCTGTAGACGATGGTGGTGCATCCTTCCGCGCCCACCTTGATTCCCGCGTCCCTCTGTTCCATTCCGTTGTTGACCTTGTTGGCGACACCTTTGACGATGACTCCCTGCTGTTCCGATCCGATGACCGAACCCTCGAGGAAGATGTCGACGGGCTGGATCGGGATCTGGTCCAAGAATGACTGTCCGGCCTTGGTGATTATGATTCCGGTCTGCTTGATGGATATATAGTCCCAATCGGAGAGCGTGTCGAGTATCCTGCGCATACTTCCCTCGCCGATGCCAACCTCCTCTGCCAACCTTTTGCGTCCGATGCGCTTTCCGTTCGACAGAAGGTGCATCGTCCAGTACACGTTAGCATCGTTGAATCTGAACATTGGTCCGAATTGTGGAGCATCAATAATTTTCACCTTAACCACCGTGTTAGTTGGATGGGTTTGGCGATATTTAAAAAGGTGTTTTAATAGGGGCCTAAGGCCCCTTAAAATGGACACAATTTCCTACTTAGAATGTCTTGACCTTGCCGTCGATGATCATGTTGGAGACCTTGTCGACGTTGTCGAGCCAATCGTATGCGATGGCGTCCGCTTCCTTCTTCCAGGTCTTGAACTTGGGGTTCTTCTCTGCATCGGGAAGGACGATCTGGACCGAGCAGTTCAGGGGCTGCGAGACGGGCTTTCCGATCTGCGAGAGGATCCTGACCCTGATCTCGGCCTCGTTGGTGACCTTCTTCGCGACGTCCTCGGCGATGAGCTTGGACATGACGTTGTAGATCTTTCCGATGTGGGTGATGGGGTTCTTTCCCGAGGTCGCCTCCATGGACATGGGCCTGTAGGGTGTGATCAGACCGTTGCACCTGTTACCCCTTCCGACGGATCCGTCGTCTCCCATCTCCTGGGAGAGTCCGGTACATGTCAGGTAGTAGACTCCCTTCTTGTAGTTGTCACCTGTGTTGATCTCGAGCTTGAAATCGATGTCCTCCTTGCCGATGATCTTCAGTGCGTTGTCCGTGACGAGGTCGTACATCTGCTCGATGGCGGACTTGTAGCTGTCAGCGTCGGGGATGTACTTGTCGACCATTGCACATGCGATTGTCATGGTGACCTTATTGTCGATCCTGGAGCACATGACCTTTACGTCCTGTCCTGTCTCAGGGAGCTTCTTCTTCATGGCACCGTTGACGTACCTCTCTGTCTCGAGCGTGAGCCTGTCAGTGATGGAGTAGGGGGCGTATCCTACACCGAAGGACGTGTCGTTGGCGAGGACTCCGGATGTCTTGTAGACTCCTGTGAGGTCGTCGGATCCCATTCCGATCTTGGCATCGAGGATGACCTCAGAGTCGACATCGAGGTTGGGGAATGTCTTCTTAAGATACTTGCGTGCGGCTGCAAGGGCCGTGGGCTTGCAGGGCAGGTCCTTGATGATCTTTCCGTCGTCGATATAAGTCGTGGCACGTCCGACAAGGAGCATGTAGACGGGGTCGATGATGTGTCCGCCGCCGAACTTGGGTGCTGCGGATCCCGCAGCCAGCTGTGTTTCGTCGGTGTTGTGGTGGAGGACGTGTCCTACCTCTTTGATGTACATCTTACAGAGTGCCCTTGAGACTTCCTCACCGAGAGCGTCTGCGACGGAGTCGGGGTGTCCGATTCCTTTCCTTTCTACGATCTCGACTTTCTTCAAAGGGGCGGGGACCTCGTTGAGACCCTCGACATAAATGTTCTTGGACTTGCTAGCCATGGAAAATCGCAATATTTCCTTATTTATATACCTTACTGGTAAAAATATTCTTATACGAATACCAAATACGCCGGGACATGAAATTCCCTCCAGCAACCGATATCAGGACCATCAGGGTCGGTATCGGAGTGACACAGACCGAACTTGCGGAAAGATCAGGTGTCAGCCAGGGGACCATAGCCAAGATCGAGCGCGGCAAGATCTCGGCGAGTTATGAGACCGTGGTCACTCTCTTCGAGACCCTCGATGCGATGCAGCAGGATATCGGAAGGGGTATGACTGCTGCCGATGTGTGCTCCAAGGATGTCGTTTCGATACAGAGCACCGATACGATACAGGCGGCATCGAGTTTCATGAGGGAGAAGGGTTATTCCCAGCTCCCGGTGTTCTCAGGCGATGTTCCAGTTGGCAGTATTTCGGAGAGAGGTATCTTCGAGATCATGAGCCGCGAGAAATCCCTGGAGAAGGTCAACATGAAGGCCGTCGAAGAGGTCATGGGCGAATCATTCCCGGTCGTATCGGATAGCACTCCAGTAGGTACGGTGGCCGGTCTTATGAACAGTTACAATGCGATCCTCGTGTCGAAGAAAGGTTCTATCATCGGGATAATCACTAGCGCGGATATGCTGAAGCTCATATGACTTTGATCCCTGATGATCAGGTCACTGGCGGAGTGTCATGCCGTCCGTATTCACGTCGAACAACTGCATGTCAGATACGGCGAAGCTGTTGGGCATGACCTTTCTGGCCTCGGCCTCCACCTTTGAAATGTCGGCGTAACGGTTGCTCACGTGTGTGAGGAGAAGATTCATCGCATTGCACTCCCTGGCCGTCTCGGCAGCCTGCAATGCGGTGGAGTGCCAATGCTCCTTGGCGAGTTCAGCATCGGATGACATATAGGTGCATTCGTGGATCAGCACCGTGACATCCTTCGAGGCATCTATGACGGATTGACTCTTGACCGTGTCGCCGGTGTACGATATGGATGCTCCTCTGATCGGTTTTCCGACGACCTGCTCCGGCGATACGCCGTTCACGGTCTCGCCGTTCTTGAGCCTTGCCATATCGGGGCCGTCCTTTATTCCGAGTTCCAAGGCCTTCTGGCGGTTCAGCTTGCCCGGGCGGTCCTTCTCACGTACGACATATCCGACGGATGGGATGTTGTGCTCGGTGGGATAGACGGAGATGATGGTGTTGCCGTTTTCAATGTCCTCTCCTCCGGACACCTCGATGACCTCCAGGGGATACACCGTCTCCCCTTCGGTGGCCTTCATGAAGGCATCCACGCACTCCTTGATCCCTTTGGGTCCATAGACCGTGACCGGATACTTCCTGCCGGAGAGGCTCATGGTCTGAAGAAGCCCGGGAAGACCGAAAACGTGGTCCCCGTGAAGATGCGTGATGAGAATCGTGCTTATCTTCATGAAGGAGAAGGGTGAGATCATTATCTGTCTCTGGGATCCCTCTCCGCAATCCATGAGGATGATGTCAGATCCGCTCCTCACGGCTATACAAGATGTGGCCTTGTCCCTGGAGGGGACGCTGGCGCCGGTGCCGAGGAAGAGCAGTTCCAACATGTTACCGTTTGTTCAGTCGTAGATCGAACTGAGTTCCCTGTCGGTCTTGGTCTGCTTCTTGAACTCCTTGTAGTGTTCCTTGCAGAGATGCACGTTGCGGAGGTCGCTGCTCTTCAGGCTGAGGTTCGTCTTGGATACCTGCTTGATGTTGAATGACCTCTCAGCATCATTGTCGCATCCTGCTACGTCGCATTTGGCCGCGACCGTGTTGTGTTTTGCTAATGACATGCTTCCGATATTGGATTACTGGACTATAATAATCATCGTCCGTTAGAGCATATGTGAGGGTCAGGGACTGATATGAAGGAAAGAAAGGGACGGCCCCGCAGATGCGGGACCGTCGGGTAAGGTTTGAAGATCACTCGGAATCCGAGGCGGGTCCTTCGATGACGTATCTCCAGACGACCCAGGCCAGAATGCCTCCGATGATGGAGGCCACGATGAAGATCCACAGAGGTCCGAGCCCATCGCTGTTGAACAGGGCTAACCCGATGGACTTTGCAGGGTTGACCGAGGTACCGTGAGGTTGATTCCCACGATGTGCACCATGGTCAGGGCGAGACCGATATAGAGTCCGCCGTTGATGGCGCCGCTGTTCTCGGAGGTGGATCCGAAGACGACCAGGACGAAGATAAAGGTCAGTACGATCTCAACGAGCAGCTCGGTTATGACGGAGTCGTTGACGCCGTCGAGGTTGTTGTATTCGCCCATGTTCTGTTCGATGACTGTAGAGATGTCCAGTCCGCTCCGTTATTATGGCTTCAAGAGGATGATGGATGACTCAATGATTTCGTTTCGCGTTGTACATTGTCCAACCAACTGAGAAATACCATTTTTATAGCACAATCAGGTCAAAAAGCATGAAATCCACTTACATTGCGATTATCATAGTAGCGATCATCGCTGTGGCCGGAGTCGGAGTCTATTTCATGACTGCAGGCAACAGCGGCGATGACAGTATCAGAACAGATTTGAAGGTCGGCGATTACGTCGAATTTGAGTTATCGGTGCATAACACTGAAACAGAGGTCCACGAAGATCTACCGGTCGAGGATTTCCTGACTGGATATCTTTATCGTGATACCAGTGGTTTTGAGAAAAGTGGTGTTGAAACGATTAAATTCAAAGGACAGGACATCGTGTGCGATATTTACAAACAAACTTCCGAAGAAGGCGAGTTTGAGATGTATGTCGGTCAGACCTCTGGTGTATTCTTTAAAATGATATCCACATCAACAGCGATGGCTGGTACCCTCGAATTGGTAGATACCAACTTGGATGTGACGAAGACCATCGATGAGCAGGTGGTCAGCAACGGTTCATTCGTTAAAGCAAAGAACACGATTTTGCAGGACAGCGAGCAGACTTCCACAATTTCCGATTATGATGGCGAGACATGCACAGTGACCGATGTTGTGAAGATCGATTCGTCAAGGACCAATAAATTCGTCATCAAATCCATCGATGGAGACAAGATTATGACTGAGACAGGTATCGAGTTCACCAAGGACACTTTCCTCGCTTTCGTTTCATACGAATATGCGAAGAAGGTTCTCGAATCGCAGCACAAGGTTGCCTACGGTCAGGAATATTCCGAGACCATCGACACCGATTTCGGTAAGAAGAAGGTGACTGTCCAGGAGATAACATACCAGGATGAATCTGTTAAAGTGACCTTTACATCATACTTCGGTTCGAACAACGTTCTCTACAAGGCCACGCAGAATGGAACTGAGGAAATGACCCTGAAGGACACCAGCCTCGTAAAGCTATGAAACCCAACAAGGGGTGGCCCAACGGCCACCTCTCATTTAGTCGATAAGATCGGGGATCCCGAATCGATATGCATCACCTCCACGGAAGCATCCAACGATGCCGTCCGCAGTTTTCTTTATAGTCCCTCGTCATACGGTTGTTCATGACCATCGTATCCCCGTCGATGCTATCGGCGGATTTCTCGAAGCTCGGAGAGGAGCTGGTCCGTGTGGAGAAGGCAGGTGCCGACTGGGCACATCTGGACGTAATGGATGGAGCGTTCGTCCCCAACATAACGTTCGGACCGCCCGTGATAAAGGCGATCAGGAAGCTGTCGGAGATAACGTTCGATGCGCACCTCATGATCGAGGACCCGATCCGTTACATAGATGCCTTCGCGGATGCGGGATGCGATCTCATCACTGTACATTGCGAGGCGCACGGGGATATCCACGGAGCGATCAGGAAGATCAAGGAGAAGGGTCTGAGAGCCGGCATATCCATCAATCCCGAGACCGATGTTACCGCATTGGAGGAGTTCCTTCCCGAAGTGAATCTGGTATTGGTCATGACCGTCCACCCCGGATTCGGAGGTCAGTCCTTCATTGCCGACTGTGTTCCCAAGATATCTTGGGTCAAGGAATGGGCCAAGAAGAACGGCAGGGAGATGTTGGTCTCTGTGGACGGAGGAATCAACGCGGAGACGGCGGAGGTGTGCCTGAAGGCGGGAGCGGACATCCTAGTAGCCGGATCGTATCTGTTCAAGATGCAGAACATGGCGCTTGCCATCGCACAATGGCACGGGGTATGAGGTGGGATCATGGGAGTAAACCTATCGCCCATCGTTACGGCCAAGGAGATCAAGCTGGAGGACCTCAGGGGAAAGACTGTCGCAATCGACGCTTACAACACAATCTTCCAGTTCCTTTCGATAATAAGACAGCCCGACGGCAAACCGCTGATGGATGCCGAGGGCAGGGTAACATCCCATCTGTCCGGTATTCTGTATCGCACCGCGAACCTCATCGAGGCAGGCATAGAGCCGTCGTTCGTATTCGACGGGAAGCCCAACGAGCTCAAGGCAGGCACTATTGAGGAGAGGATCGCCAGAAGGGAGAAGGCCAAGCAGGAGTACGAGAAGGCTTTGGCCGAGGGCGATATGAAGAAGGCATTCTCCAAAGCACAGCAGACCGCCAGGATGACCCCGGAGATACTGGAGACGTCCAAGAAGCTGCTCACCCTGATGGGGCTGCCCGTCATCCAGGCCCCCAGCGACGGAGAGGCCCAGGCCGCATACATGTGCGGAAAGGGCGATGTATATGCCGCGGCATCGCAGGATTTCGATTCCATACTGTTCGGGGCACCGCTCCTGGTCAGGAACATGACCATAACGGGAAGGCGCAAGGTCCCCGGTAAGCAGATCTACAAGGATGTCAACACCGAACTCATAGATTCCAACGAGATGCTCCAATCACTCGGAATCACGAGGGAGCAGCTTGTGGATGTCTGTATGATGATCGGTACCGATTTCAACACCGGTGTGGATGGTATCGGTCCCAAGAAGGGACTGAAGCTCATCCAGAAGCACGGAAGTCTTGAGAAGGTCATGGAGGCCACCGACATAGACATCCCCGAGTACGAGGAGGTCAGGGAGATATTCCTCAACGGCCCCAGGTCCGACGATTACAACGTGAAGGTCGGAGAGCTTGACAGACAGGGTGTGTTGGACCTCATGACGGAGTACGGTTTCTCCGAGGACAGGGTCAACAACGTGATCAACAAGATCGAGGCCGCCCGCAAGGCCGAATCGATCAGGAAGAAGCAGAAGTCTCTGGATGCATGGTTCCGATGATAGACTCACATTTGCACGGTATCGAGGCGGTCCCCGACAACTATTCCGACTACGGCGAGCTGAAACGCATGGTATCATGCGTGGCCAAGGCGGATGAGTGGGACAGGCAGTTAGCGATAGACGACCCCAGGATGATCAAGTCATACGGTATCCATCCATGGTATGCGGAGGACTGGACCCTGGAGAACAAGAAGCGTCTCTTCGATATCCTTACAAACGATCCGGCCGCCCAGGTCGGGGAGATAGGCATGGACAACAAGAGGGGACAGATCCTCGGCCAGACCATGGTGTTCATACAGCAGCTGGATCTGGCGGAGCATTTCAACCGTGTGGTTTCAGTCCATGACATCGGATGCGAGAAGATGGTGCTGGAGTCGCTCAGGGGAAGGAAGCTGAAGGCCATAATCCTACATTCATACGGTTCCGACAGCTATCTGAAACCGTATTCGGAGCTGGAATGCTACTTCTCGATCTCACCAAGATTGCTCTCCAGATCCGACATTAGGGTCAAGAGGCTCATGGATGCGATCCCCGAGGACAGGCTCCTGCTGGAGACGGATTCGCCCAACTGCGGGAAGGAGTTCTCGGGCATGAGGGATTTCGCCGAGAGACTTGGCAACATCATAGGGAGGCCGGCCGATGAACTGTTATCATTGGCAGAGCAGAATCTCGGGAGGATATTCGGATGAGCGGCATGTCTCAGAGGACCGGGCTCATAGTGGGCGAGGAAGGTATCAGGAAGCTGAAGGATGCCTCGGTACTGCTGGTAGGCTGCGGGGCGGTCGGAGGGTATGCCCTGGAAGGTCTGGTGCGTGCCGGAGTCGGGCATATCAGGGTCGTCGACCACGATATATTCTCAGAGAGCAACATGAACCGTCAGATACTTGCCACCACCAGGACCATCGGTAGGCCGAAGGTCGAGGTGGCCTGCGAGAGGGCAAGGGAGATAAACCCCGATATAGAGATCGAGGGGATCGACACATTGGTGTCCGAGGATACCGTCCCGATGATCATCGACGGGGAGTTCGATCTGGCGGTCGACGCGATCGACACCGTCCGCAACAAGATCGCACTTCTGGAGGCCCTCTGCGAAAGAGGTGTCGTGACATTCTCTTCCATGGGTGCTGCGCTCGATACGGATACTCAGGCGGTCAGGGTAGCTCCGATAATGAAGACCTCCACATGCCCCCTGGCAGCATCCGTCAGGAAATCGCTCAGGAGCAAGGACACATCCAGGATCACCGCGGTATATTCCACGGA
>JAFUHJ010000184.1 GCA_017468935.1 Candidatus Methanomethylophilaceae archaeon
ACCGAGATCGGTATGGGCAATCCCGTGGACCAGATCATCGGGAAGTCGGGCATGTTCGACCTCGTGGTCATGGGTACCGAGGGTCGTCAGGGATTCAAGAAGATCCTCAACGGCAGTGTGGCCGAGAAGGTCATGCTCCACGCGGCGTGTCCCGTGACCATCGTCAGGGAAAGCCAGTGATCGCAGCCTATTGGGATGAGGTCCTGATCTTTCATTCGCTAACAATCGAGATTCGGCTTTCAGTACTCACTAAAACGCCTTCATTATACCTCAATCGATGGAAAAAGTGGAGCCGCCTCTGAGATTCGAACTCAGGACCTGCTGATTACAAGTCAGCCGCACTACCGGGCTATGCAAAGGCGGCGGGTAGTAAGGCATGGTATATGCCACTCATTTATATGCGTTTCCACTGGATAGGTCTAAGGGGCATTTCTACGGGCCCCAACTCTACAGAATGGTATATTCGTTCATAACTTTTCGTTATCCTTAAATATCGATATACTCAGTACGAGTCGGATTATTAATCCAAGTGGAATTTGTGGATGGGAAGGCAGTCGTCGTCATAGCGTTGGTCGTCGTCATAATATCGGCCGCGGTGTACATCTCGCTCGACGGCGAGGATCACGAGAAAGGTAACAAGGATTACCTGGCCGACGCCTTGAATGCGATGTATGAGGACGGGGACCAGGGATACCCCGCACGCCTCCTCATCCTGGGCAATGCAGATCTCGATGATGACCTTGGAGAGGACGATCTGGAGATCGTCAGACATGTAGCCGGATTGGAGGAATACGATTACGTCGCCAATTTCATGTGCGACGCCAATTACGACGGACTCATAGATTCAGATGACGTCGAGCTCCTGGAGCAGATGATCGCAAAGGATGCAGACGGTCATTACACATACAACGATGTGGCCTACTACGTGGACTGCGATTTCGTGGTATCAAAATACCATATGGACTGGCCCCTCCATACTTCCAACATCCTCACACAGACCCTTCAGATGCTTATGATCCTGGACATCGATTCCATCATCGCATTGGACGACAGATGCGCCAACTCTGACGTGAGCAGATCCCCCGACAATGGGACCTATTGGAAGGAGTTCGCCGGAGCGCTCGACTACAGCGATCTGGGCAGCACCGGGTCATACAGGCAGATCAGTGCGGAACAGTACCTCCAGGTCGCCAAGGAATATGGTGATGGTTATCTCACAGCGGTCATGAATTCCAGATACGCCAGGAACACCGCATATCTGGAGAAGCAGCTCGACAACAGTACGGTGCAGCTCATCCGCATCCAGTCATGGGAGAGGGGAGCGGTCTGCAACGGCATGCTCACTTTGGGATACCTCTTCCACAAGTACGATAGGGCCGCCGATTGGGTGGAATGGCATGACAGCTACTACAACGCGATAATGGATAAGGTCGCTAAACTCACCGACGAGGAGAGGGTGGCCGCTGTGATAGCGGTCCTGAGCGACACGGACAACGTATCCATGGACACGTTCGACATGCTGGGCGTGACCTCGGGTGAGTATCAGAGCCTGAAGAAGATGGGTGTGATAGATGTGACCCACGAATATCTCGAGAGCATCGGAGCACCCGCAACGAGCTGGTCCGTCTCGGTGAACAAGGAGACCCTTGCGGAGATCTACAGGATGTACCATTTCGACTTCTTCATCGGTACCTTCTCAGGACCGTACAACGTGGGTCCGATCAATTCCAGCAGGCCCACAGCCGACGTCATCTACGATCAGACCAAGTCATATCTGGACAAGTACTGCGGAAAGGATGCCGTGACCCTTCAGACGTTCGGATGGATCTACGCTACCGGGCCCCATGAGCTAGCGTACATAGCGGGTCTCGCCAACACACTCTACGGATGGACGGAGTTCGATGTGAAGAAGATCGTCAACGAGAGCCTGGAATGGATGGGCATCTACGACGAGGACGGATCGAAGGGAGAATATTTCTACGACTACGGGGACATAGAGGATTCCCTCTACTGGCCCAGACTGACCGAGTGATATCATGGCGGACGAATCATTCGGATCCAGGTGGAGTGCGGTTCTGATGTGCGTTGTTCTCATCGCCGGTTCGCTGGTGATGTTCGCCCTCTACCAGGGGATGTCCGCCATGCATCCGGATCCACACGAGGAGGATCAGATGCTGTCTGTATCAGGAACGCTCATGGGCGAGGAATGTACCGGAGACTGTGTCATAGAGTTCGTCCCGGAGACAGGGGATTACCGCCTGTATCAGGCGAAGGCGACCCTGACATCAGTCAGCGAAAGCAAGGACATCCGCTTCGGCATCATGTTCGGCAAGGACGACAGGCCTGTCAGCAACATGTACGGATACAAGGGGACGGAGCAGATAGGCGACGTCCTGACATCGGTCTGGACACATTCCGAGAACGATACTGATTATACGATTTACATCGGCGACCTCTGCAGGGTCCTGCGTTTCGTCGTCGAGAACGACGAATACGTCATAACCGGAGACCTGAAAGGATAAGGGGATCTAATGGCCAAGATAAAGTACAGAACCAAGATAGCCAACCTGGGACTCAAACTGCGTCTTTCCGAGAGCTCATCGAAGGTGGTGAAGGTCGGCTCGGACGGCAATATAACCAACCAGGAGATAATCAGACAGTACGGGGCGTACAAGTATGCCAAATTCATGATGCTGCTGGTCGTCGCGATACTTTGTGCGATAACCTTCGGCATAGACATCGGTCTCGGTGCGTACAGCCTGAGCTTCGTCGATGTGTACAAGGCGATCATCGACAGGATCCTGGATTGGGACCAGGTCATGTCAACGGATATGAGCGTCGTTTGGGAGCTGAGGATGCCCCGTGTCATCATGGGTCTCCTTGCGGGAATGGGTCTGGCCATGGCCGGTGCCGCGATGCAGAGCATGATGAAGAATCCCCTCGCGGACCCGTACACCACAGGAATATCCTCCGGAGCGGCCTTGGGTGCCACCATTGCTATAACACTGGGTGTCACTCTGGTGAGCGGCAGTTTCGGAACTGTCATCAACGCATTCGTATTCGCTCTTCTTCCCGCAGCCTTCATCATTCTTATCTCGGTCTACAAGAAGCCGTCCCCGGCGATGATCATTCTTTCGGGTATCTCCCTGATGTACATCTTCAACGCGGTCCAGTCGTATCTCATGCTCGTGGCAGATCCCGATGCAGCGGCCAGCGTGGTCGCTTGGACCATCGGATCGCTGAATTCAGCCAGTTGGGAGTCCATTCCGTACATCTTCCTCATGACATTGTTGGGAGGGATCGTGTTGTTGTACATGGCGAGGATCCTCAACACGATGAACGCAGGTGATGCATATTCGAAGAGCATCGGTATCAACGTCAACAGGTCACGTATCATCACCCTCGTGACCGTCTCCCTGGTAGCTGCAGGTATAGTCTCGTTCACAGGTGTCATCGGATTCATCGGACTGGTCGGACCGCATATAGCACGTATCTTCGTCGGTTCCGACAACAAGATCCTGATCCCGGCGGCCGGACTGATGGGTGCAGGACTAATGCTCCTGGCGGATTGCGTGGTCCAGCTGGTCCTGCCCACGCTGCCCATAGGCATCATCACATCGATCATCGGAGGTCCCGTGTTCATGATCCTCCTGCTCAGACAGAAGAAGGAGGTGTGGTGATGTCACTGAAGATCGAGGCACAGGACCTGGGAGTATCCTACGGTGACAATCTCATCTGGGAGCACATCAATCTCACGATAGATCAACCCGGACTCATAAGCATCCTCGGACCGAACGGTGTAGGGAAATCCACCTTCATGTACACCATCAACAAGATCCTGGAACCCACGTCGGGACGCGTCCTGTTGGACGGAAAGGATGTGATGGAACTGTCCTACAAGGACATAGCCAAGAAGGTCGCCTACGTGCCTCAGACCTCCGGAGAGACCTTTGCAATGACAGTCATGGACACCGTGCTCATGGGAAGGTATCCGCATTCGGGATACACGGTGACCCAGGAGGATCTGGAGATCGCCGCTGACAGTCTGCAGAAGATGCACATGGGACAGTTCGCGATGAGGAACTTCAACGAGCTCTCCGCGGGACAGCACCAGAGGGTGATGATCGCCAGAGGTCTTGCCCAGATGCCGGAGCTCCTGATGCTCGACGAGCCCACATCGAATCTGGACATCTATCACCAGCTCTACACCATGAAGCTCCTGCACGATCTGGCTCATGAGAGGAACATGACCGTCCTGGTCATATGCCATGATCTGAACGTCGCAGCCAAGTTCTCCGACCGTGTCATCATGTTCTGCAAGGGCAGGGTCCATTCTGACGGACCTGTCGAGGAGATCCTGACCGCAGAGACCATCAGGGACGTCTACGGAGTGACATCCGACATCATCGAGGTGGACGAGCACCCGTACGTCATCTACCATTCCGATGACATCGATACAGGTGTGGCACCCGCCCAGAGGATAACCAGCATCCCCAGGGATGAGAAGGAGAGGCCGGAAGAAGAGGACACATCTGACTGACATCCACGTCCATCTGGTCCCGTGCGTTTTAAAACGATACCTATTTAATAGGTGATGCTATCGGCGCATCAGTTAATTACCATTCACGGTGAATATCATGGCAGACGCAAAGAAGCTCGTTCGCCTTACTTACAAGGCATACCTCGCCGATGCAGACGAGAGACTGTACGACACAACAGACGCAGATGCAGCCAAGGAGGCAGGCATCTTCAACGAGAAGATCACCTACGCACCCATGGCATACCTCTTCGGATCCAAGACACTCTTCCCCGACCTCGAGGCAGCAATCGAGGCAGCCGAGATCGGAAAGGAGACAACTGTCACGATCCCCTGCGAGAAGGCAGCAGGAGCAAGGAACCCCAAGCTCATCGAGCTCCACCCCATCAAGGAATTCTACAAGCAGGAGATCAACCCCTACCCCGGAATGTCCGTCTCACTCGGAAACAGGAACGGAGTCATCATGTCCGTCGCAGCCGGACGTGTCAAGGTCGACTTCAACAACCAGCTCGCCGGCCACGACCTCAAGTACGTCTTCACTGTAACAGAGGAGATCACCGATGACAAGGCAAAGGCATTGGCCATCATCGAGCTCACCTCCGGAACCTCTGAGGGATTCGACGTCGCGATCGAGGACAAGAAGGTCGTCGTCACCGAGGCCGAGACATGCAAGTTCGACCAGAACTGGGCTATCGCCAAGTACAAGATCGTCGCTGACCTGAGGGCCGCCTTCGGTGTCGAGCGCATCGACTTCGTCCAGGTCTGGGATTCCGGAAAGAAGGAAGACAAGAAAGAGTGATGTTGGGGTTTTTACCCCAACTCCCCCAAAACTCTTTACCACCCTTTCGGGTAATATTCTAACAAGTTTGATCCATCCATCATCAATCGAAGAACGCCAATATGGTGTTCATCTCGTTGTTTCTGCTGCGGTCGATGCGGCAGCCGTACTTGTCGTACTTCATGTAGTTCTGTTCCCTGATCCTGCTCACGGGGAGAGGGGACAGGAGGGTCTGCTTGTAGTTAGCCATGTTTTTCACCTGCAGTCTTGGGGGCTGCAATATCATCATGGAAGTTGTAATATAATAACATCAAACTGTAATGCTTGTAATGTTAGTTATGTTTGTTATTGTGTCGTATTTCGATATGTCTGGATATATAAATAACGTATATAGAGGACTAAAACTAAATGCAGATCAACTCCCAGTTCCTTCTGGGTTACATGGGTAACTGATTGCCTGCCGGAGGCAGATCATTGGTCATAGCCTAGGCTATGCCGTTCAGATGATTGGGAGGTGAGGTGCAGAAGTCAAGCGCCACACGAACAACGAAGATCCATAGCAGCTATGACCAAGGAAGGGAAGCAGGAGATGTTCGGCAATATGGAGGTCTGGACGAAGGATGGCGAGATCAAGAGGATAAACCACCGCATAACATACCGCGAATGGAAAGTGGACAATGACCGCAAAGAGCCTTTTGTAAAAGGCGACGACATCCGTTTCGCTATACCTAGCGCATGCATTAGGATGATGGCCTATTTGAATAAGGATAAAGAGGCCGCTTTTAATGGAGGAAACATATTACCCTCCTTCTGTTATTTGAATCGCGTCATTTCTCCAAATGTGTCCGATGTTAAACACCGTCTAACCTATTCAGAACCATGTTAACATCGTTAACTTTTAAATTACTTAACGTTGTTAACTAAACTACCCAACATGGGGGTTTCATATGGCAGACGAATTTCATGATAATTCTGGTACTCCAGAGACGGAGGGTGTCAAGCAATACGAGTCCAGATCGATGTTCAACGAGAGGACCTGTATCGAATGCGGAAGACTGGACGGGAAGATGTTCAACATGGCCGATAAGCAACCGGGCATAAACTTCCCACCAATACATCCGAATTGCAGATGCACAACCGCCGCAGCTCTCAGTAAGGAGGCCAAGGAGAGGCTGAGGGAGACGGCGATCAAGAACGGTCATAAACTTCCTCTCAGGGATCAGATGACCTTTGAGGAGTGGAAAAAGCAACAGGGCGCAATAGCGAACATGGGTGCAAACGTTCCCATTGGTCCTGTTTATGAGGCCACACCGGAAGTTAAGGCCGAGGCTCAGAAGCTTGTGGACAAAGGTATCGTTGGAAAGATGGAGCTGGATTCTACATACACCGTCAAGGACGTCCAGAGGATTGGATCCGAATTGGAATCTATCCAGAAGACATACGGTGTTCCTCCGCCTGCCAGCATTACGACGCATATGAGCAGAGGTAACGAGGGTGCAGCTTCAGAGTATAAGTTTGGTACTGATGCCATCGCCGTCAATACAAGGGATCGTTTCAAGGCTACTCATTCGAGAATGATGGGCGGATACGAGCGGGCGAAAAAGGAATTGAAAAAAGGTCAACCATTCTATCCGAGGGCGACTGCAATAGACAACCTGGAGGATATGATCGCACACGAGGAGGCTCATCACTTACATGACCTGGCAAGCAGGGCAGTAGGTAAGGACATCAGACTCGGTGAGGCTTATGGTACTGAGGTCTTAGGAGAGTTCAGAACAGCCAATATAGACGGGGCCAACAGGATAGTCTGGAAGGACGCAGAGCAGGAGGTAAAGGGGAAAAAACTGGCTTTATCGGTTAGCAAATATGCCTCAACGAATCCAGTAGACTTGTTCGCCGAGGCCTTCGTATTATATAGGAAGGATGCCAATAGTATTCCCAAGGAGCTCCGCGAGGTAATCGAAGGGGCGATCAGATTGGCAGGGGGGGAAGAAGGATGGTTGAACTGGTTGAGATAACCGACGAACAGATGGAAGAGCTAATGAGATTAGACCGCAAGTATCCGGTGACCGAAATCGACGCACTTGTCATCCCTGACCCTGATGAAGACCCTGACAGTGAGTGAATCGTTTGGTAACTTGTCCGAAATCAAACATTTTACCCCTTCTTCTGTTATTTGAATCGTGTCATTTCTCCAAATGTGTCCGATGTTAAACATCGTCTAACCTATTCAGAACCATGTTAACATCGTTAACTTTTAAATTACTTAACGTTGTTAACTAAACTACCCAACATGGGGGTTTCACATGGCAGACGAATCTCACGATAATTCTGGTACTCCGGAGACGGAGGGTGTCAAGCAGTTCACTCAGGAAGATCTGAACAAGATCGTATCCGAGAGGGTGAATGAAGTCAACTCGAACAAGCAGAAAGCAATTGACGAGGCAGTGGCCAAGGCAAAGGCCGAATGGGACGAGGCACAGAAGATCGCCTCACTCACAGGCCAGGAGAAACTCGAGGCCGAGTTCAACGCAAAGCTGAAGGAGGCCAAGAAGGACCGCGACTCGCTCAATTCGGAGCTGAGGAAGGTCCAGACAGAACTGGCCATCTCCAAGGCTCAGGCACAGCTCGCAGGGCTCGATCTACCGACCGAGTTCGCGGTCAATCTGCTCGGAAAGGATGATGCCGAGACCACCCAGAACATCCAGGCATTCGACGAGAAGAGGAAGGACGTTACCAGAAGATTCTCCGCATTCATGGCCAATGCGATGGGTTAAGCAGCGTGTATCTCTCTCTATCTCTCCTTTTCAGGAGGACCGGTTGACGGCAGCTTCAGTCGACAGGCCCGATGTTTTCTAAACATCTCCTATGACTTTTAGTCATCAGAGTCACACTGTTATTCTGTAGTCAACCGGTGTAAAAAGTCGCAATGATATTGCGGCCTTCGTTTGTGAGGACATATCTGGAGTTGAGGTCATCCTTCTCGATCCAGCCCTTGCTTAGCCATTTGCCGATGAAGTCCCTCTGGTAATAGACGGCTTCCGTCTGACGCTGGGAGGATTTGCGGTTGGGATCGCCCTTCTCGGTGTCCCTGTACCATATGCCGTTCTCCTTCAGCACAGCGATCATCTTACCGCTGGTGACGGACATCCTATTCTTGTTCCGTTCGTCCAACAACCTCAATCCGCGAACGAGACGCTCCTCAGGAATTTGGATGGAATAGCTTGGGAGCTGTCTCGGATCATAAGTGGATTTGGTGAGTCCGACGGGCTTGCCTCCGATGAAGTAGTTTTGCCTGATGCCTTCGGCATCGACAGTGTATTCCTTCGTACCAACGGAGAATGGGATGGTCCCGGGGACCATCATGGAAGCTATCGCCGCTGCGGCAGCGTAGTCCGGTCCTCCGGATGAGATGTTCACATAGATCTCGCACTGCTCTCCCGATTCCTCGGATTGGGCGTGTTCGGACTGGATGATGTCCAGAACCACCCTGAGCATCACGGAGAAGTCTGTGATCTTCTCGTTGTGCTCTACGATGTCGACCGGGCGAGGGGACTGTTCCTCTATGATCTCCTTCACACGGTCGTAAAACTCCTGATATACACTGCTGCCCTGGCTGGCCGGATCCCTCACATAGTGAATGATGTGGGCCCGATTTATTTCGTAGAATAACACCGGATCTGTGACCTTGGTTGTCTCAAAGGTGACACAGGCGATCATTATCCTCTTCTTCCGACCAGACTGCAGAGCGCATCCCCAATTTTCAGAATGTGTTCCAAGTATATAATAACAATGATAATGAAATTTACATTTGTTCAGTGAATTCGGACCCAGGGCGCAGATATAAGCGTTTTCGATTCCGTGTTTTTTGAGTCTGTCGCCTCGTCCTTCCTTTTCCATCGTGATGGGTCGCAATACTGCTGCTACTCCTCTGATTTGTGGCATTTGAAGTTTAT
>JAFUHJ010000185.1 GCA_017468935.1 Candidatus Methanomethylophilaceae archaeon
CGCCCCCGCCGGGGATTTCAGGGCCAACGCCAGTAACGGGGGTACCATGGAGAGATACACCCCCACCCAGGAGGAATCCCAATTGGCCGTGGATGCCGCTGCAGCTGTGCAGGCGGACTTCGCCGGAGTGGATATCCTTCAGACCAAGGACGGCCCCGTTGTCTGCGAGGTCAATTCCAATGCCCATATCAAGAATCTGCTGAACGCGACAAGCATAGATGTGTCCGACCTCATGATCGGATACGTCAAAGGACTGATGCAGTGATAACGTGAGATGCTGGATCCTGTACGACAAGGAAGACCTGGGAGGAAACCGTTTCTTCGCCGAACGTCTTATGGATTCAGGTAATGATCTCGGTTTCGATTGTTCAATCGTCACGACTGATTCGATGGATTTTGAGGATGCACCGGAGGTCGTGGTCTCGCGCATCAGGGACAGCGATATTCTCTCACAGTTGGAGGATTACGGCAGTACGGTGTACAACAGGTCATCCGTCTGCAGGATATGCAACGACAAGGCCTTCACCTATTCTTTCGTAAGGAGCCTCGGCATCCCGACACTCCCGTTCTCGTTCCCTGGGCAGGAGATGCCCACAGGCCCTCCGTGGGTCGTGAAATCATGTATGGGTCACGGCGGTACGGAGGTGTTCAAGGCGGATTCCAAAGAGGATGTGGATAGATTCGTTTCCGGACTGGAGGGAAGGAAGCCGATCATCCAGAGCTTCGCATCCGATCCCGGGAAGGATATGAGGGTCTACGTCCTGGGAGGCAGGATAATCGCTTCGGTGCTGCGTTCGTCCGATACGGATTTCAGGGCGAACTTCAAACTCGGAGGCAAGGCGGAACTCGTGGAGACTCCAGATGATATCAAGATGATGGTAAGAAGGATCGTCCCCGAACTGATGGCCGACTTCATCGGCATTGATTTCGTATTCGGGGACGGTAAGGCCTATCTCAACGAGATAGAGGATGTGGTCGGCACAAGGATGCTTTACTCCCTGACCGACCTAGATCCCGCGAGGATGTACATGGAGTACATCGCTCACTCGAAGATCTCTTTGTAAATCTGATCGACCAGTTCGGCGTAGGTCAGTCCTCTGTCGGATGCGACCTTGCGGACAAGGTCCATCGTTCCGGATCCGTACTGTGCCGCTTTCTTCTTCTTTTCGGCGATGAACGGGTATCCGAGGTTGTTGGCGACCTGCCTGAGGAGCATCTTCCTGTGGTCCTGGTCCGCCGGTACTAGTTCCTTGAGGTCCATGGCGTTGACCTGCATGGTGACCAACGGGTCCATGTAAGGATACAGCACCTTCCTCCCGAAGTGGTCAGCGACCTTGGTCTCGTGCGGGATGGTGGACGATATGAGCTTCCCAATGTCCGCCTTCCTCATCCTGTCGAGTTCCTCGACAGAGAGTCCGATGTACTTGGAGTATCCTGCGAAGAGCTCGTCGGATCCCTGTCCGCTCAGGACGTACTTCTCGCGGACGGTCCTGCAGACGAAGAACAGCGGGAGCTCGAACGAGAGCGTGAGGGGGCTTGAGGTACCGGTGATGGAGATCATCTCTCTGAGCCTAGCCTCGATGTTGTCCTCGTTGAGGGGGATGTGCAGCCACGGGAGCCCGAGCTTCTCGGACATCTCCCTGGCCATGACCACATCGTATGAATTGTCCTTTCCGGATGTGTACAGCGTGACGGATCTCGCGTGTTCCTTTGCGATGGCGGCGACCAGACCGGAGTCCAATCCTCCGGAGAATGCTACAGCGACATCTTCGCCCTGCACCTGACTCTTGACTGCGGATACCAGGGCGTTCTCGAGGTTCTCAGATTCGACTGACATAATGTACGCATCGGGTATCACAATTAAAAAAGGATTCCATTAACGGTGTGTGAATGTGCATCGCCATGCATGCTCCTATATACACTATGAGCTGTGTAATCATTCATCGCTAGGTGATTAGATGGGATTCTTGGACAAGACCATAACCAGAGCAAAGGCAACGGCGAAGAGCACATCGAGCAAATACAACGAGAGCAGGGATGCGAGCAAGATCACATCCCAGATCAAGGCCGAGAAGGAGAAGGTCAGGGAGTGCTACGAGACCATCGGAAAGGAGTACTACCGCTTCACATACGACGGCGATGCATCCCACAAGGACTGCTTCGGTGACCTGGTCGAGCGTATCAACGTCTCCAGGAAGACCATCGAGGACCTGGAGGCCCAGCTCGAGGAGATCCGTGCAAAGGGTCAGGAAGAGAGGGAGAGCATCAAGGCGGATTCCGATGCCAAGATCGAGGAGATCGAGGCCAACGATGCCGAGGCCAAGGCCCTCAAGGAGCAGATGAAGAAGGACAAGGACGACATCTTCTGAAACTCACGATCCCGGGGTTTGGTATGAGATATCTGCGATCAGGGACATCTGCGATCCATCTCGTTATGGACGATCGTGATGCAATGGCTCGCATGGTAACTCTTGGGCCCCACGGAAACCTTGAGGAACGGGTGCGCGTTCAGCACCCCTTCCTCTTCTTCTGTCAGATCGGTGTTGTCACCGAGAATGAAGCAGGGATGCGACGGGAATTCGAATTCCCTGACATCCACGCCCGATTCCCTCAGATGCACGAACGTCACTCCTTCTTCGGACAGTTCGCGGAGCACGTCCTCGAATCCCGCCTTGGAGATGTAGACTCCCGTGGTGGATTTCGTCCATTCATCCCTTTTCGCCTTCTTCTTCAAAGCGGCGCGTATCAGTCCCGCAATGCTCCTTTCGTCAGCATTCAGTCCTTTGATCTCGCTTCCGCATATCCTTATCGTCTTAGGGGCATCCTTCCCGCCCAAAAGAATCAGGAATGCCCGGGCATCCTTCCTTAGACCGTTGCTGAGGCAGAAGGTGGTTGCGATGCATCTTGCAATGGTATCAAGGCTCCCACCGGATCCTGAGATATCGTTGAATTCGAAATCGGCGGTGGTCTTCGCACGGTGACCTATGACGATGAATGTGCAGTCCATGTTGTTTCGAGTATCTCTTATCGCGGTTTTTAACGTGTTGATTCACCAATCATAAGGGTCATGTTCTCTCCCCATGCAGGCTTGATACGATCATGGACCACGGTTTTCCTTCGATTTGTGTCAAAAAGGCGAACAGGCAGCGCCTCCCGACCGTCACTCAGACGAATAAGTTTATTATGTTGACCGAACATCACAATTTAGGCCGACTTAAAAGGTATCCAGTATGAAGGGAACTGAACCAGAATCCGACACCGGCGTTTCGTCCAACGTTCCGATCTCCCAATTGGAGGTATCCAAGGGGGGAGTGATATCTTCTCTTTTGACCGAGAACAGCGATCTCATAAGGAGATTGATTTCCATGGGATTCGTACCTGGCAGGAAAGTCAGCCTCAAATCCATCGTTTCTGACAAGGGAGCCCGCATCGTAACTGTAGGGGATTCTACTATCGCGATCGATCTGGAGATGTCCTCAGCGGTCCTGGTCAAGGTGTTAGGGTAATGGATTGCATTCAGACGATTTTGATAGGGCAGCCCAATGTGGGCAAGTCCACATTATTCACAAGGATGACCGGTGTGGGGGTCATCTCATCCAATTATTCGGGGACCACCGTCGAGTTCGAGGAATCCATCGTGAACGTCAAGGGCGTGAACATTAACGTCCGCGACCTTCCGGGAACATACAGTCTCTCGGCCAATTCGGATGACGAGAAGGTGGTCATCGACAGTCTCAAGAACGGTAAGAACGACACCATCGTCACGATTGTGGACAGTACCAATCCGGAGCCCGGTCTGGCCTTGGCCCTCGAGGTATCCGAGCTGAACGATCCGATGATCGTGGTCCTCAACAAGTACGATGCGAGGAGGAACAACATAGATGTCCAGAAACTGGAAGCGATCCTCGGAATCCCAGTCATACCCGTATCGGCGAAGACAGGAGAAGGTGTGGACGACCTCATGGCCGCCATCGCCGAAGGAAGGGCATGTACCATGGGTCACCTCGTCAGCTACGACGACCATATCATGGGATACGTCGACCAACTTATGGCCGAATACCCGGATATCACCAGAGGTGTGGCCATCAAACTGCTGGAAGGTTCTGGTGATGCATTATACGATGTCTCGGAGGACCTGGAGTCCAAAGTGTCCGAGATGAGGAAGGATTTCATTTCGCTTCATGAGGACAACATCCTCGTGCACATCGCCCGTGACAGGTACGGCGATGCCCACGTCATCACCCTGAGTGTCGTGGAGAAGAGTGAGAAGAAACAGACGCTCGGTGAGAGGGTCTCGGATATGATCATATCCCCGGCCACAGGCATACCGATATTGGTGGCCGTCCTTCTGGCAACGTTCAGCATACTGATATTCTTCGGAGGATTCCTGGCCGATCTGATAGAACACGCCTATGCGGAAATCGTCGGGACCGCTATCATCGATTTCGGAAAGAGTATCGGAGGCGGTCTCGGAGAGGCCATCTTCACAGGTATCGACTCCAGCATCAGTGCCATCCTCGGCCTGGTAATACCGTACATCATGGTCTTCTACATCGTATTGGGGATACTGGAGGATTCGGGATATCTGCCTAGGGCCGTGGTGTTGCTTGATACTACCCTCCACAGGATCGGACTCCACGGTAACGCGTTCATCCCCATGATGGTCGGTCTCGGATGCAACGTGCCCGCGGTATTGGCTACAAGGTCCGTGCGTTCCCACAGGGAGAGACTGATCCTGTGCACGATAATATGTATGGCCGTCCCGTGCTCCGCACAGCTGGCGACGATCGCCGGCGTCACCGGGAACTTCGCAGGAGCCGGATGGGCCCTTGCCATACTTGCGATCCTGGTCATCCTCGGATTCACCATCGGATGCGTCCTCAACAGAAGGCTCAGGTTCGAGCCGTCCAATCTGGCGATGGAGCTACCTGCGCTGCAGATGCCCAGTCTGAAAGGCACTCTGAAGAAGACCTGGATGAGGACCAGCGACTTCTTCAAACTGGCGGTCCCGCTCCTAATCGTGGGCAGCATCGTGGTCCAGCTCCTCATCCATTACGGATTCCTTGACTTGTTGGTAGATCCCATGTCGTGGCTGACCTCCGGATTGCTGGGCCTCCCGGCGATAACGATAATCGCATTCATAGTCGGTATTGTGCGTAAAGAGATGTCCTACGGTATGCTGGTCGTCCTTGCCGCGTCCCAGGGCATCACGGACATGTCGCAGTTCATGACCCCTGCCCAGTATGTGGTATTCGGTCTTGTCATGGCGATATATGTGCCCTGCCTTTCCACCATAGTGGCTCTACAAAAGGAGATGGGGGTCAGGGATACCGCGATCATATTCGTTTCCGCTATCCTCGTAGCGATTGTGCTGGGTTCAGTATTCAACCTTATCCTCCCGTTCGTGATGTGATCCTGGAAGGAAATGGCTGAGAATAGTGTATTGAGGTATTCACAGTAACACTTATTTAACCTAGAATATGCTTTTCGTATGCATGACAGGCGTAACACGTATAGGGGTATCCCTCGAACCGAACCTTTTGGAAGCATTTGACGAGGACATCGCCAAGAAAGGATACAGCAGCAGATCCGAGGCCCTGCGTGATCTCGTCCGCGACTCGCTCGCGGAGAACGAATGGAAGAACGATGACGAATGGATGGTTGGTACCATCGTGATAGTCTACGATCACACTACCTCTGCCGTAGGTGACAGGCTCACGGACCTGCAGCATCACCACCACAATCTCGTCAAGACGTCTGTCCACATACACCTCGATGACGAGAAGTGCATGGAGATCCTCATCTGCGAGGAGAAGCTCAAGAACCTCAAGGATTTCGCGTCCGAGGTCACGAGCCTTAAGGGAGTCCTCAGGGGAAGGCTCACAATGGTCGCACCCTCATCCGGAAACCTCCACCACGTCGGTCACAGGCACTGATCATTCTACAGGGTGCCATCCGGCACCCCTTATCTCAACACCGTCGATATCGGTTAATATACGTAGTTGGATGTATAGTCCAATGAATTCTACTGAAGCATTCAAGGCAAGTGCGGTCCTTTCCGTATGCCTTCTGCTGTTGGCATCGTTCGTTATCGTGGTGGCACCCACGGCCTTCGATTCCGATGCCAAGTCGGATGACTATTATTTCAGCGGGGAGCTTATGGAGGTCCTTTCGGACTCCGACGGAGTCAATGAGAACACCAAATCGACAATCTGGACGACGGACGGCGTCCGCGGTTACGCCATAGTCGGAGAATACGTCTTCATGTCGGACAAGAACGGGGATCTGATCAAGAAGGAGATCAAGACCGGAAAAGAGGTCAAGAAGGTCCCGACCGGGGTCTCATCCGGCAATGACTACCTTGCGGTCGGAGGAGGACATATCCTCGACCCCGCTTCTGGAAACGTATACGATCTTGAACTCAACCAGGAATACTCGCTCGGTATAACATCAGATCAGGGATACTACGAGAACGGATATTGGTATGTCGTGAAGGGTGACAAGACATGCAACTGTTTCTCAGCCACCGACGAGGACAAATCCAAACCGGATAACGTCCAGTCCATCAAGTGGTCGGAACCCTTCATATTCTACATTGACGGCTTCACACTTACAGTCTCGTTGGCATTCAACGACAAGTACATCTTCTATCCCGGAATCGGAGAGTCCGATACGGCCCTCCGTATCCTCTACTGTGTGGACAAGTCCACGGGAAAGCAGGTAGACAGCATCGAGATGACAGACATCAAGAGCACCTTCTGGAACAGCGGATTCATACAGTGTTTCAACGACAAGGTGATAGTGACCACCCATTGGGATAACATGTACGGGCCTGTGCATGAGGGGCCAGATTACAAGGTGATGTATACCGTTGACGTCGGGTCCGACGGCAAGTTCAAGGCCGATACGGCGAAGTACCTGTCCAACGGGTTCAATGACATACGGTTCTTGCCTCGTGGTCGTTGACGGTCTCGGATACGCCCAGACCGGACTGAGGTTCGAGGTCTTCGACATGAAGACCGGATCCGTCATCGCCAGTACCGACAAGGATTCCCGTCTCGGAAAGACCTACAGCAACATCGCGGTCGCAGCCGGTGACGACGGATATGTAAGGGGATACGTCTCCCCTGCAGGGGTACCCAATCCTCTGACTCCTGTCGATGGGCTGATATGCTTTGAGTACAACGTCAAGACCAAGGAGATTCGCACATTCGATCTGAAGGTCGGAACGGCTGTCGCGGACAACACGAACTCGGTCAAGATCGGACCCAACGGTGAGGTCGTGTTCGCAAAGAACGACGGAAAGCTCTACTGCATCACGTCCTCGCACGAGCGTTCGTCGGGTTCTGATTCCACGATGACCATCGTTCTAGTAGTGGTAGTGATCGTCCTGCTCATCGCTCTCGTTGTGTTCCTAGCAAGATACAAGGGCAGACAGCAGACACCTTGATGAAACCGGTCCGTCCCTCGGGGCGGGCCTTTATTATTTATAATTAAAATAAAACGCGAATAGTCGCGAATCCGAAGCCTTAACCCAACTAAATAAATACCATCTGGACAGTTCTCAATAGGCTATGAGGAAACTTATCATCACCGAGAAGGCAAACGCCGCAAGAAGGATCTCAACCATACTCTCCGACGGTAAATCCACATCGAAGAGCACAAGCGGGGCCACGGTGATATCGTTCACCGCCGGAGGCGACGACTACGACGTCGTCAGTCTCAGGGGTCACATCATAGAATTGGATTATCCAAAGGAATACAACGACTGGAGCGCCATCAACCCTCCGGACCTTGTGTTCGCACCCCAGGTGAAGACGGTACGTGTCAAGTCGATCCTCAGCACCATAAAGGATCTCGCTTCCAATGCGGACGAGATCATCATCGCTACCGACTACGACAGGGAAGGAGAGCTCATCGGTATGGAGACCGTCAAGGCCATCGATGCCGACATGACAAAGGTCAGGAGGGCCAAGTTCAGCGCCCTGACGAAAGGAGAGGTGGAGACGGCATTCGCGAACCTCACCGATCCTGACGAGAAGCTCGCCGATGCCGCAGAGGCAAGGCAGATCGTGGACCTCTCGTGGGGAGCCGTCCTCACAAGGTTGATCTCCCTCTCGTCCGGACAGGTCGGTAACAACTTCATGTCCGTAGGAAGGGTCCAGAGCCCTACCCTCAAGCTCCTCGTCGACAGGCACGAGGAGATCGAGAACTTCGTCCCCGTTCCCTATTGGAACCTTGTGGGCAAGTTCGGCATGCTGGCATTCAAAGGGGACCACGAGAAGAACCCCTTCTGGAAGAAGGAGGAGGCTGAAGCTGTCCTGGCGAAGGTCAACGGCAGCAAGACCGGTACCGTCGCCAAATATCAGTCCGAGACGAAGGAGGAGTACAGGCCCGCACCTTTCGACACCACTATGATGCAGGTGGAGGCCAACAAGATCGGTATCCCTCCCACGACGGCCATGAAGCTCGCGGAGGACCTCTACACTGGAGGATACATCTCGTACCCCCGTACTGAGAACACCGAGTATCCCAAGAGTCTCAATCTGAGGTCGGTACTGGACAAGCTCAAGGATTCGGATTTCAAGGCCGAGGCGGCCGAGATCCTCGCACAGGAGAGGATCTATCCCTCGAAGGGAAAGAGGACCACCACGGACCATCCGCCTATCTACCCAACAGCGGGAGCGACATCGGACAAGATGAAGGGCGACAAGTGGAAGCTCTACGAGCTCATCGTGAGGAGGTTCCTCGCAACGGTAGCTCCGAACGCCAAGGCGGAGGTCACCAAATGCGTGATAGAGGTGGAGGGCGAGAACTTCGAATCCACAGGATACGTTCTCAAGGAGGCCGGTTGGAAGAAGTACTACAAGAAGTACCTCCCGGCTAGCGAGAGTAAGCTCCCCGCCATGAAAGAAGGGGATGTGGTCGACATAAGGTCGATGGCAATCGTCGAATCCGAGACCAAGCCCCCGTACAGGTACAACCAGGGTTCACTCATCCAGGAGATGGACAGGCTGCAGCTCGGTACCAAGAGTACAAGGCACGACATCATCGGGAAGCTGTTCTCCAGGAACTATGTGCAAGGCAACTACATGATCCCCACTCCGAGCGGTATCGCGCTCACGAAGTCGCTGGAGAAGCACGGAGGAGGCATCACAGAACCGGATATGACCGCCAAGCTCGAATCCGACATGCTATCCATTTCAGAGGGTAAGAGGACCCTAGATTCCGTCGTAACGGAGTCGCAGGAGATGCTCCACGACGTGGCTGTCAAGATATCCGACGAATCCGCGGATATCGGTAAGGAGATAAAGGATGCCCTGCATTCGCAGCAGCACATAGGTATCTGCCCCACCTGCGGTAACAACATGTCCGTCAAGAGATCCAAGAACGGTAACTTCATCGGATGCGACGGATATCCGGACTGCAAGCGTGCATACCCGCTTCCCAGAGGCGCTCTCATACAGACCGTGGACACGACATGTCCCGTGTGCGGTCTCCCGCAGCTCAGGATCATCAGGAGAGGCAACCCTCCGTCGGTGCAGTGCATCGATCCCAAGTGTACGAGCAACATCGCCATGAACGACCTCGGACTCTGTCCTACGTGTAACAACGGTCACATCAGGATAATGTTCTCCAAGGCAGGCAAGAGGTTTGCGGGATGCTCCGCATGGCCCGCTTGTACGCAGACATATCCCTTGAGGCCCAGAGGGACCATAGCTCCTGCAGGGAAGTCATGTGCGATCTGTAAAGCACCTATGATCAAGGTAGGATCATTGGAGGAGTGCATCAACCCCGACTGTCCGGCCAAGAAGAAGGCTGCTCGCACCGTTAAGGCCACTGCGAAGAAGAAGGTCTCTTCCGAGTGATGAGAGGACAATGGTTGGATGATTAATCCATCGTTTTTAATAACCTATCCCGAGGCATTATATACGTGTGTACAGAGGTTTTATTAACAGTAACACGAAAATAAAATTAGTATTACTATCTAAGGTTCTTAGAGTTAATACGATTCCTCGTTGATGAGCCCATCGTAAAGGTTGTTCAAATAGTCGATCTCATTTGCTATCCGCTTATTCCGGCAGGACATGCATTCGAGGTTCTTTCCTAGAGAGATCTTGAGCTGCATCTCGGATTTGTCCAAGGCGACGATACGTCCACATGCGCAGTATACACACATCTCATTCTCCGATGAGAACATGTCCAGTCTGATCCTGGACTGTGCATGCGGAATATAACTTCCAACGTTACACGTATCTCCATCC
>JAFUHJ010000186.1 GCA_017468935.1 Candidatus Methanomethylophilaceae archaeon
GATCGCCCTGTGGGTGTAGCTCTTGGAAGGAGGCACCCTGACGCTTCCGGATACCCTTCCGCCGTTGAATGTGATGTCCGATCTCGTTGACGTGACTATAGTTTTACCATCCAGCTGATCGGCTATGCGGCGCCCGTCGTTCTCCTTGCAGACGACAGCGACTGCAGGACCGGTTCCCGTGACGCCTGCTGCAAGTGCGCCGAGGGACATGGCCTGGGATGCCATGTCGCCAGTGCCGACGATGTCCCCGACCAAGCTTCCGTTCCTGTTCAGGACCTTGAGGTAATCCTCTCTGATGTCCATGACCATTGATTCGTATTCGTTCCGGAGCTCCCTGTACTTCTCCACAGGGACCTTGTTTTTGGGGATGTTCCTGTCCGGTACGCAGATGACCACATCGTACCTCGGGATATCCTTCCTGAGGAGGAGACTATTCTTCGAATTATCCGTGACGACGAGCCCTCCGAGGTGGCATCCGCAGGCATCGTCGAATGCACCGGTGATGGTCACCCCGCATTCCTTGGCACATTCCACTCCGAGCCTGATCACGTCAAGAGGATCCCACTGTATGTCGAAATGGTCCAATACCGACGATATCACGGCGTTGCAGACGGAACTCGAACTCTTCAGTCCCATAGAAGGAGGGATGTCGGATCTGACGGTGAGCTCGTAATCGAACGGTTCCTGTCCGATCGCCTCGAATGTCCTGGAGACGCATGTCCTCACTAGGGCGTCATCCATACCGGGTCTGTCGATAAGGAATATGGCAAAGGTATCAGAAGGTTTGAATTCAGCCTCAGTCCTGAGGCGTATCCCTATCGTGGAACCGATCCCGCATGGAATCGCGTTCATCACCGAGATCGCACCGTATGATGTTCCGTGTCCTGTCATTCCAAAGCACCTCTCATGATATCGCAGTCGGGTTCCTTTCCGAACCACATCCTGAACGAGGCAGCTCCCTGCCCCACGAGCATCTCCTTCCCGTCCACGATCCTGCATCCCCTGGATGAGGCCATGGATGTGAGCGGAGTGTCCTTTCCGTACACCATGTCGAAGACCGTCTGATTCTTCTTTAGTCCGGTCATGTCCGCAGGGTATTCCCCATCGACCAATCCTATCGGCGTACAGTTGACTATAAGGTCGAATCCTTCCACAGTGCCAGAGTGTATCTCCGCACCGAATTCCTTGGAGATCTCCCCGACCGTTGCCTTGTTCCTTCCTGATATGGAAACGTGACAACCGAGCGAGTCCAGGGCATATGCGGCAGCTCTCGCCGCGCCTCCCGAACCCATGATGAGCGCCTTCCTGTCCCTCAGGGGGACATCAAGGAGGGCGTACTCTATGCCGATGATGTCCGTGTTGTCCCCTATCAGTTTGCCGTCATCGTTGATCACGGTGTTGACGGCACCGATACTGGAGGACGCCTTCGATACGCTGTCGAGATGCTCCATTATCGATTGTTTGTACGGGATGGTGACGTTCATCCCTCTGATATCGTATCCTCTGACGACATCTTCCATATGGTCGAGGTCAGGAGAGTCGAATATCAGATACTTCCCGTTGATCCCGGCGGCCCTCATGGCCGCATCCTGCATAGCAGGCGACCTGGAATGCGATAGGGGATGTCCGGTTATACCTATCAAGGTACAGTCGTCTCCCAACTGCTCCATCCTGTCGGCGCTGAGCTGACCCGGCGCAGTGGACACCCCGTCGAATCCGAACGTGAACTCGTTGCCCAACAGGGTGGACCTTATGCGGGTCACCTCTCCGATCTGACCCATGCCGATGAGGACATGCTTCCTGCCTATCCTTTTGGATGCTTCCAAAATGGAATCCAGATCGGTGAAGGAAGATGCCTTGAACGCTCCCTTGGAGATCTCCTGGTCCCCTTCGGACAGTATCGCCACGATCTTATCTGCGGACGGTGTACTGTCGAAGTCGTGTATCGACCTTATCTTCCTGAATTGGGTGCTGATGTCCCTGTCACCAACATCGACCAGCCCTCCGAAGCCTTCGGGCACCTGGCCGATGTCCTTTCCGCAGAGTGTTATCAGAAGACTCCTGTCATCTGCGTCAGGGATGGAATCGAACACGTCAAGGCGTATCTCGTGCATCTCCGCTCCCTTCCTCAGGGGCATGGCGGAGCCGTACGTGGTGCAGATCCTCATTCACTTCTCCGAGATGGTCTCTTCGATCGCCATTCCGAAGTGCCTTCCGCCGGTGTCCAGTTTGGCGAGGAGCTTGTCCCCCTTGACCACCTTGGTGACGGATTTCGCACCTTCCGGGCCGACCATCTTGATGGTCTCCGCGTTCTGGAGCATCACGGTGTACTCCCTCTTGCCGTCGGTGGCGGCCACCATCAGCAGGGGCCTCTTCTCTATCTTGCATCTCCCGACGGACGCAATCCTTGTGTTCCCTTCCCTGTCGCATAGCAGGACAGGGTCTCCGGCGCTTATCTCGGAGAGGTATCTGGTCCCTCCTCCGGGGACCTCCATGTACGAGTGGACGGCACCCGCGTTGACCCTGAAAGGTCTGCTGGCGACGTATCCGTTCTCCTCGCTCTCGGATTGGATCAGGAACAGGCAGTTGGAGTACGAACCGATCAGCATCCCCTCTCCGGGGACCATCATGCTGCAGGTGTCTATGCAGACCCTGTCGCCCATCTCCACGGCCTTGACGGATGTCACGGTGACCTCTGTGAGGCTTTCCTTACCGGTCTGGGACAGTTTCTCCCCGAACTTCCTGACATCCAGAGGATTCGCGACGTCTATGACGATACCGTCTACCCCCTTCTCCATGGTGGTGAGGAACAGCTTGGTGTCATCCGGGTTGGATGTGACCGTGTACACCTCCGTACCAGTCCCTCCGAACCTGGCGATCATGTTTTCCAGGGGGATGATTGTCCAGTCAGAGGTCTTCACCATTACCGCCTTCTTCTTCCCAGCTAGGGACATGGCGATCTCCTGGGCACCTGGGGTGTCGATATCGATCATAGCATAGGAATCGTCGAGGATCTTCCCGTCCTGCGAGTATATCGCCTCGATCTTCCCAAGCTGTCCGAGTTCCTCGTCCCCTTTCCTGAGGATGAACGTTGTCATCCCGGATTCCAATCCGTTCGTGACGTAATCCTTCCTCACGGAGGGATCGTCGGATCTGTCCGCCCTTACGATAAGCTTCTTCATCATTATCACTCAAAGGAATTTCGCCGCTTCCTCGACCGAGAAGCCGTCCAGAACTATGCTGGAGATCGCTTTGGTGATACCCATGACGTTCTTGTTCTGGAAGACGTTCCTGCCGATGGACACTCCGTGCCCTCCGGCCTCTATCGAGTCGTGGACCATGTTGAGGATATCCATATCGGATTCCATCTTGGGTCCTCCGGCTATGACCACGGGGGCAAGCGCACCTCTACAGACGTTCCTGAAGGTGTCTATGTCCCCGGTGTAATTGCATTTGACTATGTCCGCGCCGATCTCCGCGGATGCCCTGGCGCAGTGTGCGATTGCCTCCGGGTCGTAGGAGTTCCTTATCTCGGGACCGCGCGCGTATGCCATGATAATGAGAGGCATTCCCCACTCCTGGCACTGCTCCGAGATCTTTCCGGCCTGCTCTAGCATCAGGGGCTCCTCCTCGGAACCGAAGTTGATGTGTATGGAAACGGCGTCAGCACCGTATTTGATCGCCTCCTCGATGGAGGTGATCTGGACCTTGGTGTTCCTGTTCGGGCCGAGATCCGTAGATGCGGACAGGTGCATGATGAGACCAACATCCCTTCCCGACTGACGGTAGGAGTATCTGATCAATCCCTTGTGCATCAGCACAGCTGTCGCTCCTCCGTTGGACACGTCATCGACGGTTCTTCTCATATCTATGAGTCCGTTCACAGGTCCAACCGATATTCCATGATCCATGGGCACGATGACCGCGTTACCGGTCTTCCTGTCCGTTATCCTTTCCATACGAATGCTCTTTCCATACATCTCTCGATGCCTCATCACTTTGTATATGCGTAGATATTAAAAACTGCGTCATCTACTCTCGAAATATTCACGCCCTGCGTTCATCGTAGCGACGAATCCTTCTGGATTGTCGTCGAGAGAGTCTTTTCTCAGTTCTTCCACAGTATCTTTGAAAAGAGACCACATCTCGTCCCTGTGAGCGTTCATGTGCTGTATCTCGTAGTACAGCATGGGATCCTCAGATGCCACCGACCTGTTCGTGTCGAGACCTTTGTTGAATGTGGTGGATGACACCGTTAAGAGGTCCTCGAAACTGTAACCGCTCCTCTGCAGCACGGTGAAGAGCGCGATGTTGACGGCATGGGTGAGTCCCAGCACGTAAGACATGTACCCGTCGTGCTCCGTTATGTCCATGACCCTGATGTTACCTCCCCTGTCGTCGAAGAGTCCTTTAACCTCTTCCACGGCATCTCCATTCCCGCAGTCGCATACGATCAGATTCCTTCCGTACATGGATGTGGCGGATGGACCGAACATTGGGTGTACGGAGCAGACCTTGCGGGTCTTTGACATTTCTTTCAGCCTTTCGACGATGGGGGTCTTGAGGGATGTGAGGTCGAATATGAGGCAGTCCCTGTCGCATATTCCGTCGAGTTCGGCCAGTATGCCTTCGGCAAGATGGATCGGTACCGATACGATGACGATGTCGCATCCTTTGCAGTCCTCTATTGTGAGACCGTTGTCCGATGCAGGGTCTATGATTATGACGTCATGCCCGTCCTTCTTTAGGAAATTGGCGGTCCATGCGCCCATCTTCCCGGCACCTCCGATGATCGCCACATTCTTGGGTTCGGTTGGGATGGGAAGGGCAGATTCGACATCGACAGCCTCCTTGATCAAGGCCTTGGATACGGAGGTCATGACCTCTTCGCTGAGGCCTGCAGATGCACCGATGTCCACATATCTGGATATTACCTTCTTCTCGACAGCCGCGTTCCTCACGGGAAGATCATGCTCCCTCTTGTATTCACCGACCTGTTCGGCCAATCTGGTGCGTTCGGAGATAAGCCTGATGATCTCCTCATCCCTCTTGCGGATCTCGTCTCTCAAGGCGTCTAGTTCCATCTGATCACTTTTCGGTATGGCGGACCATCTTATCAAATGATTGCAACCGTGCTACGTGCTAACACTGTACACTATAATAATGTATCTGTATGAACTTGACTTGGACAGTTCGATTCCGTCTGGATGACAGAATAGACCGCCCAGGTACGTGCCTGTCCGCTCATGCGGCAGGCGATTCGTCCCTTGCGGGAACGGGGTTGCCAGTCAACCCCTTGAGGAGGATGTTGATCGCCGCGTTGACATCCCTGTCCGCGGTGTAGCCGCAGACGGGACATCTATGGATGCGTATGTTCAATGTCTTCCCCACATGCTCCCCGCATTGGGAGCATGTCTGCGATGTTCCCCTGGGGTCGACCTCGATGACCTTCACGCCGGCGCATTCTGCCTTGTCGGAGATCCTTCTTCTCAGCATTCCCAGGGAACTGTTGACGAAGCCGCGGGTCATGCTCCTTCCCAAGGACTTTTCCCACAGCTTCTTCACTTTCAGTCTTTCCATCACGACGATGTCGTGATCGTTCACTATCTCTTTCGAAATATGTTCGATGTTCTCCTTTCTCTTGTTCACCATCCTCTTGTAGTGATGCTTCAGCCTGCTCAATGATTTCCTTCTTTTTCTGCTATCGTGGCTGTCCTTGGACAATTTGTTGCTGAGTTTCTTCAGTTTCCTGAGATCTTCTCTCATGTCGTTCTGATGGTCGTACAGCTTTCCTTCCGATGTCGCTGCGATGTGCCTTATCCCAAGGTCGATGCCAACGGCTTTGGGGTTCTCCGGATGTCTCTGCTCGGACTCCGCGGTCTCATAGGAGATGCATGCATAGTACTCGGTGTGCGTCCCCATGTCCTTCCTGGTTATGATGCAGGTCTTCGGGATTCCCGGTATCGGTGTGCCCTGATTGTAGCATCTTATGGTGTCCTTGACCTTCCCTAGTTTCAATCTCCTCGTTTTCTTCCCGTTCTCATTCGTAGATTCAACGATACCGAAGTCCCAGTTGCTGAGATGAACATACGAATCGTATCTGTTATGGTTCCTGTACCTCGGCCATGTCATGGGAATGGGGTCGCTTTCGGCCATCGTTCCTTTGGCAACTGCTCTCCTCTTTTTGCTAACGGCGTTGTCCATGCATTTCCTGCATGCCTGGTGAACCCTCCTCGATACATCGTTATGCGTCATGCTGTACATGACGCGAAAACAGGACCATCTCCTTCTCAATATCGTGCATAGATTGTTCATCTCGAACTCGGATAGCAACCTGTTGTGCTTCTTGAAGAACAGCTTGTTAGCCGTGATGAGGAAATTGAAGATGTACCTGTTGTAATCGATGGTATGGTCTATGATCCTCCTCTGAGATGAATTGGGCTCGATCCTCATCTTCACGACTTTATAGCACATCGTCGGATGAGTCTTCTCACCATAATATAATGGTATTCCCGCACCGTTGGTTTTAGCCTGGACTAAGAGTCCACCGTAGTTCGGTTCGGAGAATGCATGAACCCCGGGAGGATAGGGAATCGATCGCTGCAACTCTGAAAGGACGGTTTTCGGGAATCTGCTTCGATGGACAGCTGTGACGGATTCGGAAGGATGGAGGACGATCATTCGTGCGATTCACGCTGAAAACCACCGAAAATGGACATCCTTCATAAAATGTCAAGTGTGATCGGGATCCTTTTTACATTTCGGGCGAGGATGAACACCTGACAAATTGGCACTGTCCAATGACCTCATTTTTTCGAATTCTTCGGAAATGCTGGAAACGACCGCCATACAGTCATTCCGGGTAGTTAGATTTGATGAGCATATTTTGAGGGCAGATCCGGCTGATCCATCAAAAAGTGGCTAAAGAGGCAAAGTCAACTGTCCGAGTCAAGATGAATGGTCGGAAAGATGTAGGCCGATCCAGCTGATTACGAGCATGTTCCTTCTTCAGTCATCAGATGATAGCTTTTCCGCAATTTGTTTGAACATCTCGGAGCACCAGATCCTTATTGAGTTGTATTCGCTCATATCGATGAAGTTGATAACATCGTCTATCGCAGATCTTTAATCAATCTAGCCAGACGTTTGTGCCATCGGCGAACGTTCGTCTTAACTACGAAAAAGTCGTTCCAACCCTCATGAAAGACAACAAAATGATCATTCTGGCGGTCGCTGTTATCGCTGTGATAGCCGCATTGGCCGCAGCCATGGTCATGTATAATGATTCTGATGCGGACAAATCGTTCGTCATCATCCACACGAACGATTCACACTGCCATTATTCGGGGGACAACTGCGGTTTTGCGACCGTGGCAGCTCTGAAGGAACAGTATTCCAAGGACAGCATAGTCTTCACAATCGATGCAGGGGACTACATCCAAGGTTCGCCGATGGGTCCGTTGACGAAAGGCGCGGCATCCATCGAAGTGATGGATGCGGTCCAGTATGATCTGGGGATACCCGGGAACCATGAGTTCGATTACGGATTGGCCTCATATCTGGAAGTGTCGAAGGAGACGGCCTATCCCATAATCTGCGCCAACATGGTGTACAAGGATACCGGGAAGAGCGTCTTCGAACCGTACAAGATCCTGAAGAAAGGCAATGTCAAGGTAGGATTCTTCGGTCTTCTCACGGAAGAGACCGTGGAGTCCGTCAAACAGGAAGGTATCGAGGATGTCCGCATCACCGATCCCATCGAGGCCGCGGAGCGCATGGTCGCCCAGCTGAAGAGCGAGAAGGTCGACTACATCGTATGTGTCGGTCACATCGGAGTCGTCGATGAGGGATTCAAGACATCCGATCTGATCTGCAACAAGGTGAAAGGTATCGACATATTCATCGACGGCCACAGCCACACGGAGATGGAGGACGGAAAGGTCTGTGACGGATCTATCGAGCTCCTTCCCAGCGATACGGTGATCGCTTCGACCGGACAATTCCTGAAGAATGTCGGGGTCATCAAGGTCACAAACAAGACCATCAGTGCCAAGTTGTATAGAGGTCCGGCATTGGAGAACGAGGCCGTTACCAAGACGATCGCAAAGGTCGAGGCCGAACAGGAAGAGATCCTCAAGAAGAAGATCGGCGAGACCGAGGTCGAACTCGAGGGGACCAAGAAGATCATCAGGAACAACGAGACCAACCTCGGTGATTTCGTCACCGATGTCATGCGCATCAAGAGCGGTGCAGATATCGCAATAATCAATTCAGGTGCGCTGCGTGCTTCGATCCCTGTAGGGGATGTCACGAACGGTTCCGTGTATGCCATGATGCCCTATCTGAACACCTTGGTCCTTTTCGAAGTCCCGGGGTCTGTCCTCTGGGATGCGATGAAGCAATCATTTGCTCAGAAGGATGACGGAGGATTCCTTCAGTTCTCTGGTATGACTGTGACGTACAAAGCCGTCGACGGAGGTTACGAGATCGTTTCGATAACCAAGGACGGAAAGGACATCGACAAGGATGCGACCTACAAGCTGGCAGCGACGGATTATCTCGCCGGCGGTGGGGACGGTCACGAATATCTCACCAAATACAAAGGTCAGGAATTCGTCGAGATCAATTACTCTGTGATCGATTACATCACGGAGATCGGAACGATAACCGAGTCGACCATACAGGGCGGAAGGCTCATAGAGGCCTGATCCGGTGGAAACATAGGGGTTGGGCTTCCAACCCCTTTTAGTATTCTTTGTATCTGGACATCAGACAGATGATTTCTCCAACAAGTATCATATCACGATACTATCTGGTGAAATATGTGAATTATCAGTAATATTGGAGGTGAAGTTTAGGTTTATTATCCATTCCTCATCTCCTTGAGTATGATTATTGTATTCAATTAATGAGAGGATATTGATCCTTAGAAGGCGAAGATAAAGATCAAAAGAGCGATAGAATCCTCCCCCGGAGGGGAGGAAGAGAATTGGTTTCAGTTCTCGATATCCGAGGACGGAAGGGTTCCGTCCATGTACTGCTCGTATCCGTACAGGTCCAGCAGACCGTGTCCGGAGAGACAGAACACGATGGTCTTCTCCTCGTGCTTGGCCTTCGCATCAAGTGCCAGATCGATGGCTCCCTTCAGTGCGTGACAGGATTCCGGTGCGGGGATGATACCTTCGGTCCTCGCGAACAGCAGTCCTGCCTCGAAGGTCGCGGTCTGGTCGTATGACCTGGCCGAGATCATTCCGGAGTCGTATGCTGCGGATACCAAGGGGGACATTCCGTGGTACCTGAGTCCTCCTGCATGGATCGCATTAGGAATGAATTCGCTACCGAGTGTGTACATCATCAGCAAGGGGGTGAATCCTCCGGTGTCTCCGAAGTCGTACTTGAATTCTCCCTTCGTGAGACTGGGGGCCGCTTTGGGCTCAACAGCGACGAACTGGGTGTCTTTGAATCCCTCTCCTCTGATCTTCTTTCCGAGCATCGGGAACACCATACCTCCGAAGTTGGATCCTCCGCCGGTACACGCTACGACGTAGTCGGGAGTGATCTCCCCGATCTCCATCTGTTGCATGGTCTCCTGTCCGATGACGGTCTGATGCAGCATTACGTGGTTCAGCACGCTTCCGAGGGAGTAGTTCGTTCCCGGATCCTTCGCTGCGAGTTCACATGCCTCGGAGATCGCTATTCCCAACGATCCGGATGTCTCCGGGTGCTCCTTGAGGACCTTCTTTCCGAATTCGGTGTACTCGCTGGGAGACGCGTAGATTTTTGCACCGTAGGTGTTGATGATCGTCTTCCTGAGGGGCTTCGCCATGTAGCTTCCCTTGACCATGAAGACGGTGGTGTCCAGGTCGTAGAGGTTGGATACCATGGCAAGAGCGGTTCCCCACTGTCCTGCACCAGTCTCTGTGGTCAGGGTGTGGATACCGGCCTCTGCGTTGTAGTATGCCTGTGCCAGCGCAGTGTTTCCCTTGTGGCTTCCGAGGGGGCTCATGTCCTCTCTCTTGAAGTAGATCTTAGCGGGTGTTTTGAGTGCCTTCTCGAGCCTGTATGCCCTCTGGAGGGGTGCAGGTCTGTTGAGGTAGATCAGGTTGTCGCGGACCTCCTCAGGGATGTCTATGTAGCGTTCCGTGCTGCCCTCCTGCTTGATGATCTCCTTACAGAAGATCGGCTCGAAATCCGATGGTTTGGCGACTTCGCCAGTACCGGGGTTTAGAGGGGGTTTCAGGTCGGGTAGGTCGGACGCCAGATTGTACCATCTCTTGGGGATGTCCTCTGGCGACAGATTGATTCTTGCATCTTTCGGTATTGCCATGATCTGTGGCAAAAAAGATGATTATATAATTATATTGTTCAATAATGAATTAAAATATACATCATAGTATATTTGAACGCTAAAGAGAGTTAAAAGATTGAACAATTTCTTCAGTCAAAGTGAAATAAATTATTCATTAATGTATTAAAAAATACAATATATAACAAAATAATACTTAATTATTTTATACCTTCATCGAATCAGAGGCTTGCATTTAATATACATCAATGTATGAAAAAGTGCATAGAAGGGTGAAAAATGGAACCATCTCTGGAAGAGGTCAAGAAAATAGCGCAACTAGGGTCTTACGACATCTGCCCTCTCTGCCTGAAATTGGAGAGAAGGGGGCTGGAGCCCAGTGTCGTGGTCGAGATCCTGATGAACGTGTCCGACCACTGCTTCCTTCTGGAAAGCGCAGAGCAGGACCGCTCATGGGGGCGTTACTCGTTCCTGGGATACGATCCCAAGCTATCCGTCACATGCAAGAACGGACACATGGTCGTCGGGGATCTGAAGATCGATACCGATGAACCCAACAAATATATCCGTCAGGTACTGGAGGATCATAAGGGATACAGGGTACCTGGATTCCCGACCTTCACAGGAGGTCTTGTAGGATATTTCTCTTACGATTATCTTAAGTATGCCGAGCCTACACTGGATCTCGATGCGGAGGATACCGAGGATTTCCAGGACGTCGACCTCATGCTCTTCGATAAGGTGATCGTCTTCGACAACTATGAGGACAGCATCATTCTGATATCCAACATCCGTCTGAAGGAATACGAGACATCGTACAATAAGGCGGTGCTTGAGCTGGAGGCTCTTAGGGACCTCATCCTGAAAGGTACCCGCAAACAGAACATAACAGGGCATCTCACCTCCGACATCAGGGCAATGTTCGGCAAGGAACGTTTCTGCTCCATGGTCGGAAGGGCCAAGGACCACATTCGCGAGGGGGATATCTTCCAGATAGTGCTTTCGAACCGCCTCGAGGCGGATTTCGAGGGAAGTCTCTTGCCGGTGTACAACATACTCAGGGGATCCAATCCGTCCCCGTACATGTTCTACTTCTCCGGAACGGACATGGAGGTCGCCGGAGCATCCCCTGAGACTTTGGTCAAACTGGAGGGCGGTATGGTACATACATTCCCTCTGGCGGGAACACGCCACAGGGGGAAGACGCCTGAAGAGGATATGGAACTCGAGAAGGACCTGCTTTCCGACGAGAAAGAACTCGCGGAGCACAATATGCTGGTGGATTTGGGAAGGAATGATATCGGGAAGATATCAAAGTTTGGAAGCGTCCACCTGGAGAAATACCACAGCATCCAGAGGTTCTCGCATGTCATGCACATCGGTTCCACCGTATGCGGGGAGATCAGGGACGGAATCGATGCCCTCGATACCATAGATTCCATCCTCCCTGCCGGTACGCTTTCCGGGGCCCCGAAGATCAGAGCCTGTCAGCTCATAAACGATCTGGAGGACAATAAGCGCGGCATTTATGGGGGAGCGATCGGATATATCGATTTCTCCGGAAACCTGGATACCGCCATCGCCATTCGCATAGCCTACAAGAAGAACGGCAAGGTCTTCGTGCGTAGCGGTGCGGGGATAGTGGCCGATTCGGTCCCCGAGAACGAGTATCAGGAGTGTCTGAACAAGGCTATGGCCGTCATTGATGCCCTCAAGAGAGCGGAGGGAACGCAATGATCCTCCTCATTGATAACTACGACAGCTTCAGCTACAACCTGTATCAGCTGATCGGTTCCATTGAACCCGATATCAGGGTTGTCAGGAATGACGAGCTCTCCGTGGAGGAGATCGATGATCTTGCGCCGGAGCTGATCGTTATCTCACCCGGACCGGGACGTCCCGAGGATGCTGGGATCTGCGTAAGCGTCGTCAGGAAGCTCGGGGGCAGGTACCCCATATTGGGGATATGTCTGGGGCACCAGGCCATATGCCAGGCATACGGTGCCACGGTCACTTACGCCAGGAGGATGATGCATGGGAAGCAGTCCATCATATCCATTGACCAGGACGATACGATCTTCGAAGGTCTTCCTGCGGAGATACCCGTCGCCCGCTACCATTCATTGGCGGCCGATCCGGAAACGATTCCGGAGACACTCGTCGTCACCGCGACATCGGATGACGGGGAGATCATGGCTGTCAGGTCCAAGGACGGTTCTGTCCGCGGGCTCCAATTCCATCCGGAATCCATAATGACGCCCGACGGTGCCAGGATGATGGAGAATTTACTGAAGTCCGCCAGGAAGGAGGGACAGAGATGATATCTGATGCAATAAAGAAGATAGTTGATAAGCAGGACCTCAGTTACGATGAGGCTTACGCGGTAATGAACGAGATAATGTCCGGGGTCACATCCCCTGTCCAGAACGCCGCATATCTGGCAGCGCTCTCGACCAAGAGCACGAAAACAGAGACCATAGCGGAGATCGCGGGGAGCGCGGCTGCGATGAGGGACCACGCCAAACCCATCGAGAAGAGATTCGAGACCGTTGAGATCGTGGGTACCGGAGGCGACGGTTCAAACAGTTTCAACATATCCACAACCGCATCCATGGTCATCGCATCGTCCGGTGCGAAGGTGTCGAAGCACGGTAACCGTGCGGCATCATCCAAGAGTGGTGCCGCAGATGTCCTCGAGGCATTAGGGATCAACATCCATCAGAATCCAGAGACAGTGAACTCCCTCTTGGACGAGGTCGGCATATGTTTCCTGTTCGCACAGGATTACCACACCTCGATGAAGTATGTGGGAGAGATCAGGAAGGAACTCGGTATAAAGACCGTGTTCAACATCCTGGGGCCTCTAACCAATCCGGTGCACCCAACCTATCAGATCATGGGAGTCTACTCGCCTACACTCCTGGAACCTCTCGCTAAGGTCCTTTCGACACTGGGTGTAAAGAAGGGGATGGTGGTCTATGGGGACGACAAGATGGATGAGATATCGATATCCCATACGACATCCGTGTGCGAGTTCACGGGAGACAAGTGCACGACGTACAAGATCTCACCCGATGACTTCGGTCTGAAGAGGGCATTCAAGCAGGATGTGGAAGGAGATACTCCACAGAAGAACGCGTACATAACATTGGACGTCCTCAGCGGTAAGGCTGGAGCCAAGCGCGATATAGTCCTCATGAATGCCGGAGCAGGCCTCTATTGTGCGGGGAAGGCATCATCGTTGGCCGACGGAGTGGAACTCGCTGCAAAGCTTATCGATGACGGTTCGGCGATGAAGTTGTTCGATGCTTACAAGGTGGCAAGCAACAGATGAGCGACATCCTGACCGAACTCTCGGAGGCGGCAAGGACGAGGGTGGCGGAAAACAAGGCAATCGTGTCGCTCGAGGAGATGAAGGCGAGGACAGTAGCCTTAGGTAACGATGGAAGGTTCCCGTTCGAGGTGGCCCTGAGGTCGGGAGGCATATCCTTCATATGCGAGGTGAAAAGGGCATCCCCTTCCAAGGGGATGATAGCAGAGGATTTCGATCCTCTGGCGATAGCCCGCGATTACGGTTCGGCCGGTGCAGAATGCATCTCGGTCCTCACGGAGCCCACGCGCTTCCTGGGGGATATAAGGTATCTGGAGGCTATCCACAGAGAGGTGGATGTACCGTTGCTTCGCAAGGATTTCATCGTGGACGAGTACATGATATATGAGGCCAAGGCCGCAGGTGCATCGGCTGTGCTCCTTATCGTCTCGATACTCACAGAGGATGAGCTCGTAAGATTCTTGGGACTATGTGACGACCTCGGGTTGTCCGCATTGGTGGAGATCCATGACGAATCCGAAGCGGAAACGGCTGTCAGATGCGGTGCGCGTATCGTCGGTGTCAACAACCGCAATCTACGTGATTTCACCGTCGATCCAACCAATTGCCTGAAGCTCCGCAGATCGATCCCGAAAGAGATACTGTTCGTTGCGGAGAGCGGTATCAAAGACAGGGACGACATAAGGAGGCTCGAGAATGAAGGGGTGGACGCTGTATTGATCGGAGAGACCCTCATGAGGTCTGATGACAAATCTGCGAAGCTCCGTTCGCTGAGGTGCGGATGATGACAATCGTGAAACTCTGCGGACTCCGCAGCATCGACGATATTCGTTACGCTAACGAGGCCGGACCGGATATGGCAGGTATGATAGTATCCCCTGGTTTCCGCAGGTCCATAACGAAGGAGTTGGCAAAGGATATGGTGGATGGATTATCCGACGGCATTCGTTCCGTAGGCGTTTTCGTCGACCATGACCCAGAGGATCTTACGGATATCGCAGGATATGCAGGATTCGATATCGTGCAGTTGCACGGTTCAGAGGATGAGGATTACATAAGCTTCGTCAAGGAAATGTCGGGCGTCCCTGTGATAAAATCATTCGGCATCTCGGATGAACAGCTGTCTGCAGCCAGAAGGACATCTGCCGATATGGTGCTCATCGATCCCGGGAGGGGATCGGGCGAGACGTTCGACCTTGCATTGCTGAATGGTATCGGGCGCAGTATTATTATCGCTGGCGGTCTCACCCCGGATAACGTCGGAGAGGCGATATGTACAGCCTGCCCATATGGGGTGGACACGAGTTCGGGTATAGAATCCGACGGGTCCAAGGATAGACAGAAGATGATCGGATTCGTATCGGCCGTTAGGGCATAGGATCAAAAAATGGAGGAATAGAGATGACCAATCCGAAGGGAAGGTTCGGGACGCACGGGGGGCAATATATCCCCGAGACATTGATGAATGCAGTCATAGAGCTTGAAGAGGCCTACGACAGGTACAAGGAGGATCCCGAATTCCAGGCAGAACTGACTGAACTCCTGAACGAGTATGCCGGCCGTCCCAGCCGTCTGTACTTCGCCGAGAGGATGACCAATGATCTCGGTGGGGCGAAGATCTATCTCAAGAGGGAGGACCTGAACCACACAGGCGCCCATAAGATCAATAATGTCCTCGGACAGGCCCTGTTGGCGAAGAAGATGGGTAAGACCCGTCTGATAGCAGAGACCGGAGCAGGACAGCACGGTGTTGCCACAGCTACCGCCGCGGCCCTTCTGGGCATGGAGTGCCTTGTGTACATGGGCGTTGAGGATATGGAGAGACAGGCCCTGAACGTATATCGCATGAGGCTCCTCGGAGCGGAGGTGCGCGGAGTGGAGACAGGTACAGGTACACTCAAGGACGCGGTGTCGGAATGTATGCGCGAATGGACCTCCCGCATAGAAGATACGCACTATTGTCTCGGTTCCGTCATGGGACCTCATCCGTTCCCGACCATAGTCCGTGATTTCCAATCTGTCATTGGAAAGGAGATCAGAGAGCAGCTCATGGAGAAGGAAGGCAGACTGCCCGATATGCTGATCGCCTGTGTCGGCGGAGGCAGCAACGCCATCGGTACGTTCTACGATTTCATCAAGGATGGGTCCGTCGAGTTGGTCGGATGCGAAGCGGCCGGAAGAGGGATCGATACCTTCGAGACGGCAGCGACCATCAACACCGGTAAGCCGGGCATATTCCACGGTATGAAGTCGTATTTCTGCCAGAACGAGTACGGTCAGATTGCTCCCGTGTACTCGATATCTGCGGGTCTGGACTATCCCGGGATCGGTCCCGAGCATGCATGGTTGCACGATCTCGGTAGAGCGAAGTATGTCGCAATCACGGACGAGGAGGCCGTACAGGCCTTCGAATATCTTTCCAGGACAGAAGGGATAATCCTTGCGATAGAATCGTCGCATGCTCTCGCTTATGCGATGAAGGTGGCTCCAAAGATGCCGAAGGACAGAATCATAGTTGTTACGGTCTCGGGACGCGGGGATAAGGATGTCGCTGCCATAGCGAGGTACAGGGGAGAGGATATCCATGACTGAGATATCTGACGCATTCACCAAGGGCAAGGCGTTCGTAGCCTTCGTCACCTGCGGGGATCCGGATCTCGAGACTACCAAATCCGTCATAAGGTCCCTTCAGGACAACGGAGCCGATCTGATAGAGCTGGGGATTCCGTTCTCCGATCCCACGGCGGAAGGCCCTGTGATCCAGGCTGCCAACACCCGTGCCTTGTCAGGAGGGGTGACCACAGATTCCATATTCTCCATGTTGGAAGAGATGAGCGGCGAGATCAAGGTCCCCATGGTGTTCATGACCTATGCCAACGTGGTCTTCTCATACGGTACCGAACGTTTCGTTGGACGTTGCAAGGACGTAGGGATAAAGGGGCTCATACTGCCGGACGTCCCGTACGAGGAACGCGAGGATTTCGCACCCTATTGCGAGAAGGAAGGTCTGTCACTGATCTCGATGGTGGCACCTACATCGGCCGACCGCATATCGATGATAGCAAAGCATGCAAAGGGATTCATCTATCTGGTGTCCTCGCTGGGAGTCACCGGTACAAGGTCCGAGATAACCACTGACATCGGTTCCATCACGAAGATAATCAGGGAGAACTCAGGAACACCTGTTGCAGTCGGTTTCGGTATATCCGGTCCGGATCAGGCCAAGAAGATGGCTGTGCATACGGATGGCGTCATCGTCGGTTCTGCCATCGTCAGGATCATCGAGAAGTACGGCAGGGATGCCCCGGTACATGTCGGGGAGTTCACAAGATCCATGAAGGATGCGGTCAAAGATCTCTGAGATCAGCAGATTCTTGGAACCGGGTCCCCAGCAGGAGCCTCGAGTATCCTCTTTCCGCCGATTTCGGTCTTAAGGACAACTCTTTCGGGCCCGTCATTGGCGTAACCGATGATCGCAGCATCCTTTCCTTCAGGTGTCCTTCTGAGAGCTTTGAGGACCTCTTCTGCCATCTCCGGGACCACTCCGATGACGGCCTTTCCTTCATTACCGATGCTGAGCGGATCTATTCCAAGAAGGTCGCATCCGTTCACGACCGCATCCCTCAGAGGGATATCGGCGTAGTTGATCTCCATGCCGATGTGGGATTTGGAGCACCACTCGTTGAGGGTGTTTGCCAATCCTCCCCTGGTGGGGTCCTTCATCGCTACGATACCGCCGACCTTCAATCCTTCGGCTATCATCTTGTTCAACGGTGCGACATCGCTCTGGAGGTCCGCGTCGAATCCGTATCCCTCACGGAATGATAACAGGGAGACGCCGTGGTCCCCCACATAACCTGAAACGATGATGGCGTCCCCGGGTCTCACACTGGAGTCCGTGCACCATCTGTTCTCGACTTTCCTGTATTCGGCGGCCTTGGCGAGATCGGAATCAAGATATGGCGATCTCTTTCCCACCGCGGATGTAGACATGACCATCTGGTCCACGGCACCTGCCTCGACCACCTTGGTATCGCCTGTCACGATAGGCACGCCGCAGTCCGCGGCGGTCTGACCCATGCTCGCCATGACCCTGTCCACGACATCGATGTCGAGTCCCTCCTCGATTATGACGGAACAGGCAAGGGCGATGGGTGTCGCACCCATGACCGATATATCGTTGACAGTACCGGATACGGAGATCTTTCCGATGTCCCCTCCGGGGAAGAACAACGGTTTGACGGTGTGTCCGTCGATGGTGAACAC
>JAFUHJ010000187.1 GCA_017468935.1 Candidatus Methanomethylophilaceae archaeon
GTCCATATTCGATTTCATCAACCCCGGTCTGCTGGGGACCAAGGATGAGTTCGACAGACTGGCCGCAAGGATGGAGTCCAACAACTCCTACGGCAGGCTGAGAGGTGCGGTAGCGCCCTTCATCCTTCGCAGGATGAAGACAGACAAGAGCATCATCTCCGATCTGCCGGACAAACTGGAGACCACACAGATGATCACACTCTCCAAAAGGCAGAAGGCCCTTTACAGGGAGGTCCTGGACGGTTTCGCCGAGAATCTGGAGAACAGTCCCTCGTCGTCGCGTCTGGGCCTCATCCTATCGGTGATGACGAAGTTCAAACAGGTATGTAACCATCCGAGCCAATACCTTGGCCAGAAGGAGTTCGCCGAATCAGACAGCGGTAAGTTCGGAATGCTAAGGGAGATATGCGAGTCCATCGCCGAGAAGAGGGAGAAGGTCCTGGTGTTCACGCAATACAAGGAGATGACCGGACCGTTATCCGATTTCCTGAGCGATGTGTTCGGCAGGAAGGGGCTGGTGTTCCACGGCAGCATGACCAAGAAGGCCCGCAACGATGCGGTCGAGAGATTCAATTCCGAGACCGATTACATCCCGTACATGGTCATATCCCTGAAGGCCGGCGGGACCGGCCTGAACCTGACCTCGGCCAATCATGTGATCCATTTCGACAGGTGGTGGAACCCAGCCGTGGAGAATCAGGCCACAGACAGGGCGTTCCGCATAGGGCAGACCAAGGATGTCCTTGTGCACAAGTTCGTCTGCGAGGGGACCTTGGAAGAGAGGATAGACGACATGATCAATTCGAAGAAGAAGCTGGCGGAAGATGTGATCGGCGAAGGCGAATCATGGATCTCCAAGATGGACGACGGACAGCTCATGGACCTTTTCAGGTTGGGTGATTGAATGGTGACGGAGATCGATATTATCCCGAAGAGCAGGAAGATGGCAGACAGCTGGTGGGGCAGGTCCTGGGCCTCCAACCTCGAGAGTTATGCGGATTACGAGAACCGTATCGCCAGGGGGAGGAGCTATCTTCGCAACGGGGCGGTGAGGGAGATCGACATCGAGAAGGGGATGGTCTCCGCCACCGTCCAAGGGTCGAGGCCGAAGCCGTATAAGGTGAAGGTGGAGATCATGCCCATCTCGGAGACGAGGAAGAAGGAGGTCGTCGACAGATGCGGCGACCGCATATCGAACCTCGATGCCTTAATATCCGGCGACATCCCCGAGGATATCGCCGACATGTTCGTCTCCAGAGGAGGACTGTTCCCGTCCCCGAGGGAGATTAGGTTCCGTTGCACATGCCCCGATTACGCTTGCATGTGCAAGCATTTGGCCGCGGTCCTTTACGGGATAGGTGTGGTCTTCGACAGGAATCCGCTGTTGTTCTTCGAGCTGAGGGGGATGGATGTGGATTCGCTTATCCGGACATCTGTCGAGGCCCGTACCGAGAAGATGCTGAAGAATTCCGGCAACCGTACGCCCAGGATGCTGGACGATGCGGACATAGACGAACTGTTCGGCGTCCTCCGAGGTTCTTCACAGGCGGATCATTGTCGATCTGCGCATGAAGGGGATCACTCCTTCCCCATGTCGTCGGTGATGGCCTCCAGGATCCTATCCAACCTCGGATACTTGGTGTCGATCGTGTATCTCCTGCTCTTGCGGTTGTACTCGATCCTCTTCTTCCCGATCCTATCCATCTGCCTCTCGTCGAAATTGACGGCAAGACCTTTGTAACGGATCTGGTAGAATCCGGGTTTGATCGTCGTAGTGTATGGGCGGATGAGGCCGCCTACATCCATCTTCGTGGTGAATCCGGACATATATTGTTTGTATGTTCACCAGTACCATCTCGTCATCCTCTTCTCAAGGAATATCTTCAGTTCCGGATCCCTGCAGCGGTCGATGTGCAGGATGCCGTAGACATCGAAGTAGATCTTGATCCCGGCCTTATTGTCCCATACATCGACGCCGTATCTGTCTCTGTACTCCGATGCTTGTCCGGCGGACAGCCAGCGGCCCCACGTGTTGTGATAGTAGCGGATCTCGCCGTCCCGCTCCCATTCCGGAAGGGTGGCCATGATGACATCGGGGTCGGCGATCATGTTAGGTGATAGGCCTAGGACATGATAATGGTAGCGAGCGCGACGTCTATTTTATGGCTTTGAGAATTCAGTGATCCCTGATATTGTGATTTCGGACTGGGTCACTGAAATCACAAGTTTATGTGTGCGCGACTTGAGGGTGTATTCCTCTGCAATGGGTGGAGACATTTCACATTATCGTGATGGGTATGGATTGGAGGCTGATGGGGTGTTGCACCTGGATGATGGCAGGTATGTCCTGCTGGAATTCAAAACGGGAACGAAAGAGATAGAGGATGGTGCAAAACACATGGTGAAGCTGGAGGAGCTGATAAAGGAGCACAATAAGGTAGAGAAACAGGTGCCTCTTGACTTGCCAAGTGCCAAGATAGTAGTAACGGGATCCAAATACGGATATGAACGTCCTGATGGAGTATA
>JAFUHJ010000188.1 GCA_017468935.1 Candidatus Methanomethylophilaceae archaeon
GGCTGAAGAACGATGATTCGATTGAGAAGGTGATATTCAATGTCTTCTTGGATAAAGATAAACGGATCTACGAACAGATCCTATCCTGACATCCCTGACGGATACAGGGAGACCATTTCTGAAGGCACCAGGTGCATCGGATTCCTCGATAGGAAACTCACTAAGGGCAACGGCTCGGTGGAATCCCTAAGGGAGGCGATCGATGAAGCTGATGCCATCGTGGTCGGTGCCGGAGCAGGACTCAGCACCTCAGCCGGATTGACATATTCTGGAGAGAGGTTCATGTCCGTTTTCTCGGATTTCTACAGGGAATACGGGATCACGGACATGTATTCGGGAGGATTCTATCCTTTCCCTTCTCCCGATATCATGTGGGCCTGGTGGAGCAGACACATCTACTTCAACCGTTACATAGACCCGCCGAGACCCGTCTACAACGATCTGCTGTCCGTATTGGACGGAAAGGACTACTTCGTGGTCACCACCAACGTGGACCATCAGTTCCAGAGGGCAGGGTTCGACAAAAAGAGGCTGTTCTACACCCAGGGAGATTACGGATTGTTCCAGAGCACCGGTCCCAAGAACAGAAGGACCTATGATAACGAGGAGTATGTGCTCAGGATGCTGGAATCCCAGGGATTCGTCAAGGACGGTTCCGGGACCTACGGTATCCCCGAGAGCGGTGTGACCATGAGGATAGACAGCGACCTCATCCCGATCTGCCCGGATGACGGTATGCCCATGACACTCAACCTCAGATCCGACGATACCTTCGTCGAGGACGACGGTTGGAGAGCGGCCTCGGCAAGATACTCGGATTATCTCCGCAGACATGAGGGACAGAAGGTCCTGTACCTGGAGATGGGTGTCGGTTCGAACACCCCCGTGATAGTGAAGTATCCGTTCTGGTTCAGGACGTGGAAGCATCCTCAGTCAAGATACGCCTGTCTGAATTACGGCGAGGCCTATTGCCCCAAGGAGATATCGGACAGATCCATCTGCATAGACGGCGATATCGGGAACGTCCTGACAGAACTGTTGAACTGATGAAGAAGTGAAACAGGGCGGAGGCCCTGTAAATGATTTGTAGGAGGGTCACTCCTCTTCAACTATCTCGGAATCGATGTTGTTCTGGATGGACTCGATACCGTTCTTTGCGCTGGCCCTGGTGGTGTATCCCTCAGAGGCTGCGAGGATGATCTCACCGTTGGATGCTTTGAGCCTGAACCTGTACTCCCTGGCCTTGTCGAAGTAGATCTCCCATTTGGGACAGGGCTTCTCGACAACGTTCTCGAGGGTCTGGTCCTCGATCTCGACATTTGCGTTCTTCCTGACGGATTCGATTCCGTTGTTCATCGCGTCCCTGGACTTGTATGTCTGAGAGACTCCGACAACCTCTCCGTTGTTGGCCACGATAGTGAATGCGTATCCTTCGTTCGATGTCTTCTTAACTGCGAATTTTCCCATGTATCAGGAATCGAGTCTTTACTTTATAACCTTTCCATATTTTGTCATCCATATGTACATATACATTTCTCTTAACAGGATAAGGGATGCTCCTAGCGAGGGCAAATATGGTCTGGATTCAGATAGGATATGAACCCCTTTTACGGCTGTTCGGATCGGAACCATTGGATGCAACGGATCATAGAAAAACGATCATAGAGGAAAGATACCCGGGCGAGGGCCCTTCCGGGCCCTCTGGGATATATTGGAGTAACTAATCGTTTCAAAACAGTTTCTTGCGGCCTTTCTTGGCACCCTTGCCGGCATCGGTATCAAGCTTCTTCAGAAGCTCCTTCTCCTCCTCCGACACCTTCTTGGGCACATCCATGAAGACACGGATCATCATGTCCCCTCTCGACGAGGAGTTCATCCTGGGAAGACCCTTGCCGGGGATCCTGAGCACGGTACCGACCTGCGTTCCTGCAGGGATGGTGAGTGCGACCTTGTCACCGTCGATAGCTGTAACGGTCTCCTCTCCTCCGAGGACCAGCCTGGGATAGGTCGTAGTGACCTCTGCCCAGAGATTCGCTCCGTCGCGCTCGTAGTTCTTGTCCTCCTTCACATGGACGACGACGAACAGATCGCCTGCGGGACCTCCGTTGTATCCTGCATTGCCTGCACCGGGGACCCTGATCCTCATTCCCTCGTCGATACCTTTCGGCACATTGAGGTCGATGTGGGAGTCCACGGTGAGCCTGCCGTTACCGTGGCAGCGGGGACATTTCTCCGATGATGTCTTTCCCTTTCCGCGGCAATCGGGACAGTCAGATACCGAGACCATGTTCCCGAAGGGTGTCCTCCTGACCATCTGTACCTGACCGGTACCGCCGCACTTGGAACATGTCGTCACGTTCCCGTTCTTTCCGCCGGTGCCCTTACAGTCCTCACAGATGACAGCGTGAGGGACATCGAGTTTGACCTTCTTCCCCTCGAGCACATCCTTCAGGGTTATCTCGACATCGTATCTGAGGGAATCCCCCTGCTGGGGGGAGTTGCGGGACCTGGAGGACCTCATGCCTCCGCCGAACATGCTCCCGAAGAGATCACCGAATATGTCGCTGATATCGTCGGCACGCGTGAAGTTGTCCCAGGTGAATCCGCCTTCTCCGAACTGCTGCTTGACTCCGTCGAAACCGTACTGATCGTACAGGTTCCTCTTCTCCGGATCCGAGAGGACCTCATAGGCTTCCGAGATCTCCTTGAACTTCGCTTCCGCGACCTCCTTGGGCTCGGTGGATACGTCAGGGTGGTACTTCTTCGCGAGGGAGCGGTACGCCTTCTTTATCTCCTCGGGGGTGGCGGATTTCTCCACCCCAAGGACCTCATAGTAGTCTCTCGGCATCTGTCTCACTCGTCGTCAACGATCTTGTAATCGGCATCCACATAGTCGCCGTTGTTGTTGCTTCCGGAATCCTGCTTGGGAGCCTCCTGTGCGGGCCCCTGCTGGGCCTGCTGCTGGGATGCTTCCTGGTACACCCTCTGGCTGACGGGTCCCATGGCCTTCATGAGAGCATCCATCTTTGCCTTGATGTCATCGACGTTGTCGGTCTTGTTGGCGGCCTCCAGATCGGAAATTGCTGCCTCGATGGTCGCCCTCTCCTGCTGTGTGACCTTCTCTCCGAGCTCGTCGAGCGACTTGCGGACGGTGTACACCGCGGTCTCCGCCTGGTTGTGGACCTCGACCTGCTCCGCCTTCTTCTTGTCGGCGTCGGCGAACTTCTCGGCCTGCTTGACCAGGTCATCGATCTCCTCCTTGCTGAGCTTGTTGGAGGATGCGATGGTGATCTTCTGCTCCTTGCCGGTTCCCTTGTCCTTCGCGGTGACGTTGATGATACCGTTTGCATCGATATCGAATGTGACCTCGATCTGAGGGATTCCACGGGGTGCCGGGGGTATTCCGTCGAGGATGAACTTACCGAGCGATGTGTTATCGGCAGCCATCTGCCTCTCTCCCTGCACGACGTTGATCTCCACGGAAGGCTGGTTATCGGCTGCGGTGGAGAACACCTGCGACTTCTTGGTCGGGATGGTGGTGTTCCTGTCGATCAGCTTGGTCGCGATTCCTCCGAGGGTCTCGATACCGAGGGACAGAGGGGTGACATCCAGCAGAAGGACGTCCTTGACCTCTCCGGACAGGACTGCTCCCTGGATCGCAGCTCCCATGGACACACATTCCATCGGGTCGATTCCACGCTGGATCTTGGGCCCTACGATGCTCTCGACGAAGTTCTGGACGATAGGCATCCTGGTAGGTCCTCCGACCATGATGATCTTGTCGATCTTGTCGTTGGACAGGTGCGCATCGCTGATCGCCTGTGTAATGGACTGCTTGCATCTGTTGACGATGGGTTCCACAAGCTCCTCGAGCTTTGCACGGGTGATCGTCTGGATCAGGTGCTTGGGTCCGGATGCGTCCGATGCGATGAAGGGCAGGTTGACCTCCGTCTGCATGGTGGTGGACAGCTCGATCTTCGCCTTCTCGCATGCCTCCCTTACTCTCCAGAAGGCCATGTTGTCCGCTGCGAGATCGATGCCGGTCTGCTTCTTGAACTCGCCGATGACGTAGTTCGTGAGTGCCTCATCCATATCGGATCCTCCCAGCTGGGTATCTCCGGATGTGGACAGTACCTCGAACACTCCGTCACTGAAGTCCATGATCGTGACATCGAGGGTTCCTCCTCCGAGGTCGAAGACCATGATCTTCTGCTCGACGTCGGACTTGTCCAGACCGTATGCGAGCGCTGCCGCGGTAGGTTCGTTGATGATACGTACCACATCCAGTCCTGCGATCGCACCGGCATCCTTGGTAGCCTGCCTCTGGTTGTCGTTGAAGTAGGCAGGAACGGTGATGACCGCCTTGTCCACTGTCTCTCCGAGGTAGGATTCCGCATCCTTCTTGATCTTCTGGAGGATGAATGCGGAGATCTGCTGCGGGGTGTATTCCTTGCCCAGGGCTGTGACCTTCTCGTTTCCGCCCATCTTCCTCTTGACGTTCTTGATCGTTCCGTCAGGGTTGGTGACGGCCTGTCTCCTTGCGGGCTCTCCGACGAGGAGCTGCCCGTCCTTTGTGAATGCTACGTACGAAGGGAATGACTTTCCTCCGACGCTGGTTCCCTCTGCACTGGGGATCATTGTCGGCCTTCCTCCCTCCATGATGGAGGCGGCCGAATTGCTTGTTCCTAGATCAATTCCGATGATTCTTGACATACTTGCTCACCTTCCTTTGATTAAGCCGTTTTCTTCGTCACTTTCACTTTAGTGAATCTTATGACCTTTCCGTTAAGGGTGTATCCTTTCTGGAACACCTCTGCGATCTGATCGTCCTCCTCACCCTCCACGGCCATCAGGGCCTCGTGATAGTTGGGATCGAACTTCCCATCCGCAGGTATCTCCTGCAGACCGTTGTTCTCGAGGATCTTCATCAGATTCGTCCTCACACCCCTGATTCCGACGACGAGGTCGTCGTCCTCCTCCGAGGCGTGCTCCAATGCACGGTCCAGATCGTCCACGATCGTAAGGAGCTCTGTGACTATTCCCGAGGTAGCGTATTTCTTGTACTCCTCGGTCTCGCGCTCCTTCCTCTTGCGGTAGTTGTCGAAGTCCGCCTGGAGACGAAGGGCCATATCAAGGTACTTGTCTGCCTTCTCCTGCGCCTCTTTGAGGGGGTCGACCTGGGGTTCTTCCTCGATTATCTCGACCTCGTCCTGGGGTTCATTGGATGTATCGTCCTTCTTTTTCTCTTTAGACTTACCAGTCATACTGTACCTTCTTTAACGTGCTTGGATAATGGTTCGGCGGGGATCTGGTCCCCGCCTGGAGTTCAATGTGTTTACATCATGTCGTTCATGTCGGGCATGTCCTGGGGTCCGGGTCCGCTGTGCGTTGCAGCAGCGATGACGTCGTCGATCCTGAGGATCATGACCGCAGCGTCGGTGGCCGAGTTGATGGCCTGTGTACCGATCCTGTAGGGCTCGATTACGTTGAGCTTCTTCATGTCCTCCACCTTACCGGTGTAGGGGTTGAATCCGGCGTAGACCTTCTTGCCCTTGTGCTGCTTCCTCATCTCGATCAGGACGTTGATGGGATCGTGTCCCGCGTTCTCGGCGAGTGTCGAGGGGATTACCTCCATTGCGGAAGCGAATGCCTCGATGGCGATCTGCTCCCTTCCGCCGACGGACTGTGCGTAGTCACGGAGCTGCATTGCGATCTCCATGGCGGTGGATCCTCCACCGGTGACCATCTTTCCGTCCTCGATGGCGACCTTGACGACGGACCATGCGTCGACGAGAGATCTCTCTACCTCGTCAGCGACGTGTGTGGTTCCTCCCCTTACGAGGATCGTGACCGTCTTGGGGTCCTTGAGTCCGGAGATGAACGTCATCTGCTCCTCTCCGACCTTCTTCAGTTCTACGCAGTCCGCGTATCCGAGGTCGCCCTTCTCGAGGTCGCTGATGTTGTTGATGATGTTGGCTCCGGTGGACTTTGCGAGCCTCTCCATGTCGGACTTCTTCACACGCCTGCAGGCGTAGATTCCGGCCTTTGTGAACATATGCTGTGCGGGGTCGTCGATTCCCTTCTGACAGAAGACGACGTTCGCACCGGCCTCGACGACCTTGTCGACCATCTTCTTCAGCATGTTCTCCTCCTCCTTGACGAAGGCGGCGATCTGCGAGGGGTCGTTGATCTGGATCTTTGCGTCGATCTCGGTCTTCTTGACCTCGAAGGCTGTGTCGATCAGGGCGATCTTTGCCTTCTTGACGATCTTATCCATGTTCAGCTGGACGGGCTCCTTGTCGATGACGAGACCTTTGATGATCTCTGTCTCTTCCATGTTGGCTCCGGCCTTCTTGACAGTGGTGATGTTCTTGAGGTCGATGTCGTAGCCCTTGCCCTTCTTCTCAGCGATGGTCTTGACGGCGTCGACGACGATGTCAGAGAAGAGCTCCTTGGACTGGTTGACCTGCTTGGAGATCATTGCCGTCTGTGCGATGAGCTTCAGTGTCTTGGTGTCATCGATGGTGACGGGCATCGCGATCTTGTTGAGGATCTCCTGTGCCTTGTCGTTTGCCATCCTGTAACCCTTTGCGATGATCGTGGGGTGCACGTTGGCATCAATGAGATCGGTGGCCTTCTTGAGGAGCTCACCTGCGAGGACGACGGATGTCGTTGTTCCGTCTCCGACCTCTGCGTCCTGTGTCTTCGCGACCTCGACGAGCATCTTCGCTGCGGGGTGCTGGACATCCATTTCCTTGAGGATCGTGACACCATCGTTGGTGATGATGACATCTCCCATGGAATCGACAAGCATCTTGTCCATTCCCCTGGGTCCCAGGCTGCTCTTGACTGCTCCGGAGATGGCGACTGCTGCAGAGATGTTGTTCATCTGCGCGTCCTTGCCTTTCTCCCTCTTTGTTCCTTCTCTCAGGATGATGACGGGGGCGTTACCCATTCCCATTTTTTCTCCTCCAATATATTCCATTTTGGAATGACTGATACGGATAAAGTTTGTTCTTCTATATAAATCTAACCTATACCGTATCAGTCCCTCCGATACATCGGAAGGAGCATCCAGACTATGCTGGTCAGCGTATGAACAGCAGCTCGCGGTACTTGGGAAGAGGCCACATCTCGTCGTCGACGATCATCTCGAGGTCGTCGATGAGAGCCCTTATCTTCTCTATATACGGGAGTATCTTATCATGATAAGCGTTGGCCTTCGAGGATTCCGTCTTAGAGCGGTTCGCTTTATCGCATGCCAACTCCATATCCTCTGCGAGCTTGCGGACCTCGGTGAGATCCTCAGCGATATGCCTTATCATATCTATCTCGGTACAGGAGAGCTTCTTGAATTCCTGAGCAGGGAATACCTCCTTCATCTTCGAGACGTTCTCCAGTAGACGGGACTCGTACTGTGTTGCGATCGGGAGTATATGGTTCTCGGTCAGGTCCGCCAGGATCCTGGCCTCGATCTCCACCTTCTTGCTGTATATGTCGCAGAACGTCTCCTTCCTCGCCTCGAGCTCATCCGCCGTCATGACACCGGTCCTCCTGTAGAGTTCCACCGTCTGCTTGGTCGTAAGGGCCTCATAGGACTTGGGAGGGGACGTCTCACAATCGAGACCGCGCTTCTTCGCTTCCTTCTTCCACTCCTCCGAATAACCGTTACCGTCGAAGCAGATGTTCTTGGATGCCCTGTATGTCTCGCGGGTCTCGTCGAGGATGGCCTGCATGACCGGCGTACCGTCCTTGATCCTCGCGTCGACGGCTTCCTTGAACGCCCTGAGCTGATCCGCCACGATGGTGTTCAGAGTGGAGACCGCGTTGGAACAGTTGGCGGATGAACCGACGGCCCTGAACTCGAACCTGTTGCCGGTGAACGCGAACGGAGATGTCCTATTCCTGTCGGTGTTGTCCAGCAGGATCTCCGGGATCTGCGGGATGTTGAGACTGTACTTCGTCTTGCCCTTGAGCTTGACCATATCATTGGAGTTCAGGAGGTCGTCGAAGGCCTGCATGAGCTGGTCCCCGAGGAATGCGGATATGATCGCGGGGGGAGCCTCGTTCGCACCCAATCTGTGGGCGTTGGTCGCAGTGAGGACGGATGCCTTGAGAAGGGCGTTGTTATCGTAGACGGCCTTGAGGACATTGGCGACGAACATCAGGAACATCAGGTTCTCGTTGTCGGTCTTACCGGGTGTGAACAATCCGATACCGGAAACGGTACCGATGGACCAGTTGCAGTGCTTACCCGAACCGTTGACGCCTGCGAAGGGCTTCTCGTGGAAGAGTACTTTGAAACCGTGCCTCTCCGAGACCTTCTTCATCATGGCCATGAGGAGAAGGTTGTGGTCATTGGCGAGGTTCGCGGCCTCATAGACAGGTGCGATCTCGAACTGGTTGGGGGCCACCTCGTTGTGCCTCGCCTTTATGGGGATACCTAGCTTGAAGCACTGTATCTCCAGGTCCTTCATGAACGCCAAGACCCTTGCGGGTATAGATCCAAGATAGTGGTCCTCCAGCTGCTGGTTCCTTGCTGCGTTGTGTCCGATGAGCGTCCTGTCGACCATTATGAGGTCGGGACGCAGCGAGAACAGCGCTGAATCGACGAGGAAGTACTCCTGTTCCCATCCGAGATAGGAGACTACCCTGTCATCCTTGATGCCGAAGTATGCAAGGAGATCCTCCGCGGCCTTGCCGACGGCGATCTCCGATCTGAGGAGAGGAGCCTTGTAATCCAGGGCCTCCCCGTTGTATGAGATGAATATCGTGGGGATGCACAGTGTATCCCCGATGATGAACGCAGGGGATGACGGATCCCAAGCAGTGTATCCCCTGGCCTCGAATGTGTTCCTGAGGCCTCCGTTGGGGAACGATGACGCATCGGATTCCTGCTGGCAGAGGAGCTTTCCGGTGAATTCCTCGATCGCCTCTCCTTTTCCGAAGGGTTCGATGAAGGACACATGCTTCTCCGCTGTTCCACCGGTAAGGGGCTGGAACCAGTGCGTATAGTGGGTGGCGCCCTTGTCCATGGCCCACTTCTTCATGCCTGCCGCAACGTCCTCGGCGGTCTTGCTGTCGAGCGTGACACCCTGCTCGCTGGACTCGTAAATCCTGCGCCTGGTGTCCTCGGAGAGGTACTCCCTCATGGCCTTCCTGTTGAAGACGTCGCATCCGTAGTAATCGGACGTGTGGGACGAAGGCGTCCCAACATCTATGGGCATCTTTCTGAAGGCTTCATCGACGGCTCTGAACCTGCTGCTAGGCATGTCCCTTCTGATTGCTTATTAGGTAATATAGATTATCGATGTACCATCTGAGCACGGACTTTGCGATTCTCTGAGTGGATCCCCTCAACCGGTGTTTAGGGAGATAGCAAATGGTTTCCGTTTGATATCTGACGGTTCCCAACGGGCCCGATTCGGATCCGTCACATCTGTGTCGGATAGGGCAAAAGACACGTCCTGTTGAAGAGCCAGTGCATTCTTTTATGCTACTTCACCCCAATCACTAACTGAATTCCACGGCCGTATTATTACGATTCATCGTAATTTCACGGTCGTATAATTACGATTAATCGGAATTCCACAGAAATAAATACGGACAGGGCATTCTATGTCCGTGAAGCGCAAGATATATGACGAACTGCTCAGCTGGAAGGAGGACAAGCAGGGTACCTGCCTTACGATACAGGGTCAGAGACAGGTCGGCAAGACCTACATAGTCGAGAGATTCGCAGAGGACAATTATCAGCATTTCATCGAGATCGACTTCACAAGGATGCCCGAGATGATGAAAGCATTTGAAAGGGCGGTTGATGTGGACTCGGTCATCAGAGAGCTCTCCATCAGAATGAACGGAGCGGTATTCGAACCGGGAGAAACCCTGATCTTCCTGGACGAGATTCAGGAGTGCCCGGCAGCAAGGTCCTCGCTGAAATGGTTCGCGAAGGACGGAAGATACGACGTCATCGCGTCAGGTTCCCTTTTGGGCGTGAGGAACACGAGCGCCAAGAAGAGTAATAAAGAGGGTAAGGAACCGCTCTCACCGATGGGGTATGAGAACATTCTGACAATGAGGTCCATGGATTTCGAAGAATATCTGTGGGCGATCGGATTCAACATAGTGATACTAGAAGAAATCAAATCCAAGATCCGTGCGATGGAACCGCTTGACGAATCCGAATTGGATGTGATGGCCTCGCATTTCCGCGACTTCATGATAATCGGAGGCATGCCGGCTTCCGTCGAGGCCTTCGTCAGGACGAAACAGTATTCCGAATCCGGGAAGAAGATAGATATCATACTGGGTGACATCATCAACGATATCAACCGCTACAATGATCCAGTGAACGCACTGAAGACGCAGAGGTGCTTCGAATCCATACCCGAACATCTGAGTTCCAACAACAAGAAGTTCCAATACTCCCGTTTGGAGAATAGGCCTGGATCTCGCGCTTCCGGCGAGAAATACTTCGAGAACCTGCTCTGGATAGAGGGTGCGGGATACGGGAACTTCTGCTACGGCCTCAATTCCCCGGAACGTCCTTTCAAGCGCATTGAGGACCTGTTCAAGGTATATCTGTCCGACACCGGTATATTGGTCAGGATGATGGGGACGTCTGCGGCGATGGCCATCCATGACGATGACATCGGATTCAATGCTGGTGCGGTGGTGGAGAACGAGATAGCCGAATGCCTCTCGAAGAACGGGATAAGACCTAGGTTCTACCGCAAGAACAGCGGAAAGAACCAGATGGAGATCGATTTCGTGATTGAATTGCTAGATGAGTGTATAGCAATCGAAGTGAAGTCCGGCAAGAAGAGGGAATCTCCGTCGGTGGGGAAGGTCAGCGATGTGTTCAGAGTCGATAGGAGGATGATGTTCGAGAACGGTAACATCCGCAAGGATGAGTATGGTATCGAACACTATCCGCTCTTCGCGGCAGCATTCATCGATCTGATGAGAAGGAGATACGACGGACCTGCGTTCTGACGGAGGGTTTTGCATGCTGGGGCTAAGAATTCAAAGAACATACTCCGAAGATGATGTCTGTGAGCAGATCATCTGCAGGGTATGTTATCTGTGAGGGACGAGTTCCCAGAAGAACCCTTCTCAGTGGTCATCTGCGGAATGTCATCCGTAGCATACATGAGGGATGACTATGCTATGTGGTGCCGATAACCGTGTTGGGGCCGTGAGATGTTCATAGTCGGATCCCGGAACAGGAGCACAAATCCGTGCCGACCGATATATAGTACGATCTATTCCGCCAAACATGGACTATCTCGAAGGCGTGAAAGAACGTTTCAACGGACCACAGGTCATCAGAGCCGTCGGATCTTTCGTCGGCATAGGGTTCCTCGGGATCCTATGGGCATTCTATGACATGCCATTACTGATAGCATCCCTGGGATCCACGGCGGTAACGCTTTTCGGACTGCCCAAGGCACCCGCGGCAAGACCATACGCTGCCATACTCGGACAGTTCCTGTCCGCCATAGTCGGATGGTGCACACAATACCTCTTGGGAAGCACATGGTATGCCTGCGCCATAGCCGTGATGTTATCCTTGGTGATCATGGTGATATTCAATTGCGTCCACCCTCCCGGAGGTGCGACAGCGCTCACAGCGGTGCTCACGCCCCAGGATTGGACGTTCATATTCGCTCCGGTCACCGCAGGTGTCATTTTCCTGGTCATCGTCGCGTATCTCACGAACAAGGCCTGCGACCGTTACGAAGACAGACACGCAAAGTCAGAATGAGGTATCACATGACGGGATCCAAGCAATACAACATAACGACTATAGCGGCATACATCGCTGCCATAGTCGCTGGCATAGTGGTGGGGATCTACCTTGGATTCATGAACGGGGTGTTCACCGCACTTGTATTCTCCGGAGTATATCTGGCACTATCCTTCTTCATCAAGGACAGGAAGGAGAACGACGGCGGACCTTCGGAACTCGGTGCCGCTGTCATGGGCGGAGTGCTCCTCGCCGGGATCGGGGTCTGCGGATTCGTATACAACTTCACGGAGGACGTCGCCATCACCGTGGTCTGCCTGATAGCCGTCATGATCCTTTCATCCGCCATACTCTTCTTCCGTTACAGGAAGTACCTCTGAGGCCATCGCATGAGACCGTTGTTCACCATCGATATGGAGGATTACGACGACAGTGATCCGGTATTGACACAGCCCGCATCCAGAGGCATAATATGGAAGGACGGGAAGCTTGCACTGATCCGCAGCGTCAAGTACGGATACTACAAGTTCCCCGGAGGGGGACTGGAGGATGGAGAGTCCCTGACGGATGCACTGATACGTGAGGTCAGGGAGGAGGCCGGATTGGAGGTCATCCCCGAGAGCATCCGCCTGTACGGGATGTCCAAACGCATAGAGAAAGGGATCTGGGATTACGTCCTCGACCAGGACAGTTACTATTATCTCTGCGAGGTCACCGACAGGACCTTCCCTCAGGAACTCGGCAAGCATGAGAAGGAGGCGAAGTTCGTATTGGATTACGTTCTGCCGTCCACCGCCGTGGAGGCCAACGACAGATACCTGGGGAAGGAATCCAAGGTCGCCATCGACAGGGATAACCGCGTCCTCAGACTGCTGATGACCGAAATGGCCGCCCGCGAATGATTATATTGGCTGTTCCCCATCCCGGGGGCCATGAAACAGTTAGCCGATTTCGTCACGACCATCCCGGACTTTCCCAAGGAAGGGATCATGTTCAGGGATGTGACCTCGGTCGTCCAGGACCCCGAGGGTCTCAAGATGGCCATTGACCAGCTTGTAGAGAAGCTCAAGGGATTGGATTTCGACCTTGTCGTAGGAACGGAATCACGCGGATTCCTCTTCGGAGCCCCCGTAGCATACGCTCTGAACAAAGGATTCATCCTCGTAAGGAAGAAGGGAAAGCTCCCCAGAGAGGTCATCTCCGAGGATTACGATCTGGAGTATGGAAGCGCGACCATCGAGATGCACAAGGATTCCATCAAGCCCGGACAGAAGGTCGTCGTCATCGATGACCTCATCGCCACTGGAGGTACCACCGAAGCTGTGGTCAAACTCGTGGAGAGACTGGGCGGAGAGATCGTGAGTATGGGCTTCGTCATGGAGCTCGCAGGATTAGGAGGAATGGAGAAGTTCAAGAAGTACAACCCGTACGCTCTGATCAC
>JAFUHJ010000189.1 GCA_017468935.1 Candidatus Methanomethylophilaceae archaeon
ATCCGTTCAATCCGTCATCGAATACAACGGGGTCGACTATGTCGGGCAGTACTACGGTCACTTCACTTCAGCCAAGTGCGATGAGCTCGTGGTGTACGGAACCCTGGTAAGCGAGAGCGGAAGCTACATAGTGATCTCGCAGACCTACAAAGTGAACTGATGGTGAGCGGCCGATCCGTTCCCTGGGTCGGAGGATCACTGTAAACCGTTTAGGCCTGATCTCCTGGTCGCCGACACGACCGTTCGGCGGCCGGGGATCGGATTCCGACCATCGTAAGATATCCGGACCAATCCAGATATGTGTCCGTCAGGTGTTTTTCATCACCAAATCTTTAAATTGCATATCCACATTGATTGCTAATGGTACCCAAGAAGAGAATCGATGAAATCCTTGACGGATACGATCCGAAGGACATTACGATAGCTACCCTCTGTTCTCACTCCTCATTGCAGATTTTCCATGGAGCGAGGAAGCTGGGATTCAAGACCTTGGGTCTGACCATTTCGCACAGCACGAAGTACTACGATGCATTCCCCCTCGGAAAGCCCGACGAGATAATCAAGTACAAGGATTTCGACGACATGGAGTCCCGTGTCGACGAACTCTACGACAAGAACGCGATCATCATTCCGCACGGATCCTTCGTGGAATACATGGGGTCCGAGCGCTTCTCCGATTATCCTGTACCATCCTACGGTAACCGCGAGGTCCTCAACTGGGAGTCCAGCAGGGAGAAGCAGAGGGAGTGGATCTCCGGCGCAGGGGTATCGATGCCGGAGATCATCACCGATCCCAAGAAGATCGACAGGCCTGTCATGGTGAAGTACAACGGTGCCAAGGGAGGAAAGGGTTACTTCATCGCCATGGATTACAACGGTTTCAAGCTCGCAGTGGATCCGGACGAGTCCTACAACATCCAGGAATACTGCCTGGGAACCAGGTACTACATGCACTTCTTCTACGACCCGCTCAAGCATGACGGGTACAAGTGCGCAGAGGGCGGATCGCTCGAACTCATGTCCATGGACCGTAGGGACGAGTCCAACATCGACGAGCTGTACAAACTCGGTAACATCGACGATCTGAAGAAGGTAGGGATGTATCCTTCGTTCGTCGTGACAGGGAACACTCCGGTCGTCCTCAGGGAATCCCTGCTGCCGAAGGCGTTCGACATGGCCGAGAAGGTCGTGGACAAGTCCTACGAGCTCTTCGGAGGAATGTGGGGACCGTTCTGTCTGGAGACCGTCGTCAACGACAAGCTCCAGTTCAAGGCATTCGAGATCTCCACCAGGATCGTCGCGGGTACGAACCCGTTCATCTCCGGTTCGCCTTATGCCGATCTCATCTACCCTGGTATGAGCACAGGCGCCAGGATGGCCATGCATATCAAAGAGGCCGCAGAGACGGGCAAGCTGAAGGATATAGTCTCCTGATCACTCGATGGTCATCTCTCCCTCTTCGGTGCCGAGGACATTCTCGTTCTCCAGCAGTTTGCGCCGCCCCCGGTCAACGTATACCGAGACACGGAAGTTGCTGACGTCCTTGCCAGTGAGTTCCTTGATAGCGACAGAGGCTTCCAGAGGAGTGAGGCCCCTGATGCGTACCAGCGAGAATGACAGTGCTTCCATGATGGATAGGCCTTCGATAGTCGTGAGGTTGAAGAAAGGTTCCAATATGTCGTTCCTGATGATATCTAAACCCGAGTTCGCCAGTTATATTGATATCAGTATACTGGACCACTCATGCCCCTGCCAAATAGGCGGGGCTATTCTCCCTTCTGACGCGAGGGAAGGGTTGTCGGTCAACCCCAAGCGGAGTATGTTCAGAGCAGCGTTCAGGTCGCGGTCCATGGTAAGGCCGCATCCGGGACA
>JAFUHJ010000190.1 GCA_017468935.1 Candidatus Methanomethylophilaceae archaeon
ATTCCACAGTATACGGCAATGAACCAGCCACATACAACTGTGTCGGGACGAGCGACGGGATCGCGTCCTACCGCACCATGCAAAACAGGATCGATGCATTGAGATCCAACGGTACCGATGCTATGATCGAGGTGTTTGATGGACTTCCACACGGCTTCGGCTTGGGCACGGGTACGGTCGCGGAAGGCTGGCTCGACAGAGCGGTCTCTTTCTGGGAGAAGCATATAGGAGATTGAGGTCCTACGGCTCAGCGTACCGTCGTCCATCTGTACCCCAGGGAGGCTCTGAGGGAACTCATAGTCAACGCAATGGTCCATAAGGATTACAGCATCCAGGAACCTACGACCATCCGTGTCTATTCCGATAGACTGGAGATATTCTGTCTGGGCGGCCTCCCTACAGACTGGACCCCCGATAAGCTGCTTCAGGAGCATACATCGATTAGACGCAATCGCGCCTTGGCTTCGGTGTTCTTCACCGCAGGCTATGTGGAGAACTGGGGGCAGGGGATAGAGAAGGTCCTTGAAGAATGCCGTTCCAACGGCAATCCGGATCCTGAATTCAGTATCATGAACGATGGTCTCAAAGTGGTTGTCAGGATCAGGGCCGATGGAAGGCCGAAAGTTCCACAGACGGATGTGTTCAAAATTGATGAGAAATCGAAGGTAATCCTGTCGTGCATCGCCGAGGATCCATCCGTATCTGCGAAGAGAATGGCAGAGATCATAGGCATTTCAGATTCCACCGTCGAAAGGCGCCTTAAAGAGCTGGTCACCAAAGGATAATCAGGAGAGAAGGCAGCGACAAGAAGGGAAAATGGATCGTCATGCAGAATTAACCTCTACCCTCCCCTTCTTCTTTTACTCCTTCTTTTACTCCTTCTTTTACTCCTTCATTTATTCCAAGACAAGGTCCACCTCGCTTACAAAAAAGGCTCTTTGCGGTCAGCGAATAGAACTGATGCTTCATTGTACCTGTATCAACTCGCTGACCGCAATAAGCCAAACCCAAAAGGGGGAGAGCAGCAAAAGGATTCGTGGCCAATCTGATCGATCGCCTAGATAGTCTGAGGGATTCGGTTTACATGTTCATGAAGGATTTCGACGTTCCCTTCACAAACAATCTAGCCGAGCAGACCATGCGCAGTGTGAAACCCAAGACGAAGGTCATCGGATGTTTCCGCACCGCGGAGGGCGCGGCTGAATTCGTCGGTATCGAGTCTGTTCTCAGCATAGCTCGGAAGCACGGTATCGATGCGGTGAAGGTACTCAGGCTAATCTTAGGCGGCCAATAGGATACTGTCGTAAAGGGATCCTGAATATTCACGAATCCTCTCCGATATCCAAGCCGAAGGGCACCGGCAAGAGGAAGTCCGGGTCGAAGTCCGGCAAGGCCAAGTCATCCCGCAAATCGTCGTGACGCCTTCGGGTGAAACATCCGCCGGATCAAAACAACGTCGGGGAGTTCCCTCGGCAATCCTTTTCCATCCGTCCCGGCTCCGTTCCGAAAAGGCCCGGACAGATCTATGTTCTCGGCATATCGTGAAAGGTTCAGCCGATATTCCGAAATTTCATCAACAGCTTTTCCAAAAAATCATCAATGAAAGTTCCGAAAAATCATCAACATTATATACTCTAGATATAATTGACGATTATGACGCTGAAAAGGGACGGATACGTACCGAGGTTGGTAGACAGCAAACTTGAGAGATATCTGTCCGTGTTCGGTGCGGTGAACATCGTCGGCCCGAAGTGGTCGGGCAAGACTTGGACGGCATACAACTGTTGCAACAGCGCCACGCTCATAGCGGATCCGAAGGGGAACTATCAGAACCGCAGATTGGCGATGACCGACCCCACACTCATCTTCAAGGACGATCTTCCCCAACTGATTGACGAATGGCAGGATGTCCCGGGGATCTGGGATGCCGTGAGGTACAGGATCGACGATTCTGGAAAGAAGGGGATGTACGTGCTCACCGGTTCCGCCACACCGAACAGGGAAGGATACGTGCATTCCGGTACCGGGCGCATAAAGGAACTCAGGATGGACACCATGACCCTTTTGGAAAGGGGGCTCTCCGACGGCAGGGTGTCTTTGAGAGGTCTGTTCGACCGTCCCGAGTTCTCCTTCCCAACACGGGAGATGGGTCTGAAAGATGTGATCGATTACACCGTCCACGGAGGCTGGCCCGGGACCATGGATATGACTGCCGGCGAATCGTTCGAGGTCGCGAAGGGTTACATCGAAACGCTGGTCTACAACGACATATCGTACGACGGGATTATGCGTGATCCGTCCAAGATGCTCCGCCTGATCCGTTCGCTGGCCCGTAACGAGAGCACCACCGCTTCAAAGAAGGCGCTGAAGAGGGACATGTCCGAGAATCAGGACGATCCCCAGATCGCGGACAACACACTGGATGATTACCTGTCCGTGCTCGAAAGACTCCATTTCACCGATTTCCAACCAGCGTTCGACCCGAACATGAGATCCTCCGTGAGAGTGGGGAAGACACCCAAGAGGCATCTTGCGGATCCCTCTCTTACGGCCGCGGCGATGCGCATGGATACGGAATCGTACATCAACGACCTGAGCTCATTCGGATATCTGTTCGAGGCCCTCTGCGTGCATGACCTGAAGGTGTACGGGATGCTGTCCGACGGGAAGGTGATGCACTATCGCGACGGCGACGGGAACGAGATTGACGCGGTGTTGGAGCTCCCGGACGGAAGATGGGGGGCGTTCGAGATCAAGACCGGCGCCCAGGAGATAGACGAGGGTGCGGGATCGCTGTTGAAGATGGACAGGAAGATCCGCGGTCAGGAGAACGGGAGACCACCGGAGTTCATGTGCGTCATCTGCGGGATGACTAACGCCGCCTATGTGAGGGGTGACGGAGTCTACGTTGTGCCTCCGACGGTGTTGGGACCCTGATCTAGAAGCGAACGCATCATTCCCGTTCGGATACCCCGTACTTCTCAAGCAGCTCCTTCGCCTTGGCGACGGATTCCTCGGGGATGTATACTGATTTGCAACGGTATTTGTTCCTACCTTGCATGATCAGACCCTTCTCTTCCAACCGATCCAACGTCGGGAAATCATACCCCTTCCAACTGCTGTAACCGCCGTACTTCTCCTTCATCCTGGTCAGATACAGCAGGATGAATGTTAGTTCCTCTATCGCCTCATCGGTGCTCTCCATGGTACGCCATGCGAACGGTAGGATATGGATGTATCTCGGATTCGTATCATCGCGATCTGCCATGCGGACTGTTGCTCGCCTCCTCACGATGTACCTCGCCGCCCTTCCCGAACCGATCATCTCGACATCTCCGTCATCGCACAACCTCCTCAACGTGCGATCCACGGTAATCTTGGACACCTCCGGGAATATCGCCATCAGCTCCCGTTGAAAACATCCCAATCGTGCCCAACACCAACCGGTCAGCCCTTGACTATCTCTTTCAGCGTGCTCCTCTCGGTGCTGCTCCTGAACGGACCGCCTGCGATGAGCTGGATGAAGAACATGTCCTCCCCGTATAGACTGACAACGTCGCAGGTACCATCGTCACCTGTATCGGTCCACACGTCCCGGAGATTGAATCTCGCGATGCCCATACCCGCTCCATCGTCGGCCGAGCAGAAACGCAGGAAAACCCTCCCGCCGTTCTCCGTCAAGACCAGTTTGTAATCCACCGGATAGTAGGAATTCAGATAGATCTCGCATCTCCCGTCGGTCAACCCGTTCTCGAGTACATCCCTGGGCCTGGCGATATCGGAACGGTCGATCCTGACCACGACGAGGACGGCATTCCGTTTGATATCGTCCGTGGACCATTTTATGCTGAACATCATGGTGTTCACCTTCACCTCCTTGGATTTCAACAGGAGTATGATGACCACCATGAGGGCGTACATCGGAAGCTGCTAGAACTCGTTTATCAGCACGGATTCGACGTCGGAACCGAAGCGGACCAGGAACAGGTCGTTCACTATGTTCAGGGACAGGATACCGATCATGGAATAGAACATCCCGTCCAGACTCAGAGATGCCTTAGACCATTAGATCAGCAGGTTCCCGATGAGCATCGCCCCGAACATCAGCGACAGCACTCCGGTGACAAAGTTCACGATATCGTAATCGCATAGGTCCGCGAGGCGCAGCAGGTCGTCGAACGCATCGTCCAGACATATCACCGCGAACACCAGCGAACTGATTATCAGCGTCTTGACGATGCTGCGGTGCTTGGTAAACAGCAGTATCACCGCCGCGATTGTGCACAGTATTGTCGTCAGGAACGAATCCATGTGCGACAGGTCGAGATCGTCGAAGATGTCCTCCAGGAAAAACTTGTTAAGGTAGATGTCACGGGCCACAATCAGGATCATGAGGCCTCCGGCCAGAAGCATGAGCTTGGAGATGACGCCTGCCGGCCCGTCGTTCACCGAGAGCACGACATCATCTATCTCCAATGCGGTGAAACGCATGATGAGCATCAGTATAGCGCTGACGGTCATCATGATGCCGAGGAATAACCCCGCCCCGTACCTGCTGGGGGCCTCTCTCGTTCTGCGGTTCTCCTTGTGCTGCGACACTCCCACCGTTGGAATACCGTATCCGTCCTGCCGTATTATGATTATTCAGTCTTATCTTCACCTCGTTCCGATCCGTGTTCCTTCGCTGGCCTGATGGGGATTGTCCCGCCCGCCCTATTACCTTCGACTGATGCTCGGTTCTGTCTTTGATCATGACGATGACATGTGAATTTCACAATCTGAGCTTTCCAATGGGGACGGCCCTTGCTCTCCGGGCCTGGTCCGATGTCGAGTCAGACTGCAACAAACACCCTGCTGCCGGGTCCGCATCCACTCCGATAGGTAATCCCGATCCCCTTCAGACGGTGATGTTCCAATTGGCCTCCTGAATAAGGGCGTCGATCTCGCGGATCCTCTTGGCGATGCTGTCGGTCTGCTTCCTTATCGCAGGGACGTCGATCTTGACCACCCTCTTCCTGTCGTTGTTACCGTAGTAATCATGCCTGTCCGTCTTCAGGGATGCGAGCATGTCCCTCAGCGCCTTGTCCTTGCTAATGTATGCTTCGCGTCTTGCGATCAGCTCCACCAGGGGCTCACCGTTGGACGCCCTGTTGGTGGCGTTGGCCAGGTTGATCTTCCACATGAGGTCCTCGTACCTTTCGGTTATGCGGTCCAGCTCCCTCAGCAGTTTGGACATGTCCTCCATGGGCTCCTCATCCTCGTAGACTTTGGCGTTCTGTATCATGCGGTCGGACATCTGTGCGATCTTCTTCTTGAGGTCGGCCCTTTCCATCAGGGCTTCCGCCAATCTCATCTCTCTTCCTCCATGGACGGCGGCAATCGCTCCGACAATTTAGTTGTTAACATTTTCTGAAGATTTATAGAAAATGTTAACATTGATATATCCGCAACACACCGGGTTATCCGAGGTGAAGAAAAGATGACATTCGTGAAATACCAGCATGTCGAGCACATAAACTCCGATGCGGTCAACGGACTGAGGAATGGAGAATGCTATATCTTCCCAAAAATGGACGGCATGAATACGTCCGTCTATGTAGAGGAAGGGAAGATGAGATTCGCATCCCGGAACCAACCCCTGGATGAGAACCACCCATTCGCCAAGTACTGCCTGAAGAACGAAGGGATAGTGAGGTTGTTCCAAGACCATCCTGAACTGAGGGTGTACGGGGAGTGGATGATCCCTCATACGGTCAGAACGTACCAGCCCTCGGTGTGGAACAACTGGTTCGTGTTCGATGTATGCGTCGACAGCATGCAATTCGACGACTATGAACATGACCAGCACTCCTCCGGGCACTACTACGTTCCGTACCCGAAGTACCATGAGATGCTGAAGAGCTACGGCATAAAGCACCTTGAGCCTCTGGCGATCCTAAATGACCCTACAATGGAAGAAATCAAAGACATCGTGGACAACAAGAATACAGTCTATATCGAACCGGGTCAGGGATGCGGCGAAGGCGTGGTGGTCAAGAACTACAACTATACAAACGATTACGGCCATGTGATCTGAGGCAAGAGGATCAACAGTGCATTCAAGATAGTACGCGAGAAGAGATGCACCCCGGACAGAGAAGGCATCCTGCTCGAAGAGGTCATGGCCAAGAAGATCGTGACGCCCGATCTCGTGCTCAAGGAATACCACAAGATACTGAATGACAAGGGAGAGGTGCACCCTGCCATGCTGCTCAGTATAGTATGGTATTGCGTCATCACGGAATACCTATGGGATGAACTGAAGAGACAACGGAATCCCGTGATCAACTTCAAGACATTCCAGAAAGCTGTGAACGAGCGCACCAAGGACGCCATCCCGGTACTGTACGGAAGGTACGAGGACGAGATCGAGGTCTGATCAAACGCTTTTCCTCCCTGATGCCCTTTTGGACCTCAGGGAGCTCTTCTTGGTCTCTTTGGAGATCTTCTGCTTGACCTCGACCACATGCTGTTCGTCGGTGCGTTTACGGTCGAGACGCTTGTACGAGTAATAATCCCATTGCTGATCCGGATTCAGTCTGAAGAAGTTCGGGACACGGGAATTGTAACCCTCCGGCACGGTACCGACGGTCCTGTCGATCAGGCCTCTGCTGCACAGGTCGCTCAACGCAGCATACACCGTGCTCTGGGACCTCACGCCCTTCAGCTCCTTGACGATCAGCTCGGTCATCTGCGGACGCTGATTCAGGACATCCAACACCTCGTAGTGGGTGTTGGAGAGACCGCCGTAGTAATGCCATATGCGGTCCAGTCTCTCATGCATGAACTCCCCCGGAGCGCACAGCCTCGAATAGTACAGCTCGGTCTTGTCCGAACCGCCGAGATCCATGCATACCGCTGCGTGATAGGGCGATGCATAGGTCACGTCTATGAACGTCTTCCCCTGGGTACCGATGACAAGGGCCTTGATGGCGAACAGGAGGTCCATATCCTCCGGGCCGTCGGCCTCCAGGTAATCTATCTGGCATCCCGGCAGGGAGGTCTCGATCCTACCCGACATCTCGGAGGAATACGAGTATGCTATACAGATGATGTTCTGCACCCCGTATGACCTCATCACCTCGATCGAACGGTCATCGGACGACTCGGACAGGCCTATGAACATCATCAAAGCATCCCCACTCATTTTATCGCATTTTTCGGAATATGTACAATTATATATGTTGTATCTCTAGCCAACATAGGGTGGATACTTGCCCGATGGATACGATACTGTCATCGAAAGGGAGATCGATATGCTGATCGAGAACCACCATTCGATGTCAGAATACAAATCATCATACAGATGCTTCAAGGACGAGGTGGAGGATATCCTGCTGGTGCTGGTCCTGTACGGTTCAGACAGGGATCTGAATCATGTCTCGCTGATGGGCAGGGAGGATGCGGAGGATATCCTGAGGGAAGTCATTGGCATCCCGTCATATGTTCCGCATTTGGGATTCCATAATTGGAAACAGGCATCCATGCTGTTGCAGGCGTTGCTTCGCATGGGAAAGGGAGTGGCTCCCCGTATCATGATCATGTCGGTGGTCAGGATGATCAGGAGATACAGCGAAGACCCCCATGATGGTCTGCATGACAGGTTGATCCTGGGGAACATCTGCGTGTCCGTGGAATCGAAGGTCGGAAGGCATGTGACGCTCCACGGATCGTTCTTGGACCTGATCTTGGTCCTCTCCAAGAGCCGTCAGCTGTCCATAAGGACGGAAGGGGCGGATGTGATATCGGCCTGTGCATCCAATATTCTCGGACTCGATATCGATAAATGTGAACCAGGGAACGACTGCATCATCTGCTGCGATTCCCAATACCTTACCGAGGACAGGATCGAAAGCGTTCTGGGAGGCATGCACAGGGGAAGGAGACTGATCATCATCACGGATCCCAGATTCCTGTCCGATGCCTCCGCTGAATCGAGGAGACCCGTCTCGGACCTCAGGATCATCTCGGTCGAACCGTACCATGACCCGGGATCGCCCTCGCAGTTTCTCATTATAGTCATCAAGAAGAACAAACGGAAGAAGGGCGATCCAGAGCTATCGGCGAATCCGTTAAGAACGGTGACGGATGATTCGACGGGAGACAATACCAATCGTTCGAAAGATGCCGAGGGTGATGGTCTTGAAAGGATTGCCATCGGCGATATAGCAACGATACGCCGCGGGATAGCGATACCGAAGACGGAGCTCAAAGAAGGACCTGGACTCGACCTGCCGGTGTACGTACGTCCGCAGGATGTGGAGTACGGAGCAATCGATCTATCCAATTCATCCTTCGTGACGAAGAAGACCTCCCTGATCGAACCCGGGAGCATCTTGGTATCGACATACGATCCTTCCAATGTCAACTGCATCATCAGAAAGGATGGTCAGGATTATGTGGCATCGGCAAGATTCGGAATAATACAGATGGATGGCGGATACGATCCGGAATATGTTCTTGCGTATCTGAGGTCCAGCATGTTCAAGAGGGATTCGAAGAGGATCAGGCGGGGAGAGTACGGTTGTCTGGACTTGGAGGGCATGGGGATGATCAGCATACCCATCGCATCGTTGGAGGAGCAAATCGCCATAATCAAACGTCTATCGAAAATATCTGATCCCGATCCGGAGACCATAACGCAAGTCTTCAGGGACTGCTTGGAGAAGGAACCGGATAACTGAATCCGATCGCTGCTTCCCGATATTACTATCTTATAGAAGGCTTAGAAATAATCCCTATTTCCTATCGGGATGCATGAAGATGTATCAGGTGGATGCGTTCACTGATGAACCTTTCTCAGGCAATCCTGCAGCGGTCTGCGTGACAGAAAGAGCGCTAAGCGATGATGTGATGCTCAAGCTCGCCATAGAGAACAACCTCTCCGAGACGGCGTTCGCCGTGGGATCA
>JAFUHJ010000191.1 GCA_017468935.1 Candidatus Methanomethylophilaceae archaeon
CTTCGGTTATTTCGTAGAGATGCTCAGCTATGGTGCACCTCCCCACGGAGGTATCGCCATCGGTATCGACAGGATCTGCGCCATCCTCCTGAACAAGGAATCCATCAGGGATGTCATCGCATTCCCCAAGAACAAGAGGGCAGTATCCCTCCTGGACGGTTCGCCATCCAAGGTGGACGATGACAAGCTCGAGGAGCTGCAGATTATCTCCCTCGCCAGCGAGGACCTCGATCTCTCCGAGTACGAGGACACTCCCGAGGAGTGAAGAAAACATTTCAGGGCCTTCGGGCCCTTTCCATGATTCTCAATCTGTATCCTGCTGTTATCGACAAGATGGGCAGTTCTATCAGCGGTGCGATTACCAGCACCAGGAGCAATAGAGTAGCATCCGGAAACGCTGCTACGGCTATGGCCAATGACAAAGGCGAGTTCCTGGCCATGCTAGTGAATATCAGCGATGTGGTATCTGCATAATCGAATCTCTGGATCCTCGCGACGGATGCAGATACGATGTAGTTCACGATGAAGAACACGATCAGAGGTATAAGCAGCATCACGAACAATTCCAGATGGTCCAGTAGCTCGGTGCTCTGGGAAGCGAACATGACCACTATCGCCAGGCATAGGAAGGACAGCTGGAGATTGTCACCGTTCCCGGTCACAGCATTGCCGAATCTATCTGCAAAGGAGATCCTGGGCATCAGTGCCTTGACTACGATAGCCGCGGCCAACGGGATGACAAGTACGATGACCATGCTGTACAACAGTCCGGGAATGTCCAGAGATATCTGAGTATCGAAGAAGACCACCAGATACACAGGCATCAGTATTATCTGAAGTATCAGGTTCAGCGGAAGCAGAGCACTGCTAAGCGGAACATTGCCTTTTGCAGCCGCTGTGAATACCAGATACCAATCCGTGCAGGGTGTGACCAGCAGCATCAGCAGACCGATCCTGATATCGATTTCCGCGAATGCGAGGCCCATAATTATCGAGAATATGGGGGTCCATACGAAGTTTATCAGTACGGCCGATAGGGTGAACCTCCTGTTGGAGAACGATCTGCCGATGTCACGGATGCTCACACACATGAACACCACGAAGAGCATGACCATCAGGAACGGCTCTATCAGTACCGATGCGTCAGAGCAATCGAACAATACGCCTGCTATAAGTCCGACAATCGCCGCAGAGAGCATGATGAGCGGATGGAGGAACGCATCGTTCATGATTGAAAACCGTTGTCTGGGTATAAAATAGGGGTCGGGCCGAGGCCCGACTTTAAGAATCAAAGGAATGTGACAGTTTCGTCCAAGGGTTTCCTGGAATCATGCAATGGGCCGGGTCTGCAATCATCCGCTGGATATCCAAGCGGGAGTAGGTTGTATACCGTTTCGTCATCGGGTATGTAGAATGCTTCCTTGACCTTCTCAGGATCGAACCATCCCACCCAGCACGTCCCGAGACCGAGGGCGTGTGCCTGAAGCATCATCTCATCGGTAACGATGGCGGCATCCGTCTCACCGCGGTTGAGTTTGGAGAAGTGGCTGATCCATTCCAATTCCTTCTTCATGGCGATGATGAGGACTATGGGGGCATCGAAATGCATGGCCCAATCCTTGTTGAACTTCTTCCTCATCTCGGGGGATCTCACGACATACACGTGCTGACCTTGCATGTTTTTCGCAGTGGGAGCGAGTCTCCCGGCCTCAAGGATCTTCAGGAGCTTCTCCTCCTCCACAGGCCTGTCGCTGTATTTCCTGACGGAGTATCTCGAATTGATGACGTCTTCGAATTGCATGCGAGTGTATCGTCGGCCGAGGATAAAACGTCATCCCGGCCGATCGCGTACACTTCAGAATCTGGCCTCGATCAGTTTTTTGGCCGTTTCGACTACCTCTGCGGACGAGTACTTTCCGCCGGTCTGCCTCATGACGAATCCGATGACCTGGTTAGCGGCCTTGTCGTTCTTCTGATAGTCTGTGACGATCTTGGGGTTCTCGTCAAGGAATTTGTTGATCAGAGTCTCCAGTCCTGCGGAATCCTCCTGTGCGGCGGTGGCATCCTGTCCGGTCATGTATGACTTGATTCCTATGGTGCACTGAGTGTCGGTGATCTTCCCTTCTGAGAACTCTCCGATCAGTTCCTTCAACTTACCAAGGTCGGTCACTCCGCGGGACTCCATCGCACGCCAGTTGGCACTGATGGGTCCGCCCACCCATTTGATGGCGTTCGGAGTACCGAATTCTTTGGCGATATCCTCGAACAGGATGGCCAAATCTATAGAGGTGTTCACCAGCTGCTTCGCCATCTTGGGGTCGAGCTTGTATTGCGATGTGATCCTGAGGATCATGTTCTGGGGACTCTCGGAGATCCTTATGGAGTCAGCAAGGTCCTTGATGTGATAGATACCAAGGTCGGGCTCGTCGATGTAACCGTACTGATCCTCGAACTCTTTCACCCTCATGCTGATGGTGACGTCCCTGTCGGGATCGTACCTCCTGGTCTCTCTGACGATCTTCTTCTTGGCCTTGATCATGGCGATCTGTCTGACCATCTCGGAGTGGAGTGCCTTCTCAGCGTTCTTCAGTCCGCTGACGTTCTTGATCTCCACCCTTTCCGTTCCGACGGAGATGTTGCAGTCGCACTTGACCTCCCATTCGAGGTCATCAGGGATGTCCAACAGGTGCCTGAGGTCCCTTACCATCTGGGTGAGGAACTCTCTGGCCTCCGCAGGGGTGGCGATATCGGGTTCCGTGACGATCTCCGCCAGGGGGATACCCGACCTGTTGTAATCCACAAGAGAGGTAAGGTCCGCGGTCCTCTTGGTGCTCCCAGGGTCCTCCTCTATGTGTATCCTTGTGATCCTGATGGGCTTCTTACCGTCGAGATAGTAGACGCCCCTTTCTCCGATGGGGTTGTCGTACTGTGTGATCTGGACGCTCTTCGACATGTCTGGGTAGAAGTATGTCTTCCTTGCGAACCATGTGGTGTCGTTGACCTCGCAGTTGAGCATCTTGGCGATCATGATCCCGTAGATGAGCACCTGTTTGTTCAGCACAGGTCTGGATCCCGGCATACCGAGGCATGTTGGGCACACGTATGTGTTCGGGAATTCGCAGTCTGCCGTGGGACAGGAGCAGAACATCTTCGATCTGGTGGGGAGCTGCACGTGGCATTCTAATCCGATCTTCATATGGACATCTCCGGTCTCCTCAGGTCGAACTGTTTCTCCCAATCCTCCGCCACCGAGAACAGCACGTCCTCGTTCCAGTGGTCCGCTACAAACTGCATTCCGACCGGCATTCCGTTCGAATCATATCCGCAGGGAACCGATAGATGGGGTGTTCCTGCTATGTTGGCCGGTACGGTGAGATAATCGGCTTTGTATGATTCCAGTGCGGACATCTTCGAGATGTCGTCGAACCTGGGTGCTGTGAAGGGCATAGTGGGTGCAAGGACCGCATCGTGAGTCTCCAGTACCCTCTTGTAATCGTTGATGACGACCTGCCTGACCTCTCTGGCCTTGGCGTAGTGCCTTCCTCCGAATCCGGCCATACGGGCGTATGTTCCGAGCAGGATCCTTCTCTTGGCCTCATCTCCGAAGTACTTGGATCTGACTTCGGTGAAGTAGTCATCGAACTTCAGCGAATGGTCGCCCTCCTGGTGCCCGTACCTCATACCGACGTATCTTGCAAGATTAGTGGATGCTTCGGATGTTGCCAGGACGTAGTAGGCGGGCATGGCGTACTTCAGTGAGGGCATATCGACGTAGTCGACATCCACTCCCATGCTCTTCAGTTGTTCGACCGCATCCTTGAAGACCGCCTCCACTTCTTTGGACAGTCCTTCTATGCCCTCTTTGGGGATGGCTACGGACCTCATCTTCCTGTATGCCGTCTTGAAATCTGGCTGGACCATGGATGTGGGGTCCTTCTCATCTTTGCCGGCGATCATCTCCATGTACTTCTTCAGGTCTGTGGCCTTCTGGGAGATGACACCGATCTTGTCCAGGGAGTTACCGTAATCTATCAGTCCGTACCTGGAGACGCGACCGTATGTCGGTGCGATACCGTACACTCCGCAGAATGATGCGGGGCAGCAGATGGAACCTCCTGTGGAAACCCCGAGGGACATGTGGTCCTCGATGACGGACGCTGCACAGGCCGAACCTCCGGACGATCCCCCGCAGGCCCTGTTCAGATCATAGGGGTTCCTGGGCACCTCGAATCCAGAGTTGGTGGAGAACGTTCCGAATCCGAACTCGTCCATGTTGGTCTTCCCGACGAGCTTCCCTCCGGCCTCCCTGAGCTTGGATATGCATGTGGCGTCGAACACGGGATGGTATCCTTCGAGGATCCTCGATCCGGCGCAGGTCTCCATGTCCTTGGATGTGAGATTGTCCTTTGCTGAGAACAGGAACTTGGCATCGCCTGCAGAGATATCGTCGGACATGGTGTGGAACATCTGGTATTTGGCGTTGATCGCCTTTAGGTCCTTCATGACGGAATCCATGCTCATGACAGCCTGGGCCCCCTTACGTACCTGTCGTATGTGTCCATATCCCTGAGGAGCTCGTCAGCATCGAATTCAACTTTGGGTACATCGTCTCTGACGATGTCCTCCACCAAAATGGGATTGACGCCGCGTTCGCCGCACTCCGGAGCCTCGTTCAGGAGCTCGAAGTAGCTGAGGATGTCCCCCAGGTCCTTGCAGTATCTCTCCGCTTCCTCATCAGTGAGGGCAATATGGGCGAACTTCGCCACGTCTCTAACGGTCTTCACATCCATTTCTAGACCTTCGGCGGTCTATTGGGCTTATAATAAAAAAGGGATGCGGGCGCGCGTGTCATTGTCCCGTCGGTTTCTTGATGAATATGAATCCGTAGAGGTTGATGACTCCTTCCTGGAAGGTGAACGGTTCGCCTATCATCTCGAAGTATTTGTCCAGGCCGATCCCCAGGGTGGATACCGATGGCATGATCATGTCCGGGAACCTGCATGGTTCGGGGTACGCACATTTACCGCAGTACAGGCAGGGCCCGTCAAGGAATCCGTCGCAGTCGACGCCGTTGTCCCTCATCTTCAGGACGAATCTCCTGCATCCGCGCTGCATATCCTCCGTGACAGAGGCTAGGAGTTCGGAGTCGTGGTAGTCTATCTCGAACCTGCGGGTCATGATCACGACGTAATCGATACCTGTGTAGTACTCGGCGACATCGCGTTTGGCGCCGGGGTTTCATCACCAGTTGGTGTCGAAGGTTCCGCATTTGTTTTCCCTGCATCTCTGGAACGCGAGGTCATACGCCGCTTGGTCGTACACAGGCACGGGCGCTTTGATGAATCTGTACTCCTCGAAATCCCTGAGGGCCGAGATTGATTCCCATGTATCCATGTTAATTCAATCGTGTTACCAACCATATAAAACCGTTGTTATGCTTGTCCGGTAGACGCGATTCGGAAGCACACATGCTCGAGGCAACTATGATGGATGATTCCGCTATGAGGATGATCGCGGCATCGGTCCGATATTTCACTTATAAAATCGAACGTATTCTTTGAGCATCTGGATGAACCGAGGTTTTCTGTGGCCACCTTTATAATCTATGTAAGAAATTATGACCATCATGCACTGCGCCCATCTGGTCGTGGATCGGTCGAAACTTGATGCGGAACACCCATGCCATAGATTCCTTCCCATCGACGTAGAAAAAGAAGATATATCAGTGGATATCCAAGTCTGTTGCATGTCCGCGGAGGGCTCGGGGCAGTCCATAATCAAGATCTCCGACCTCTCGGATGCCATCCCTCAGGGTAAGTTCGTCTACGACGGGGGTTGGTCCAACATATCTCGCATAGGTCCGGGACAATACTCCGCCGTGGTCAACAACGACAAGTGCATGCTCGCATCCATCATCAACAACTCCGGATGCTTCCTCACATCCGCGATACCGGTCACCGACACCTACATCAAATGGACGTTGATCGCTTCGGATGCGTCGAGGCTCCAATACCTGTTCAGATTGCTCCGCGAGAGGGGCTACGTGTTCTCCGTGGAATCCATGATGGAGGTGACCCCCGAACCTGTTCTCACACCGAAACAGCAGCTATGCTTCGACAAGGCCCTGGAGATGGGATATTACGACATACCGAAGAGTACGGACCTCGAATCCATAGCCGATGCACTCGGCATCTCCAAATCCACCCTGAACGTCACCCTGAGGACAGCGGAGCGCAACATCTTCAGGTTCTATTCGGACAACTATGTCCCGCCGGGGAAGAGCGGGAGCAATTCCCGATCCGAACATATTCGTAACATCTTTTAACTACCGACTCCGCCGATTCATTACTGGTTACTCTGTCCTCGTTCTGCCAGGAGAGGTTTGAATGACCATTGATGAAAGCAAAAAGAAGAAGATGCTGTCCTACAGATGGATGGTATTCATAGCTTTGGCTATCGCATATTTCTTCGTGTACTTCCACAGGA
>JAFUHJ010000192.1 GCA_017468935.1 Candidatus Methanomethylophilaceae archaeon
ACCTGTCCTACCGACAGGCCCCTCTCGGCAGCACCGGAAGTCTGATGGAACTCCCTGACGATGTCCCCCATCCTGAGGAACGGGATGTCCATCGAGCGGGCGACATTGAGTAATTCTTCCTTTCCGGCCCCGGGCATTCCTGTGACGAGAAGGATCTTCATGGTATCACAGTAGGTTGTCGGAGATGTTGTTGACCAGCTTTCCGCAGTAGCAGCATCTCAATTGCACAGGGTACTTGGATTCCACAGAGAACTCCGGAAGGACGGGTTCGCCCTTGTTCGTTATGCAGTTGAGGTTCGTGCATCTAGTCAGACCGACGATGTGCTCCCCGAGATCCACCTTGTACTTCTTCGCGACGTAGAAGTCCCTGACGATCGAAATGGTGGCATCCGGTGCGACCAGAGCGATCTGTTCGGATTTCTTCTCGTCGATCTCTCTGTCCTCGATCTTGATGATGTCCTTCCATCCGAGAGCCTTGGAGCTCACGTGTATCCCGATACTTATTGAGGATCCGATGTTGGTCTCGTTGATCCCGAGGATCTTGATGACGTTGAGAGCCTGACCGCATGCTATGTGGTCGATGACTGTACCGTTCCTGATCGGGGTCAGCCTGACCTCCTTTATGGGGTTCTCGTTCATCAGAACTCACCTCCCAGGAGTCCGTTCAGGAGGGCCATCCTCACGGGCACACCGTTGGCGGCCTGCTGGAAGTACTTGGCGTTCGGGGTGTCGTCGACCTCGGGCGCGATCTCGTTGACCCTTGGAAGGGGATGCATGACGATCATGTCACTCTTCGCCTTCTCCAGAAGGGCCTTGTCTATCCTGTACGTCCCTGCGACCTTCTGGTATTCGGATGGGTCGGGGAACCTCTCCCTCTGTATTCTGGTGACGTAGAGGACGTCGGCGTTGGCGACCGCATCGTCCAAATATTCCGTTATGACGGGGCGGCAGCCGTTGGCTTCCAGATGGGATATGATCTCATCGGGCATCATGAGCCCTTCGGGTGCGACCAGCGTTATCTTCATGTTGAACTTGTTCAGCGCATGCGCCAGGGAATGGACCGTCCTCCCGTACTTTAGGTCCCCGACGAGCACTATGTTGAGATTGTCCAGACTTCCCTTGGATTGCCTCATGGTGAAGAGGTCCAGAAGGGTCTGTGTGGGATGCGATCCGGCACCGTCGCCCGCGTTGATGACCGGGTGATCGGAGAATTTGGCGGCGAGTCTCGCAGCACCCTCGTAAGGGTGCCTGAGCACCGTCGCATCACAGTAGGAGTCGACGATCTTTATCGTGTCTGCCAAGGTCTCGCCCTTGGCCATCGATGTCATGGACATCTCCGATACATCTATCACATCGCAACCGAGTCTGTAGGCGGCGCTCTCGAAGGAGAGCTTGGTACGCGTCGAAGGTTCGAAGAACAGGTTGCCGAGGATCTTGCCGTCGAGGGAGCGCTTGATCTTCTCTCCCCTTGCATACGGGATCATCTTCTCTGCCATGTCCAGAATACCTTCGATGTCATCCTTTGAGAAATCCGTTATCGAGACGACATCCTTGTGATACAGGTCCATGATTATCGATTATCGCGTACGCGTTAATAATCGTGTTGTTGCGTCCTTTTTATAGATAGAAACGATAGGCACTCGCCATGTTGGATGTCCTTTCTAGATCCCAGAGGGCCAGGACCTGCACGTACACAAGGAACGAGATCAAGCTGAACACCCCCGCGATGATTGGATCGTCGGACAACGGTGTAGCATGGGTCGAGACCAGAGGTAATGGCAGGGTACTGCACATGATGGGTATCGAGGTCCCTATGGAATCGGGTCTGAGGACCACATCGAATTCAGGGATGGCATCCGAAGTCCAGGTCACCGACGGCATCGCCGTAGTGAGGCTTCCCGTTCAGGACGATCTCCAATTCGACGATTCCGTGGAGGTAGTTGTCGTTCCCAACGCATACGAGCTCAGGAAGGATCCCAGGCGCATCGTGGACAGCATCATCAGGCTCAGAAGGGCAGCGGGATTCAACAGACTGCTCTACCTCTCCGGACTCGGGGAACCTTCGATGGTCGCCCTGCTTGCATACATGGGTGTTGACCTCTTCGATGATGCATTGCCGAGGGCCACCGGCGTGAGCGGCATAAGGCTCATACCCGAGGCGGAGATCGTTACCGGACAGGACGAATCCGAGAACAACGTGAAGGCGATGGAGGAGGAGCTGGAGAAGGTCAGGATTTTCATTCAGACCGACCGTCTCAGGGAGCTCGCAGATCAGAGGGCACCTTCCACACCGACTTCCGTTGCTCTGCTCAGGATCTACGACAAGGAGGGCTACGAGTACGCCGAGGAGACATGCTCATTCACCGGCTGCAGGTTCAGCTGCAACACCACACAGGCTCTCAGGAGGCCCGACATCCAGAGTTACAAGGCACGCATGGCGGAATACAGGAAGCCCGCTCACAAGAGGGTCTTGCTCCTGCTCCCCTGCTCTGCGAAGAAGCCCTATCATATATCCAAATCGCACAAGGCGTTCTCATCAGCGATACACACGGCCCCGCACGATACGCTGGTCCAGGAGCTCATAGTGACATCTCCCCTTGGTGTGGTTCCCAGGGAATTGGATGCCTTCTATCCTGCAAACTCATACGATATACCTGTCACAGGAGAGTGGAAGCCCGAGGAGAAGGCGATGATCCGCGAGATGGTGGGTTCCATTATCGATCAGGGTTGGGACAGCATAGTCTGCCACCTCGGAGAGGACTATGAACTGGTCGAAGGACTGGCGGACATGACGTGCACCGTCGTCGGGGACAGCACATCGCCAGCATCGATACAGAACCTTGATAAGGCCCTCAGGGAGGCCACCAAGGGAATGGAGGCCGTCGACTATCTCATCGACCGCAACGAGCAGATGAGGAACATGCTCAGATTCCAGTTCGGGGAGAAGGCCACAGAACTGCTGATGGACGGGAATACATACGCCATCGGGAAGTTCCCCTACTTCAAGCTCTTCCGCGAGGATGCGGACCACAAGAAGATACAGCTGGGGATGTTCACTCCTGAGAGGGGAGGCATATCCCTGACGGTGGAGGGAGCACAGATCCTGGCCGACGGGGGATATCCCACGATCGAGATCATGGATTTCGAGATCAAGGGCAACTTGTTCGCCGTCGGTGTCGTGAAGGCGGATCCGAGCATCCATGTCGGTGACGAGGCGATAGCGGTTTGCAACGGAAAGGTCCGTGTCGTCGGTGTCGCTATGATGTGCGGAAGGGAGATGATGGACCTCAAGAGGGGCATCGCAGTCAAGACAAGGCACAAGGTGAACTGATTCACAGGGGCAGCGGGACGGTCGTTCCGTCCACTCTCCTCACTTTTCCGTATCCTTCTTTCTTCAGACTCTCCAACGCCCAGCGCACGGTGTGGTTCATCCCTTTCTCGGACAGTTCCTCCCTGTCCTTGGGGCTGTTAGAATATTCCCCATAGAATCTGTTCATGCCACCGTAGAATCCTCCGTAGAAGCCCAGTTCGGTATCCCTGCGGTCTGTTGAAGAGAGCATCAGTGCCGATCTTATCTGACGGAGTCTCATATCGGAGATAGAGCCTGCATCGAACAGTCTTGTCCCCTCAACAGGCACCCTTGCCGATGCGGAGCAGCACCAGCATCCGATATCCATCGAATGCTCGAACGAGGAGCAGATCTCGTCCACGGAATGTTCCGGACCTATCGGTTCCACGCCTGCCGCGACCTTGATCCCGGCATCGATGAGATTCCTCACGGTATCGTCGCGTCCGATCGGTTCCAGACGGTTGTCTATGCTCTCTCCGAGACGGAGTGCGTGATAGGCTGTGGTGACTCCCGCCTTCGCCAGTTCCCTGGCCTCATGTGCCTCCAGGTCACCGGTGTTGGAACAGATCCCGACATCCTCGGGTAGAACGGACCTGGCGGTCTCCACAATGTGCAGATAGTCGTCGATGTCGAAGTTGTGGATGGTCATCAGGGATACGGTGGACACCAGACCGTCCGATGTCACGGATCTCAGATATCTCGTGAGTTCCTCGTCCCCCATCGTGAAGTCCTCCACATCGGTGGTGGAGTATGCGAAGTTGCAGAACCCGCAGTCCGCGTAGCAGGGGCCGACGATGACTCCGATCTGCACGCCGATCTCCCCGGTACCGTCGGTTAGCGATCTGGCCAACGATTCGGCAGTATGCACGGTCTCGATGCCCTCGGGCGAGTTCTCCGGGAAGGACAGCAGGTATCTGCGGTCATCCTTCGAGACGGGCAGCCTCTGTCTGCATCTCTCCATGATGGACACGAATCTCTCATCAAAATCGGTGGTCATCCTATGCACATTCCTGCCGTTTCCGACGTTAACGTACGTTATGACCCTAGTATTATATATCTCGGGCGTTTAATGAG
>JAFUHJ010000193.1 GCA_017468935.1 Candidatus Methanomethylophilaceae archaeon
ATGAGGCCGAGAAGGCGTACTGCGAAGCAGCGGAGATCGTCGAATCTCTATCGTCATCGCTGTACTCCGAGTTCGCTATCGAGTACTTCTACAACGTGATGGCCCAGTACGGGGAGATCATGGAGGATCCCAAGGCCCGTGCACCCTATGCTAAGAAGGCCCTCCAGTACATGCTCAAGGCATTGGATCTCGACGCAGAGGAAGCCAAGTCACTTCTCTGAAAACTTTAAAACCGGTGTTCCGACCAACCAAGGGGCACCGTTGTTCTATTTAAAATGAAAAATGGCAGGGGAATCCCCCTGCCTTCATTGGTTCTCTGAAGCTTTCATGGCCCCCAGGACCTCATACAGCAGATCGTACAGGGCGTTCCACTTATCAGGCGGAAGGTCGATGCATTTGGAGAGCCCCTCGGGTACCGTCAGGGCCTTTTCGCGCAGCGCCATACCTTTGTCGGTGACGCTGACCAGTACGGTCCTCTCGTCCTCTGTCGATCTGGTACGGCTCACGTATCCCTTGGATTCGAGGTTCTTCAGGACAGGGGACATGGTTCCCGAATCGAGATAGAGGGTCTGCCCGAGGCTCTTCACAGACATGGTCTTCTTGTCCCAGAGCACCATCATAGTGATGTACTGGGTGTAAGTGATGTCCAGCTTGTCAAGGAGAGGGCGGTAGCGGTTGATTATCTCCTTCGAACACGCGTACAGCGGGAAGCAGACCTGGTTCTCGAGCTTCAGACAGTCGTATTTGTCATCCGCCATTCTAACACTCAGAGTAGCTTCTTGATGTCGGCCTCGATTTTATCAGGAGTGTCGTTGGGAGCATAGCGCTCTACGACCTTTCCTTCGCGGTCGACAAGGAATTTGGTGAAATTCCATTTGATCTTCTTTCCGAGAAGTCCTCCCTTCTGGGATTTCAGGTAGGTGTAGAGGGGTGCCTCGTTGTCACCGTTGACCTCGATCTTGGAGAACTGGCGGAAGGTGGTGTTGTACTTCATCTGGCAGAACTCGACGATCTCCTCGTCCGATCCAGGGGCCTGGTTCCCGAATTGGTTGCAAGGGAAGTCCAGGATCTCGAAGCCGTCCTTCTGGTAGGTGTCGTAGAGCTTCTGGAGTCCCTCGTACTGAGGGGTGAAACCGCATCCGGTGGCGGTGTTGACGATCAGAAGTACCTTGCCCTTGTACTCGGAGAGGCTGACGTCCTCCCCTTTCGCATCTTTCATTGTGAAGTCATAGATTCCCATTGTGGTCACCTTTATTTGATACAATTAGATTGAATTCAATCTAATTATATAATGATTATCAAGATATGCGGGGATGTTCAAGAAGGGTAAATTGTTTGGAAAGGGTTTGGATCGGTTGATCAGTAGTAAGGGGGCCTCTGGTAAGGGGTCTGAACCTGGTCCCTCTGGGATCCCTTGATTCCTGTCCAGGTGAACAGGTTGCACTGGAACATGGTGACATTCCTGACGTTGGATCTGACATATTTTCCCATGACGAAGGATGCTGCGATTCCGAGGACCATTACCAGGGCCGCCAGGACTATGATGATTGCGAAACCGCCGTCATCGATTGTGTGCGTGGCTGCAAGGTTGTTGCTGATCTTGAGGAGTGCATCTGTCATGATAACGCAGACACCGGATACGACGGTGAACATCGGAACGAGTATACTGGCGACACCGACGACGATCGCGACGATCGAGAAGACCAGGATCATGATCTGGCCGTCCTTGTCAAGTCCGAATGATATCAGGGATTTGCTGTCAATGACATTGATAGCGGCCAATGCCACGATGGTGAGCACGAAGGCTGCGATTGACAGACCTATTCCGACGTAGCGGAGGTTTGTGTTGTTGTTGGGCGATCCCTGCAGGAAGACCATTTTGCCCCTTCCGCTCTGCTGAGGGTAGGGCTGTCCGTACGGAGGCTGCCACTGCTGCTGCATGGGCGCTGCGTACTGCTGCTGTTGGTATGACTGGCCGTAAGGTTGCTGCTGATACGACGGGTCGTACTGGGGCTGTTGATATTGCTGTGCAGGCGGTTGGAACGGCTGCTGTTGATAGGGCTGTCCGTACGGAGGCTGCTGCTGATACTGCTGCTGGACCGGGGGCGCCTGATTGTAATAATTCGCATTCGGGTTATATGCCGGAATGCGCTCCACCTCATTGTTCATGGTGGGGTTGTATCCCATCTGAGGCCCTTCAGGTGCTGGAGGCAACTCGGCCCCACAGTTGAAGCAGAAACGATTCTCCGCTGGATTGTCAGATCCGCAATTTCCGCAGAATGTCATCTTTAATCCTCTGCGGACTGCATGTGCGCCGAGTTATAATAAGTATTGCGCGCGTGAACTTCCCGTATCGGGACACATATGCCAGGGGCATCAATGGTCCAGATTGTTCCTGTCCGCTTCGATGGAGAGGATGACCAGTCTGTCCTCTGTGAGGATGCAGTACAGGTTGTACTTATCCACCTTATAGAGCCAGAAGTCACCAAGATCGCTGATGATAGCGTTACCGGTGGCACGGGGGTCGTCGCTTCCCTGGACGTTGGCGACAAGCCAGCCGAGGATCTTCTTCCCTTCCTCGTTGTTCAGGAACTCGAGCTGATTCTTGGCCCTGACAGAGAATGTGACCTTACAGATCATAGTTCTCCATCACCTCCTCGAGTGTGTATGTCTCGGGGTTATCCATGAATGCTTTGTAAGCGCTGTCCACGGTCTTCTTGTCGAATTCCTCGGTGAGCTTCTCCATGGCCGCCTTCTTAACGAATTCCTCCATGGGGATCTTGTTGAACTGCGCATATGCCTGAAGAAGTGCCTTTTCGCGCTGAGAGAACCTGACTGTGACCGAATTGTCTTCCCTGGGGGCAGGTGCGTGCTGCTGGGACATCGGAGGGCGCTGTCCGTACGGTTGCGAAGGATATTGCTGAGGCGGGTACGGGGCGTTGCCAAAGTGCGGCACTTGACCCATCCCGGGATTGAAACCACCCTGCTGAGGTCTGTTGTCCATCAGAAGGTGTTCGTTCCTACTTCCTACCGGCGGCATCCCCAATTCGCTACCGCATCTCTGACAGAAACGGTTGCCCGGAATGTTGTCGGTCCCGCAGTTATTACAGACAGTCATTCGTATCCTCACTCCGCTTACAATTTTAGTGAATATTAATACATTATTGGGTTTTTGTTGGAAGTTACGTTGTGGAAAAAGAGATGGTAGCGAGGAGTCGATTTGAACGACCGGTCTCCGGGTTATGAGCCCGACGGGATATCCTGGCTACCCCACCTCGCTATGTTCATCACTAAGAGGGTATATTATAAAATGTTTTGGCACGAGTCGATGACCGTCTTGGCCCAATGTCCGCAATCAGCTCAGATAGATGACCTTTGGTTCCCTCTTGCCGTTCTTCGATCTGAGGAAGCATCTTCCAGGGAAATCGAACAATCCCTTGCTGTCCTTGGTCTCGTAAGGTTCCTTGCCGTCCATCGATGCCTTCATGACATTGAGCGCATCCTCGCGGTCCACAGTGAACACGGAGACCTGTCCGTGGCGCTTGGTGTCCTTCAGTATGGTGGTGGCCTGCTCAAATGTTATGGGGTCGTCGGAGATGTATGCGTCCTCCCTATCCCTCTTGGACACGGCGGTGGTGTCTATCACCACGCGGTACTCTCCTTTCTTCAGTGAATCCATGGCGTAGGGGCGGACCAGGAAGTACCTCATATCCATTCCGCCGAGATCCTCTGCCAGCTGGAAGCGGTCTATCGAAGATGCGTGGAATCCCATCGCGTCATCGCTGGTCCTCTGATATCTCTCCACAACATCCTTCTTGGACAGGACTGGTCCGAAGAAGCACATGTTGCCGTATCCTGTGGCGTGGGCGTTCGCATAGAAGTCCAGCAGAACCGTGAGGACCGAATCCAGTGCCTGTGTCTCCACAGGAGGTCTGTTGGCCGAGGACATTATCTTCTTCGCATCTGCCTTGTCCGGTGTATAAACTCCCAGCGCACCTACGCGGTCCTCCATCCTCAATACGGATTTGGCCAGATCCGCAGATATGTCTTCTTCCGATATCACCGCAGGCAGTTCGATGTATCCGTCCATGTCCCTGTGCTGATAGATCAGCCTGAACTTTCCTTTTCCAACTGCCGCTGCGGAATCGCCATCCAATAGGACCATCTTGAAGGAACCCGACCCCAACCTCTCGGCAAGGACGAGGGTCTCCTCTTCCTGCACATAATGGCACCCGTGATACTGGTCATAGAGTTCGTATGGTTCTTCCTGGTCGTTACTGGACATGAATATCGTCCGTTCGATGTAATACGTGATAGAAATAGATGATTATGGGAGGGGGTACCCCTCCTATGATAGTTTCAGAAGAATTTCTTGAGGAACATTATGTCGTCGATCTTACCCTTGATTTGGATCTTCTTCATGACGAACGCCCTCATGGGCCTGAGGGTACCGTCGATGAGTCCCTGGAGGTTCTCGGGGGTCGTCGTGAGCGTGATGTCTGCCTCCTGCAGGAGCACAGGGGTGAAATCATAGATCTGGGCATTCTTGAGCTTCATGGAGTATGCCTCGGATCCCAGATCGATGTTGATCGTCTTGGTGAGAGGCTCGATCTCCTTCCTCATGTTCGGGTCCTTCTCCATCTTCCTGTGGAATCTGTCAATGATATCCTGGATCTGCAGTTGCATCGTCATCTGTATCTCACCAATCGTCGAGTCTTGTATTCTTTCTGAGCGACAGCATCTCCCTGACAGGTTCCCATGATGTCCTTACGTGCGGAGGTGCCTTCCCGTTCTCCTGGATCCAGCCACGTATGAAGTCCATGGTCTTGGAGTCGCTGGGGTATCCGCTCCCAACGTCCTTCCCGAACTCCTCTCTGATGGATTCCATCATGCGGTCCCTTGTTACCTTCGCCACTATGGATGCTGCCGATACGATAGGGTATGTATCATCGGCTTTATGCTTTGCTATTATTTCCACATCCTTTCCGAGTTTGGAATAGAGACGGTCCGTGAAGGCCGTCTCATTGATGTCCGGACAGTCCGCTAGTATCTGTACTGTGTCCCATCTGGACACGCCTTCTGCGAACATGTTAAGCTCGATCTCGTTGAGGGTTATGGTCTTCCTCTGTTCGTCTATATCCTCGGAGGACATGACGATCGTGCACCAATGTTCCGCTGCCGATGTAATCTGGTCGAACATCTTCTCGCGCGTCTTGGGAGTGAGTTTCTTGGAATCCTTCACCCCGATGGCCTTCAGGTCCTTGTCGGTCTCTACATAGACGACACCGACGACCAACGGTCCCATGACAGAACCTCTTCCAGCCTCATCAACGCCACAGAACATGACACTTCTACCAATATGGTTGTAGGGATACATTGTTTTAAAGTAGTTCGGTATTAGAAAGTTCGATGACACTCAAATGTGACCTTCAGTACGGCAAGGGCGACGCCGAGTATAAGCTCACCCGCGTGGGAGTCAAAGGTGTTCGCAAGCCTATAATCGTGCAGAGGGAAGGGACCTCAGGAAAGGTGGTCCACAATCTGAACTGCACCTTCGACATCTATGTGGATCTGCCCAAGGAGCAGAAGGGTTCGCACATGTCGAGGAACGTCGAGGTCCTGAATGAGATTGTCGCCGATTCCATCAAGAACCCCATCATCGCCGTGGAGAACGTTGCGGTGGACATCCTGAAGAGGCTCATGGTGCACCACGAGTACGCCAAGGAGGCTGAGGTCCACATCGAGGCAGAATACTTCCGCGAGTCCAAGACCCCTCTCGGAAGGGATACGTTAGAGTCGTACACCATCCTGTCCGGAGGGCACATCGTCCGCGACGGGGAGATAACGAAGATGATCGGTGTCGAGGTCATCGGAATGACCGCATGCCCATGCGGACAGCAGACTGTCACAGAGATGCTGGACATCCACAGCGATGTGCCTGTGATGACACACAACCAGAGGAATGTCGTCACTCTGATGGTCTATCTGCCGGAGGACGTTGATGTCGAGGCGAACGATCTCATCGACCTCGTGGAGAAGTCCTTCTCATCACCCACATTCGAGCTTCTCAAGAGGCCGGACGAGGGACAGGTCATCATCAACGCCCATTCTAACACTAAGTTCGTGGAGGATGTGGTCAGGGCGGTGCTGGACAACTTCGTTAAGAGGTATACGGATCTTCCCGACGATGTCTATGTGGATGTGATCAGCGATTCAGAGGAATCCATCCACAAGCATGATGCTTACGCCGAGAGGGAAGCGACCCTGGGCGAGCTTCGTCAAGAGAACCAGTGAAACCTTAACGATTCTCGGGGCTGGCAGGATATCTGCCCGCTCCATTTTCTAAACTATAACAAAAGATACGGTCGTACCGTGTGATAAAGAAAGGAAGGGCGCCTTCGTGGCACCCTTCATGATTCCATGCCCTTACGGACACTCTTCGAGTCTCTCTTCCAAGACGGAGATGTCCGATACATAGACGTCCTCGGGACATTCCAGATCGTCCAGGCATCCCACCCAGTATACGACCAGTCCCGGTCCGAACAACTGTGTGTACGGGATGAGCTGCTTCCTGGAGTTGTACTTGAACTCGGTGTTGTCCCCGAAGGAGGCCTTGCTCTCGACCCAGCAGATCTTGTGACCCTTGTACATCATCGGTTTGTCCAGGAGGCAGTCGGGGGTCTTGGTGAATTCCTCTCCGCTCTCCCTCAGGTCGTTCTCCGTGCGGTAGGTGACGCCCTGGCCGTCAAGCCACTGATGTGCCAGATCCTCTCCCCAGATGCCTCTCTCCCTCTGCCTGTCGTTGGCTGCGGGGGAGTACACGATGTCGTATTTGATCGCCTCGCGTATCTCGTCCGCGACCGCAGGGTCCTCGAGGGAATCCGGGTCGTTGATGGATGCCCAGAAGTCCTTCTTGGATGTCCCGTCCTCCTGGAAGATGAACATCGCGGTGAGGATCGGAGGGAACTTGTACTTCGTGGAGAGGTCCATGATGGTCTTCCCCTTACGCCACTCCTTGAGCATGCGGGGGGTGTTCTGCTTGACTATGTAGAACCTCTTCTTCACTTCCCTGCTGGTCTTCTGCGTGTACAGGGTGTCCAGCAGTCTGTCGTCGTAGCGTCCTTTGTGCTTCTCCAGATCCTCGGGTGTCCTCAGGCTGTTGTAGAGTTCCTTGTACTCTGCATATTCCACGGTATCACTGTGCGAGGTTCCTGCAGAGATCCTCCACTGCGGAGATCACAACATCCTTTACCATGGATGTCGGAGGGCAGTAGGCGTTCTCGGACCGTACGAGGAAGTCTTCGGCGGTCATGCCGTTGATCGCTGCGGATGTCAGCCAATCGATGCGTCCGGTGGCCTCCTCTCCTGCGATGATCTGTGCTCCGATGATCCTGTGAGATGTCCTGTCCGCGAGGACCTTAACTATTAGTTCCTTTCCGCCGGGATAGTATCTGGCGCGTGTGAGTCCTTCGGCCTTGCCCTCGGCGACATCGATCCCGTACCAGGATGCGAGTCCCTCGGAGAGTCCGGTTCCTGCTATCTGCTTGTCGCCTATCATACTGACCCACGGGCTTGCGACGGGTCCGAACAGTTTCTTGTCCTTGCTGACCGCGTTGTTCCCTGCAACGGTACCCTGCTTGACGGCGGTGGATCCCAGTTGGCTCATGGTGGCTCCGTTCATGATCGCCGATTCGCACTGCACCAGGTCTCCCGCGACGTAGATGTCGGGGACGAGCCTGCCCCTCTTGTAGGGCTGTAGGGTGGGTGCCGCTATCACCGCGTTGAGCTGACCGATGTCGAATCCCAATGCTTTGGGGATGTCCAGGTTGGCACGGACGCCTGTCGCGAAGATCATGACGTCGCACGGATACTCCTTGCCGTCCGCGGTGACGGATTCGACCTTTTCCGTTCCCTTGACGGATTGGATGGGCGCTTTCATGATGAACTTGATTCCCATATCCTCAAGGTGCTTCTGGATGTTGTCGGCCATGTCCTTGTCGGCGATACGGGGGATGACCTGGTTCATCATCTCGATGACAGTGACATCCTTGCCCATGTTCTTGAACGACACGGCCAGCTCGAGTCCGATGACCCCGGCTCCGCCGATGACGACGTTCTTTGCGTTCTTCAGAGCCTCCTTGATGTCCTTACCGTCCCTTACGGTCCTGACGATGAAGACGTTCTTGAGGTTCGTTCCCTCGATCGGGGGAACGAATACCTTTCCTCCGGTCGCGATTATGAGTGAGTCGTATGCGTATGCTTTTCCGCCTGCTGTGACGGTCTTGGCAGCATCATCCACGGATTCGACTGTCGTCTTGGTGCATACCTTTATCCCGCGCTCCTTCTCGTAGAAGTCGGGTGTGTGCATGACGATGTCGGTCCATTCGCTCTTCCCCTCGATACCCCACGGGATAGCGCAAGGGGAGTACGCGACATCCTCGTCCTCTGTGAAGACGGTGATCTCGCATTCAGGATCCTTAGCCCTGGCGGTGGAAGCTGCGGTCATACCTGCTGCTCCCGAACCGATAACGATGATTTTCTTGGCCATTTTGGCTTTCTCCGATTCAAGTAATGCTTGATATGATATAAAAGGGAAAATGTGTCCGTCCCGAGGTCAATGATATTAACCTGTGGTCCGATTCATCCAATATGCTCAATGAAAGGATATGGGGCAACAACATCGCTCTAGTCGTGATCGATGCCCAGAGGAAGTTCTCTCTCACCCAACAGCCTGATTGGGAGGAGCGCATGACCAAAGCCGTAGACGGCATCAACGCATTCGCAAGACTGTTCCGCGAACACGGGCGTCCAGTGGTGTTCATCCACTTCGACGGTGCTTCCCATACAGGATACGACAAGGAGGACAGTGATGAATGGCTTCCCGGTATCGAGACCGCGGAATCGGATATCGTCATCCACAAGAAGAACATGAGCTGCTTCAAGGATACTGATCTGGAATCCACATTGGACGATCTCGAGATCGACTGTGCCATCTACACGGGTATGCTCACGGAGTTCTGCGTCGTGACGACCTTCTACGGATCCTTGGAGAGAGGATTCTTCCCTTACATGGGCAAGGATGCATTGATCTCGTATTACCCCGAAGGGAACCATGCAGCGGAGATCCTGTGCAACACCGTTGATGTGGCCGTGACTAAGAGGTTCCTCGACGGGGAGCAGACGCCGGTGGAATTCCCCGAACATCACTGAGACCATAAGGGTGTCCGTCATCGTCTGGAAGTCCATATCCGGGACTTCAGGCCGTTTTCCACGGTAAACGTTTAATTCCGACCATACATTCTCACCTTAAGGTACCCAGATGAAGGAAAAGAGATCTCCGTCGGAACTTGAGGCCTGCTGGAAAGAGGACGACATGGTGGACGGACAGAAGGTACGCGCCATGGTCATGATCATGCGCACCAACGGTTGCTGTTGGGTGAAGCACGGAGGCTGCACTATGTGTGGCTACAGGGAAGCCTCGCTCATCAACGTGACCGAGGACGATCTCCTGAAACAGCTGGATCAAGCGCTCTCCAAGTACAAGGGCGAGCCCTTTGTCAAGATGTACACGTCAGGAAGCTTCCTGGACGATAACGAGGTCCCGCCTTCCGTCAGGGAGAGGATCTTCAATGCCTTCAAGGACTGCAAGAGACTGTTGTTCGAGAGCCGTCCCGAGTTCATCACCCCGGAGGTAGTCAAGACGCTCCCCAAGAACGTCACCGTCGCTCTGGGTCTGGAGAGTTCTGACCCTAAGGTGTTGGAGACATCCGTGCATAAGGGGTTCACTCCGGCGGACATCAAGAGGGCCGGGGAACTGCTGAAGGATAATGGCCTGATGGTAAGGACATACCTTCTGTTGAAGCCCCCGTTCATGACCGAGAGGATGGCCATAGAGGATGCGGTCAATTCCGCAAGGTTCGCGGATCCGTTCTCCGACGAGATATCGATCAATCCTCTGAACGTGCAGAGGGCCACATATGTGGAACGTCTTTGGAAGAGAGGGGAGTTCAGATCGCCTTGGATATGGTCGCTCATAGAGGTCTTCAGGCAGCTGAGCGGTACCGTTCATTCGCGTCTTCTGTCGTCTCCCTCGGGAGGAGGAGCGATGAGGGGCGTGCACAATTGCGGCGAGTGCGATATGAAGGCGCTCGACGCTGTGGAGAGATTCAGTTATTCGCAGGACGTCAAGGATCTTGATGTGACCTGCAAGTGCATCCCAAGATGGGAGGCTTACATGAGGTCTGAGACCATGCTCGGATCCCCTGCCGACCTGGAGAGGGATTTTGAAAACGAGTTAGTTTTGAGGATGTGAAACCGATGGATTACGACATCAAGAAAGGATGGTTCAAGAACATTGAAGGCGACGCACTGGCACAGTTGATGGAGAGCATATTCGGCAACGTTAAGAAGGATGGTGACAAGCTTGTCTCGTCGTACGGTGTCATGGAGACCATCGAGGTCACAGTCCTGAGCAAGGACAAGATGGATATCACGACGAAGAACGTCCCCGACGCGGAGAAGTGCTCGGATGACGAGATCCTCGACAGCAAGAGGAAGCTCAACGTCTTTGCCGAGAAAGCAACCGGTTTCGATGCGAAGGCCCGTATGAAGAGGGCGCAGAAGAAGGCCAAGGAAGGCACCCTTTGATTTCTTTCACGCCCCCGTGTCTCTTATAATAAGAAACGCGAGGGCATCTTTATATATAACCTATCTATACGACAATTTGGATTGGACATAATAGTGTCCGACCAGACGCACCGGGCAATGCGATTGCAACCCACGTCTGCTTCACATGCAAATGCTTTTGGAAGCGAATATGGCGTCACGGTCGGAGCATTAAGACGTTCGTCTGATAAATCGCGAGGTTAGCGAAGAGACCCTCGCAGGTATGTGTAAAATATGCCACAAAGAAGACGTCCACAGAAAGGATCTAGGGCATTCGGCCCTAGGAAGAGAGCGCAGTCTCAGACACCGAGGCTTGACTCTTGGCCCGAGATCAGTGGATCCCCCAAAATCCAGGGATTCGCCGGATACAAGGCAGGAATGACACACGCGTTCATCGTTGACAAGAGCGCGAAGAGCACGACCTCCGGAATGGAGGTCCAGGTTCCCGTGACCGTCGTCGAGGTCCCCTCGATGAAGATCGCGGCAGTCAGGTTCTACGAGAGCAGCATCGTCGGTCTGAAGACAGCAGGAGAGGTCTGGGCAAAGGACCTCGACCCGCTCCTCGACAGGCGCCTCAACGTACCCAAGAACCACGAGGAAGCAACATTCGCCAGGTATGACGGTCTGGACATCGAGGATGTCCGTGTACTCGCCTACACCCAGCCGAAGAACGTTTCCGGAGTACCCAAGAAGGTACCCGACCTCATGGAGCTCAGGATCGGAGGAGGAACCATCGACGAGAGGGTAGCATACGCAAAGCAGATACTCGGTACCGAGGTCAACTTCACGGACTTCACCCCCGAGGGATCACTGGTCGATGTCATCGCAGTGACCAAGGGTAAGGGATTCCAGGGAGTCACCAAGAGGTGGGGAGTCAAGCTCCTGTCGCACAGGAACAGCAAGCACCGCCGCGGAATCGGTAACCTCGGTCCTAAGAGACCCGGATACGTCAGATCGACAGTTCCCGGATCCGGACAGATGGGATACCACCAGAGGACCGAGTTCAACAAGAAAGTCGTCAAGGTCGGTACCGACGGTGCAGAGGTAACCCCCAAGGGAGGATTCCTCAACTACGGAGAGGTCAGGAACAACTACGTCCTCGTCTACGGCTCCGTTCCCGGACCCACCAAGAGGCTCATCAGATTCAGAGATGCAACCAGGCTTCCCAAGAAGGCCGACATGGAGGCAGTCGATGTGACATATGTCTCCGTTGAATCGAAACAGGGGGCATGAGTAAATGGCTACGACAAATGTTTATGGAGTTAACGGCGGAGTCGCCGGAACCGTTGAGGTCCCCGAGGCATTCGCAACCCCCTACAGGCCCGACATCATCAAGAAGGCAGTCCTGGCAGCAGCCGCGAACGGCAGGCAGCCCTACGGACCCGGAGCAAGGTCTGGAATGAGGCACGCGGTCAGTTTCCGCGGAAAGGGTACCGGATCCGCACGTAACCAGAGGATCCACGGGCTCGGAAAGGCCGGAGAGTCACCCAACAACGTCTCGGGAAGGAGGGCACACCCGCCAGTACCCGAGAGGATCTGGGCACAGAAGGTCAACAAGAAAGAGGCAAAGATCGCACGCGCTTCCGCACTTGCAGCAACAGGCTGTGCGGACTGTGTGAAGGCACGCGGCCACCAGTTCGACGACTCGGTCTCGTTCCCCATCGTCATCGAGGACTCACTCAACGACGTGAAGGAGACATCCGCAGTCATCGAGCTCTTCGAGAAGATCGGAATCGGCTACGACCTTGACCGCGCGAAGGATGGACGCAAGATCCGTGCAGGAAGGGGAACAATGAGGAACAGAAAGTACCGCACCCCTGTATCCGTGCTCATCGTCGTCGCAGACGAGGAGAGGAACTCGGCCATCTTCAAGAGTGCAGCGAACATCCCCGGAGTGACAGTTGAGGAGGTCAAGACCCTCAACACGAGCATCCTCGCACCCGGAGGAGACGCAGGAAGGCTCACTGTCTACACCAAGGCAGCCATCGACGCTATCGGAGGTTGGACACAATGAAGCAGAGTGATGTTCTCATCAGACCGTTCGTCACAGAGAAGTCGACGAACCACATGACCGGAACCCCCACGCAGAACTTCAAGGACGGAAACAGACTCGAGTTCATCGTCAACAGGCATGCTGACAAGCAGATGATCAAGACCGTCTTCGAGGAGCGCTTCGAGGTTAAGGTAGACAAAGTCTGGACAAAGATCCAGAAGGACGGAAAGCACGCCATCATCAAGCTCGCGGACGGATACTCCGCAGAGGATGTAGGTATGAGGGTCGGAGTCTTCTGAGGTGAGTGATTATGGGAAAAAGATTGATACCAATGAGAAGGGGTCGCGGAACCTCTTTGTACCGCTCACCCAGCCACAGGCACGTCGATGACGTCAGGCTCCCCGCATTCAACGAGGGAACCGCAGTCATCAAGGACCTGATCCAGGCACCCGGAAGGACATGCCCTCTCGCAGTGCTCGACGTGAACGGTAAGACAGACTACCAGCTGGCAGTCGAGGGAACCAAGGTCGGTCAGACGATCGTCATCGGTGGAACCGAGGTCGCAGTTGGAAACATAATGATGCTCTCGAACATTCCCGAGGGAACGCTCGTCCACAACGTCGAGGCAAGGCCCGGCGACGGTGGAAAGTTCGTGAAGACCGCCGGATCCTCCGGTACTGTCGTCTCCAGGGGAGACAAGGTCATGGTCCTCATGCCCTCAGGAGTCATCAAAGAGTTCAGCCCCAGCTGCCGCGCCGCAGTCGGTGTTGTCGCTGGAGGCGGAAGGGGAGACAAGCCCCTCGCGAAAGCAGGTAAGAACGTTCTGACACTCAGGTCCAGGTCAAAGGCACCCTTCAAGACGAAGGGAGTCGCAATGAACCCTGTCGACCACCCCCACGGAGGAGGAAGTCACGCCCACGTCGGAGGACCCAACTGTCAGAAGAGGACAGCATCGCCTGGTCAGAAGGTAGGATTCCTGCCTCCTAAGAAGAAAATAAGGAAGTGATTGCAATGGCAAAGAAGATTATTGCAGGATCGGCAAAAGCATCGAGGAGGAAGTCCAGGAAGAAGGCGTCGGCAATCCAGGCACGCAGGAAGAAGGAGTTCCTGTTCCGCGGATTCACAATGGAAGAGCTGCTCGCCATGCCTTTCGAGGAGGTCCTCGGAATCCTGCCCTCAAGGGCAAGGAGGACATACCTTCGCGGTCTGAACTACGAGCAGCAGCTCCTGTTCGACAACCTCATGTCCGCTACCGGAACCGTGAGGACACACCGCAGGGATCTGCCGATCATACCCCAGTTCGTGGGAAAGAGCGTCGCAGTTTACAACGGACGCGAGTTCAAAGAGTTTGAGATCAAGCCCGAGATGATCGGCTGCTTCATCGGAGAGTTCGTCCAGACAAGGAAGCCTCCAGTGCACTCCGGACCCGGAGTCGGTGCAACCAGATCATCCAAGTTCATGCCGTTGAAGTGAGGTGTCAGATATGGTAAATTCAGGATATACTGCAGTAGCTGACCCCGACACGACAGCAAAGGCACTCGGAAGGGAGATGCCCGTCTCCCCCAAGTTCGCTCGCGAGGTCGCCGGAATGATACGCGGAATGAAGGTCGAGACCGCACAGAAGGCTCTCGAGGAAGTGATCGAGAAGAAGAGGCCCGTTCCCCTTAAGAGATACAACAAGAGAGTATCCCACAAAGCTGGAGTCGGACCCGGAAGATACCCCGTTAAGGCAGCGAAGGCCATCCTCGGAGTTCTCGACAGCGCAGCTGCGAACGCCGAGTACAAGGGACTTGACGTCTCCAACATGGCAATCGCGACCATCTCCGTTTCCAGAGGTCAGGTCATCCCCGGACACATGCCCAGGGCACACGGCCGTGCGACCGAGTGGAACCAGGATACCGTCAACGTGGAAGTCATCATCCAGGAGGTTGAGTGAAATGGCAGCAGAGAGAAAGATCGTTGCCGAGCACGTACGCAGGGTCCTGCTCAAGGAGTACCTCATGAAAGAGGTAAGCCGTGCGGGATTCGGAGGACTCGAAGTCCAGAGGACACCCATGGGAACCCGTGTCATCCTCACGACAGAGAGGCCCGGACTCGTCATCGGAAGGCGCGGTCAGACAATCAAGAATCTGACCCAGGTAATCGAGGAGCAGTACGGCTTCGACAGCCCCCAGATCGAGGTTCAGGAAGTCGAGAACGCAAGCCTCAACGCACAGATCATGGCTGAGAAGCTGGCCTTCTCCCTTGAGAGGGGATGGCACTTCCGCAGAGCCGGACACTCCACGGTCCGCAGGATCATGGACGCCGGAGCACGCGGATGCTACATCATCGTGGCAGGAAAGCTCTCCGGACAGAGACACAGAACAGAGAAGTTCAAAGAGGGTAACATCAAGTTCTGCGGAGACACCAAGGCCCAGTTCATCGAGCACGGCTATGCCGTCGCCAAACTGAAGATGGGAGTCATCGGAGTCACCGTAGAGATCATGGTGAAGGACGCAAAGATGCCCGCGGACATCACGGTCTTGAACAAGACCGAGGCTGCGGCAGTCCTTCCCGACCTCTTCGCCGCACCCAAGGTCGAGGCACCCGCCGAGGCCGAGGCTGAGGTAACCGAGGAGGCGCAGTGATATGGCAGCCCTTAAAACAGCAGACATCAGGAACATGTCCGTCGAGGAGCGCAACCAGAAGTTGAAAGAGCTCCGCGACGAACTGATGCACGAGAGGGGAGTCTCCGCAATGGGAGGCGCTCCCTCGAGCCCCGGAGCCATCAAGGCACTCAGGCTCAACATCGCTCGCATCCTGACCGTCCAGAAGGAGGAGGAAAAGATCTGATGGCTGAGATTTGCTCAGTATGTGGACTACCTAAGGAGCTGTGCATGTGCGAGGAGATCGCACGTGAGCAGCAGACTGTAAGGATCTCGGTCGACAGCCGCAGGTACGGAAAGATGGTCACTATCGTCGACGGAATCGATGAGAACGACATCGACATCGCGGACCTGGCGAAGCAGCTGAAGAACAAATGCGCCGCCGGCGGAACATACAAGGACGGACGCATCGAGCTTCAGGGCGATCACAAGAAACGTGTGAAAGTCGTCCTGGAGGAAATGGGATTCCGCACAGAGGTAAGATGAAAGATAATATCTTCATGAGGACTGAGTTCATCGGACTGAACGTGGAAGTGCTGTCTTCACCATACTCGGGAATATCCGGTAAGGTGGTCGACGAGACCAAGAACACGTTTACCATCGATTCGGCCGGAACTGAGAGAATGGTACCCAAGTCAGGCAATGAATTCAGATTCACGTATGAAGGCAAAGATATCGACATCATCGGATCAAAGATAGTTTACCGACCAGAGGACAGAATCAAAAAGGTTAGGTGAATAAAATGACAGCAAAAATCAAGGACATCGGAATCGACGTCGTCCCTCCTACTTCGGAGTGCAATGACCCCAACTGCCCCTTCCACGGGACACTTCCGGTCAGGGGACAGACGATCGACGGAGTGGTTGCCACGGTCAGGATGAACAAGACCGTCGTCGTAGAGCGCAACTACATGAGATACGTGCACAAGTACGAGAGATACGAGAAGAAGTCCAGCAGGTACGTCGCACACGCGGCACCGTGCCTCGGACTCAAGGTCGGCGACAGGGTCACCATCGCGGAATGCAGGCCCCTGGCAAAGACAGTGTCTTTCGCAGTCATCGAGAAGAAGGAGTGATTCAAATGAAGGGAATTGCCGGAAAACAGACAAGAGGACTTCAGAACGGTTCACAGCTCGATGTCATCGACAACACAGGTGCCAAGGTAATCGAGATCATCACGGTCCCCGGATACCACGGTACAGCAAGGAGGGTCCCCAGCGCAGGAGTCGGGGATCTCGTAATCGCATCGGTCAAGAAGGGAACGCCCGCAATGAGGAGACAGATCGTATTCGCGGTCATCGTCCGCCAGAGGCGCCCCATGAGGAGACCCGATGGAACCATGGTCTTCTTCGAGGACAACGCGGCCGTCATCACGACCGAGACCGGAGAAGTCAAGGGAACAGATATCAAAGGCCCCGTAGCCAGGGAAGCCGCCGAGAGGTGGCCCCGTGTGTCCGCTACCGCGAGCACTATCATCTGAGGTGTGAGAAATGGTTAGCAGCAAAGCAAGGACACAGAGAAAGGCACAGGCCAACGCAACTGCACACGTCAAGAGGAAGATGCTCTCCGCTCACCTCAGCGACGACCTTCGCCAGAAATATGGCAAGCGCGCCGCAAGGGTCTGCAAGGGAGACACCGTCGTCGTCGTGCGCGGAAACGAGGACATCAGGAACATCGAGGGTAAGGTCGTCAGCGTCTACACCAAGACCGGACGTGTCGCAATCGAAGGCATCACGATCAAGCAGGCGGACGGAACTGAGACCGAGAGGCCCATCCACGCATCCAACCTTGTGATCACAAAGCTGAACACAGAGGATGCATGGAGGATGGATTCACTGTCTAAGAAGGAGGCTAAAGAATGAGCGACCACATGAAAAGATTGGCAGCGCCCAGGTCATGGCCCCTGAAGAGGAAGGCAAGCATCTTCATCACGAAGCAGAATGCCGGAGCCCACTCCGTTGAGGACTCCATGGCAGCTGTCATCGTGCTCAGGGACATGATCGAAGCATGTGACACCGCCAGAGAAGCTAAGAGGATCATCGGTAACCGCGACCTGTTCGTGAACGGCAAGGCCGTCAAGGACCCCAAGGCACCGATCGGATTCATGGACGCGGTTTCCATCCCCAAGATGGATCTGTATTACCGCATGTTCATCACCAACAAGGGAAAGCTCACGCTCGTCCCCATCTCAAAGGATGAGGCGGCATGGGGACTCTACAAGATCCAGGACAAGACCGTCGTCAAGGACGGCAAGTTCCAGCTCAACCTCAGCGGTGGAAGGAACATCACATTGGACAAGAACGACTACAAGTGCGGCGACACACTGAAGGTCGAGTACGAGGGTCAGAAGATCGCAGAGTGCTACCCCTTCGCGGCCGGAGCATGCGTACTGATCAAGGACGGAGCACAGTCCGGAAAGATCAAGACCGTCAAGGAGATCCAGGTCATCCGCGGATCCGCTCCCAACATCGTAGTCTTCAGCGACGACACCCAGACCATCGTGGACAACTGCTTCATTATCGGAGCGGACAAGCCCGCGATCACAGTGGAGGCATCCGAATGAGCGGAATGAGAGATCTCCACGTTGAGAAAGTCGTCGTCAACATCGGTGTCGGCGAGGCCGGAGAGAGGCTCGCAAAGGCAGAGAAGGTCCTCGAGATGGTAACGAAGCAGAAGCCCGTAGAGACTCTGTCCAAGACCGTCAACAGGGACCTCGGAATCCGTGAGGGAATGCCTCTCGGATGTAAGGTCACCCTCAGGGGAGACGCAGCCATCGACTTCGTCAAGCAGGCACTCTCCATCAGGGAGATGCGCGTGCCCGAGTACTCCTTCGACAAGGAGGGCAACATGTCCTTCGGTATCTCCGACTACACCGACTTCGAGGGAATGAAATACGACCCCGAGATCGGTATCTTCGGAATGGATATCAGCGTCGTCCTCAGGAGACCCGGAAACAGGATCACACAGAGGGCCCTCCTCAAGAGGAGGATCCCCAAGTCCCACCGTGTCGGACGCGAGGAAGCGATCCAGTACATGAAAGACAACTTCCAGATCGAGGTGGTCCAGTGAAAGAGAACACACAGAAACCAAAGAAACAGTTCGGAAGATCCATTGGATGCACCCGCTGCGGACGCCGCAGAGGAATCATCAGGAGATACGGAATGCATCTGTGCCGCCAGTGCTTCAGGGACATGGCTCCGGAGCTCGGTTTCAAGAAGTATTCGTGAGGTGACATAAATGCAGAGCGATCCACTTAATGACGCAATGTGCGTAATAAAGAACGCATCCGTCAACGGAAAGTCCGACTGTGTAATCGAGCCGTCCTCCAAGCTCATCGGCCGTGTGCTGAAGGTCATGCAGGATGCAGGTTACATCAGTCAGTTCGAGTACGTTGAGGATGGAAAGGCAGGCAAATTCCACGTCATGCTCGATGGAGCAATCAACGACTGTGGTGTCATCAAACCCAGGTATTCCGTCAAGGTCACCGATGTCGAGAAGGTCGAGGCAAGGTTCTTGCCCGCCCAGGACTTCGGACTCTTGATCATGACCACTACCGCGGGAGTGATCACCCAGGAGCGCGCCAAAGAGCTTGGAATAGGCGGAAAACTGTTAGCCTATGTGTATTGAGGAATATAGATGACAATAGCAGGGAAAATCGAAAGCACCATCGCTATCCCCGGTGGGGTATCCGTCACATATGACGCAGGTATCATGAAGGTCAAGGGACCTAAGGGAGAATTAAGCAGAAACTTCGCGTACCCTAACATAGAGATTGTCGTCGGAGAGGGAGAAGTCAGCGTCAGCTGCGAGTACCCCAGAGTGAAGGACAAGGCAATGGTCGGAACCTTCGTGGCCCACATCAAGAACATGGTGAAGGGAGTCACAGAGGGATTCAAGTACGACCTGAAGATCGTGTTCTCTCACTTCCCGATGAAAGTTGCAGTGAAAGGCGACCGCGTAGAGATCAACAACTACATGGGAGGACATGCACCCCGTTACGCCAACATCGTGAGGGGATGCACCGTCAAGATCTCTGGTCAGGATGTCACCGTAGAGGGAATCGACATCGAGGCCTGCGGTCAGACAGCGGCCAACATGGAGAAGGCGACCCAGAGGGGCGGCTTCGATAAGAGGGTCTTCGAGGACGGTATCTACATCGTCGGCAAATCGCACAAGGTGAGACAATGACCGTGAAAGACTTCAAGGATCTCCGTGGAATCACGGACGAGAACATCGAAGAGCTCAAGACGATCGGAATTAACACCGTCGACGAGCTCAAGGCAGCGGTCAACGACGATGCCAAGGTCAAGGAGGTCATCAAGACCCTGTCCGGTGTCGGACCCAAGACCGTGGCCAGCTGGAAGGACGCATTCGACGGAGCAGCAGCCCCCGCAAAGGCAGAGCCTGTCAAGAAGGAGACTGCCAAGAAGGACGAGGAACCCGCAGCGGTCGTCGTCGAGGCGGCAGAGGCCGAGTACGTCGTCAAGAAGAAGGCAGAACTGGATGCTGAGACCACGGACGCACTCGCGAAGAGGGCACTGATCTCCGGAAGGAGGCCCGCATTCAAGAGGCAGGAGTGGTTCAGATACGCAAAGTTCAAGGACTCCACATGGAGGAAGCCCAAGGGAATCCACTCCAAGATGAAGAGGAGACTCAAGAGGCGCGGACCCATAGTGGACATCGGATTCCGCGGACCCGCTTCCGTCAGGGGACTCCACCCTACAGGATTCGAGGAGGTCCTCGTCTACAACGTAGACAACCTGGACAAGATCGATCCCAAGAAGCAGGCCATCCGTATCGGCGGAACCGTTGGAACGAAGAAGAGAATCGCAATCGAGGACAGGGCCGACGAGCTCGGTATCAGGATCCTCAACAGGATGGTGTGAGCATGTCCGACCTGAAGAACCAGAGAAGGATGGCCGCAGAGATCCTGAAGTGCGGTGAGAACAGGGTCTGGATCAACCCCGACAAGATCGAGGAAGTAGAGGACTGCATCACACGCGCAGACGTCCGCACAGCAATCGCATCCGGTCTGATCAAGGCGAAGGCCAAGAACGGAACCTCGAAGGGCAGGATAAGATATGTGCAGGGACAGAAGGCCAGCGGAAAGAGGAAGGGACCCGGATCCAGGAAGGGAACGGCGAACGCCCGCGTCCGCGACAAGGAGCGCTGGATGGCGACCATCAGGCCCATCCGTGACGAGCTGAAGACCCTCAGGGCCGACGGCAAGATCACCCCCTCCGTGTACAGGCTCTACTACAGGAAAGCCAAGGGAGGAATGTTCAAGTCCCGCAGGCACCTTAAGCAGCACATGATTGCTGCTGGACACCTCAAGGAGGAGATCTGATGGCAACAGGACCTAGATACAAAGTTGCGTTCCGCAGAAGAAGAGAACTCCGTACCGACTACTACACCCGTAAGAAGCTCCTCACAGCGAGAGAGACCAGGGCAGTCGTAAGGAGGTCCAACAAGAACATCTCCATCCAGTTCGTGGACTTCGCGATGGAGGGAGACAAGATCATCGCTTCCGCGACCACCAGGGAACTGAAGGCAATGGGCTGGGAGTACTCCTGCTCATCGATCCCCGCAGCATACCTGGTCGGATACCTTGCAGGTAAGAGGGCGATGAAAGAAGGCATCGAGTACGCAGTCCTCGATATCGGTATGCAGCATGTCCAGCACGGCGGAGTCCTCTTCGCCACAGTTGCCGGAATGATCGAAGCCGGACTCGAGGTACCCTGCAGCGAGGATGTTCTCCCCGAGGAGGACAGGCTGAAGGGAAAGCACATCGATGACAAGATCGAAGCTGCAATCGACAGCATAAAACAGAAGATGGAGGCTGATTAAAATGACTGACTGGGTTCCTAAGACAAGACTCGGACAGATGGTCCTCAACGGCGAGATCACAACAATGAGCGACGCCCTGGCGACCAAACTGCCTCTCCGTGAGCCCGAGATCGTGGACATCCTGCTCCCCGACCTCCAGGACGAAGTCATCGATCTGAACATGGTTCAGAGGATGACCGACTCCGGTAGGAGGGTCAGGTTCGCCGTCACCTGTATCGTAGGAAACGGCGACGGTTTCATCGGCTACGGAAGGGCCAAGGGAAAAGAGGTCGGACCTTCCATCAAGAAGGCTATCGACAACGCAAAGCTGAACATAATCGAGATCAAGAGGGGCTGCGGTTCCTGGCAGTGCGGATGTGGAAACCCCCACAGCCTGCCTTTCGAGGTCGTCGGATCTACTGGATCCGTCACCGTCACACTCAAGCCCGCACCCCGCGGAGTGTCCCTCGCAGTCGGAGATGTCGCCAAGAGTCTGCTGACCCTTGCCGGTGTCCACGACGCATGGGGATTCGCAAGGGGCAACACGAAGACCAAGGTCAACTACGCCATGGCAACCTTCGAGGCCCTGAAGATGACATCACGCATGAGAGTCACCGATGACCAGGCCAAGAACCTGAACATCGTCTCCGGTCCCACAGGCATCAAGTTCGCTGAGACCGAAATCGACGCAGAGGAGGAGTGAAGATGACATACTGTGTTATCCGTGTACGCGGTCAGCCCGATGTTAACTACAACATCGAGTACACCATGGGACTCCTTGGCCTGAACAAGGTCAACAACTGCGCCGTGATCCCCGAGAATCCCTCCACAAAGGGAATGCTCCAGGTAATCAAGGATTACTGCACATGGGGAGAGATCGACGAGGCAACCCTCGCCGCACTTATCCGCGCACGCGGAAAGGTCGTAGGTGACAAGGCACTCGACGACGCCTATCTCAAGGAGAACTCGGAGTTCGCGACAGTCGACGAGATGGCCAAGGCCATCATCGAGAACAACTACAAGATGAAGGACGTAATGGGCGCAAAGCCCATCTTCCGCCTCCACCCTCCCGTCAAGGGATACGAGGGTAACAAGCGCTCATTCCAGAACGGAGGAGCACTCGGATACAGGGGCGCAAAGATCAACGACCTCGTCAACAGGATGATCTGAGGTGTGAGAAATGCCAAGCAGAACCAAGAAATTCAGAGGATACAGGACCCACGGACGCGGAAAGAAATCCGGACGTGGAGCAGGTATCATCGGTGGACACGGTATGGCCGGATACGGCAAGACCGGGAAGATCGGAATGTTGAAGGAGGACAGGAACTACTTCGGCCGCCACGGGTTCAAGAGACCCCAGTGCACGGTCGAGGCGAACCGTACGATCAATGTCGGAGAGCTCTCCGAGAAGATCGAGACCTTCGTCAACATGGGATTTGCTTCCAAAGAGGGCGACGCGTATAAGCTCGACCTCACGGAAGCAGGCATCGATAAGCTGCTCGGAAACGGAAACATCGATTTCGCGGTCAACGTGACAGTCGAATCCGTATCCGAGAAGGCCCGCGACAAGATCGTGGCTGCAGGCGGATCGATCGCCGAGTGAGGATATCGGGAAGGTAGAAAGAGATGGAAGAGACACAGAGTCTGCTATACAAAATAAAACCGTACTCTGACAGGTTACCATCCGTTAAGAGACCTGAAGGCCACGTGCACTTCAGGACGAAGATGATGTGGGTAATCGCCATATTGGTGATCTACTTCGTCATGACGAACGTATATCTGTACGGTCTGGACAGGGAGTCCATGCTGGACATGTTCGCACAGTACAGAACCATAATGGCAGGAGCTTCCGGATCGCTACTGCAACTCGGTATCGGACCGATCGTTACAGCTTCAATTATAATGCAGTTGTTCGTCGGTGCTAAGATCATAAAACTCGACCTCTCAAAGCGCGAGGACAAGGCTTGCTATCAGTCAGTCCTCAAGATGCTGGTAATAGTGATGATCATCTTAGAGGCAATCCCGCAGGTCGCGGGATACCTC
>JAFUHJ010000194.1 GCA_017468935.1 Candidatus Methanomethylophilaceae archaeon
AGAGAGGGTTTCGTCGTTTATATATTTAGTTACAGAATTTTGATTTTCTAATACTGGTATCATGAAGGGTCGACTCTCCGGTAAATAAAGAAGGAGGAAAAAACGGATCGACCCCCGCTGTCTTTCACAGCGGGGTGCGACCCTTCAATTTGTTACTTCAAGCGTCAGAGAATGCTGCGGTGAACTTCACCACTGCATCGTTGGCGCTCTCTGTGTAGAGGTCTGCTCCGATCTCGTCGGCCCACTGCTGGGTGACGGGTGCTCCACCGACGTTGGTCTTGCACTTGCTCTTGAGGCCTTCCTTGACCATCATCTCTTCCAGGGTCTTCTGTCCGACCATGGTGGAGGTCATGAGGGCTGAGGTTCCGCAAGCAACGGCGTTGTGGTCCTTGCATGCCTGTACGATCTGTCCGAGGGGAACGTCCCTTCCAATGTTGTAGACGTTGAATCCGGCGACCTTCAGCATGATTGCGACGATGTCCTTTCCGATTGAGTGGATGTCTCCCTCGATGGAGCAGATGACGACGTTTCCGAGTCCCTCTCCGACGGATCCTCCGCGCTTCTCGATCTCGGCGACGAGGATATCCATTCCGGCGGTCAGGGCGTTTGCTGCTGCCATCATGTGGGGCAGGAAGATCTTCTTTGCATCGAAGAGTTTTCCGACCTCGGAGATTCCTGCGGAATATCCTTCCTGGATGATGGTTACGAGGTCCGCGTTGGGATCCTTGACTGCTTCCTCGGCGACTGCCTTTGCGTCGGGGACTTTGTATGCCATAACGGCTGCCTTTGCTCTTGCACAGTAATCTTCAGTTGTTGCCATTTAAATCACTCCATTCCTTTTCTCTTTCTGAAAGCTGCATCCGCCTGCTCAACGATTGCTTCCATTGCCTTGAGGCGGTCTGCGTCAATAGGTTTCACTACGTGGTTTGCCATGATGTCGACGACGATGTCGTGGGCCCTCTCTACACAGGACTTGGATCCGTTTGCCATCCACTCTCCGAGCATTGTCCTGTCGAAGGTTGCGGGGTTGGATGCCTCCTCGAAGTGCTCCATTGTGGTCTCGTGTGCGAGGAAGTCATTTCCGACTCCGACTTCCTTGATAGCGTTGATTGCCAGGGTCGCGTCGGTGACGGGTGCGCCTTCCATCGCCTTGTAGTTCATGGCGATGATGTCGTTGTCGATGACGACCTGCTCCATGGAGAAGGTCTGTCCGAGCTCGAGCATACCGGATCCGTAGATCAGGTTGACTCCGGAGATTGCGGGGAGGAGACTGGTGATGGTCTTCTCGTGGGCGGCCTGGGAGTCGGGGATCTTGGCGTCGGTCTACATACCGGCTGTGAAGACGGGCAGTCCGTAGTACTGTCCGAGCTTTGCAACGGCTGCACTGATGACAGCGAGTTCAGGGGATCCGACAGGAGCGGTTCCGTACCTGAGGTCGAATGTCGTGGTGGAACTTCCGTAGAAGTTGCGTGCGCCGGGGTTGGCCAGCTGGCTGAGGACGAGTCCGGAGAGGATCTCGGCGTTGTGGGTGACCAGTGTTCCAGTGATGTGGATAGGTGAGGATCCTCCTGCCATTGCCATCGAAAGGACGTTGACGGGGATTCCGAGCCTTGCTCCCTTCACGATGACCTGAACCGCGTTGTGGCTCAGCTCGAGAGGGGATGTGGGGCAGACAAGCATGGACATGATGGGTCTCTCGCGAGCCATCTTCTCGTCGCCGCCGTAGTATGCCTTGAGGATCTCCCAGTAGAACTCGACGTTGTCTGCGACAGGGTCGATGTGGTGGAAGTGCTTCGAGGTGTTCTTGATCGATGTGATCATCTCGTGGACATCCTCTGCTCCCTTTCCTGCCCAATCCCTTGCGGAAACTGCGAGGGAGTAGACTGCGAGGTTGGGGAGTGCATCTACGATCTTTGCGGTGTTGGCCAGATCCTCTTCGTTGGAGTCCCTGGTCTTGTACTTGTTGTCACCGAGGTAGTCGCACATCTGGATTCCGGTTCCGAAGTTGGTGTAGAACACGGGTCCCGAGTGGGTCATCTCGACTGTGTGCTCGTCGTCCCTTCCGTAGAGGTAGAACTTCTTGGGGGCGGTCATCAGAGCCTGGTTGATCAGCTTTGAGGGGATCTTGACCATCTTGGTCTCGAAGTTGACCTCACAGCCTGCGTCGGCGAAGATCTGAAGTCCCTCTTCGTCAGAGACCTGTACTCCGTAGTTCTCGAGGACATCCCTGGTCGCGTAATCGATCTCGCGGATGTCGTCTTCACTGAAGAGCTCAAGCTTGAGTCCGTGGTTCTTCGTCCTTCCCGGATAGTGGTTGCTTACCATTTCTTTATTCCTCCAATTTGTCGCAGAGCGACTTAGCCGAGTCCGGGAACATGTTCCCTGCAACTCATGATATTGAGACCTCATTAAAACTATATAAATTCATTGAGTCGTCATCATTATAATTGAGAATCGCAATATTAATTTTGATAGACTCAACGTAACAGATGACTGGTTCAACAAAAATGTTGACCCATTCTTCTAACTATCTCTATATAATAATTAAGGAAGAAGCATCCATGTCGGAAAGAGAGATCAGCCTTCAGTTCCCCTTTGTCCGCATTGTAGGACAGGATGAGATGAAACGTGCCCTGCTGCTGAACATCATCGACCCAGGTGTAGGCGGAGTTCTCCTCAGGGGGGAAAAGGGTACAGCGAAATCCACTACAGTGAGATCCCTGGAGCAGATCCTCCCGCAGGTCCAGGCGATAAGTGGGTGCCAGTTCCATTGCGATCCGGCCCACCCCAGATATCTGTGCGACGACTGTAAGAAGAAGATGGCCGAGGGCAAATACGAAACGTTCTCCCGCTCCATGAGGGTCGTAGAACTTCCGCTGAACGCCACAGAGGACCGTATCTCCGGAAGCTTGGATATCGAACATGTGCTGCGCACTGGCGAAAGGAAATACGAAGGGGGAGTTTTGGCACAGGCCAACGGGAACCTCCTCTACGTAGATGAGGTCAACCTGTTGGATGATCACATCGTCGACCTCCTGCTGGATTCCGCAGCCATGGGAAGGAACTTCGTCGAGAGGGAAGGCATCTCGTTCTCGCATCCCGCCAGATTCGTGCTGATCGGTTCCATGAACCCCGAGGAGGGAACCCTCCGTCCTCAGCTAATGGACCGTTTCGGAATGTGCGTAGACATCAAGAGCGAATTGGACCCCGACGTGAGAGTTGAGGTCATTAAGAGAAGACTCGCGTTCGATGCTGATCCGGAAAGGTTCACGAAGGAGTGCGAGGAGGATACCGAAGCCCTCCGCGAGAAGATCATGAATGCGAAGAAGCTCGTTGCCGAGGTCAATGTGACCGACAGGTTGCTCCAGACCATAGCCATGATATCGATCCATTACAAGATGGAGGGGCATCGCGCAGATCTCGCCATGATCCGTGCCGCGAAGGCCAACGCCGCTCTGGAGGGAAGGAAGGAGATCATCGGAAAGGACCTTTCGGTCACCGCACCGCTCATCCTCCGCCACCGTATGAAGGCCGGCCCGTTCGAGGAAGCGGAATTCCGCCAGAACGAGCTGGACAGCATCATCAGGGGGTATCTGGGATCCTGAGACCCGACCAGTTCGTAGGGATGGAAGATGCCCTGCGGGCGCTGACCTGCCTCATGGCCGACCCGAAACTGCACGGACTCCTGATCAAGGGGCCTTCCGGATCGGGGAAATCGGCACTGATCCATTCGTTCTCCAGAGCATACTCCGGAAAGAGGGCGAAGGTTGTACCCCAGAACATCACGGACGAACAGCTGTTCGGTAGCATGGACCTCGAACAGGTGCTCGCTACCGGGAACATGGTCTTCGAGAAGGGGCTCCTGGGGGAAGATGGCGGGATCCTCCTGGTAGATGACATAAACCTGCTCCCAAGGAACACCGCCCTAACTCTGATGGATTCTGTCCACAGAGGGACCGTCCATGTGGAGAGGGAAGGGCTCTCGGTCTCCTACAAATGTTCTGCCAGCATAGTCGCTACGGCCAATGACCGCGAGCAGCCTTTGGGGGCGGCGATAGCCGATCTTTTCGACATGTGCGTGATCCTGCCCCGGAATCCGGATGCAGAGAAGAGATTTGCAGTAATGGAGTGCGTCAACTCCGACGATGCCCAGGAGACCCAATTGGACGAAGTCCTGCTGGAACGCATCAGGAGAGCACAGTCCATCGTCGAATCAATCAATATCCCCGACGAGGCGTTCGATGCCATCGTCAGCATGTGCGACAGGTACGGTGTACAGGGGATGCGCGGGGGGCTGTCCGCAGCCAGGGTATGCAGGGCATCCGCCGCCATAGACGGTCGCACGGAGATCGATGAGAACGACATATCATTCGCGCTGAGGGTCTGCATCCCTCACCGCCGCACTCACATGAGCTCGAAGAAGGAGGAGCCTGCTGACAGGGTCGAATTCTTCGGAGATTCCCATATCAAGCGTTTCATCCACGATGAGAGGAAGGAGACGGCCAAGAAGCTCGAGGAGGAGAAGTACAAGGATCCAGTGGACGATGTGAAGGTTCAGCCGTCCGTATCGGAATCGGCTCCCAAGAAAAAGAAGAATCAGGAGGAGGAACCTCTGGTGCTGGACATGGAGAAGCTGTACGAGTCCATCGATCTCCTTGAGGATAGCCGGAAGAAGAGAGGAATGGATAATCAACAGCTCCGCCGTTACATCAAAGGTGCCGGAAAGGAGGGCAGATACGTATCCTCCCGCCCTGCTAAGGATTCCACCGAGGATCTGGCGATCGATGCCACTGTCCGCTGCGCGGCCCCGTATCAGAGGAAGCGCAGGGAGCTCACAGGAAGGGACGGCGTGATAGTGATGCCCTCGGACCTCAGACAGAAGGTCAGGGAGAAGCACACCTCGTGCCTGTTCTTCTTCATGGTGGATAACAGCGGTTCTCTCGTCATCAGAGCGCGTATGAGAGCGGTGAAAGCTGCCATCATGTCCATGCTGGCCGACCACTACGTCCGCAAGGACAGTGTTGCCGTGATGACGTTCAACGAGGAGTTCGTCGGGATGCTCCTGCCTCCAACACGCTCGGTCGGGGGCGTCAAGAAGATCGTCGACGACATCCCCACCGGGAAGAAGACCCCGCTCAGCGAGGCCCTGTCCTTCATGCACCAGTACGTCGGACAGTATCTGAGGAAACATCCGTCAGATGTGGCCTTCGTTATACTCATGACGGACGCTGGCGCTAACATCGCGATGACCGATGGCAACGACCCCTTGGAGGAGGCTTTGGATATAGCGACCCGTATCCGTATGGACAGGATGGAGATCGCTGTCGTGGATACAAAAGTCTCCCAGGAACCCAATCAGAAGGCCAAGGATTTGTCATATGCGCTTCTTGCTCCATATTACAAGATAGAGGATCTCAGGTCGTCGGATGATATCCTCCGCAAATAATTTTTGTATTCTTTCCCCAAACTTTGTCTGGGGAAAGTCCTCTTTAAAAAGTTCACAAATTTATTGATACATCAGTATATATATTGATTAGTCAATTTATTTTTGTTGGATGTATTGGAGCGTCCAAACGAAGGGCCCGGAATCCCTGGGCCATCGGTGATATTATGACAGAAAATGGTATGGAAAGTCAGGCCAGTACAGGATTAGCCCGTACACTGACCTGGAAACAGGGTCTCATCGTTGCGATGGGAGTGCCCATTCTTATCATCCCCTCCGTGGCGGATGTGTCCGGCCCTATGTGGGCGTTGAGCATCGTCATATGGGTTCTATCGGTCCTCTCGGGATTCCTGATCAACCTCCCTATCGGAGAGATGTGCGCCACATTCGGTGTCGCGGGAATCGGAGGTTCTATCCAGTATGTCTTCGAGGACGATGAGAAGTACAGGAACAAGCGGATCAATACAGGAAGGCTCATCGGTGCCATCGGTGCCTGGAGCTATTTCGTCGCATGGGTGACCGTCATTCCCATTTTCACGATCATGGTCGCCTATTATCTCATGGAAGCCCTCGACCTCAGCGGTCTCGACCCCATGATGGAAACCCTTCTGTATGTCGGTGTCGGAGTCGTAGTCTACACCTATTCTATCGGATCCAGTCTCAAGGGACTGGAAGGCGGAGCCAAATTCCAGCTTATCCTCACACTCCTTACTATCATCCCCTTGGTGGTCATCGTTCTCGCCCCCATCCTCATGGGATACTTCGATCTCGACACAATCATCAACGACATCGAGCCCAAGAAGTGGCTCTGGACCGGAGACGACTGGGCCTGGAACGCTGACGGATTCCTTCTCATCCTCGCTCTCCTCTGTATCGCACAGTGGAGCGCTGTCGGTTGGGAGACTGCCGCGACCTACGGAGCGGAATATAAGGATCCCTCCAAGGATGTGCCCAAGGCGCTCATCATGTGCGGACTAGCTTGTCTCGCACTCTACTTCATCGTGTCATTCGCAGTGTACGGAACACTCGGCCACGATGCGATCGACGCAGCAGGTGCTGCTGCACTCGTCCCCATCGCTAACATGTGCTTCGGGGACACTATCGGACTCATCGCAACATTCCTGCTCATGATCGGAATGGTCGTCGTCGTTCAGACCTCCATGCAGGGATGCTCCAGGACTCTGCAGGTCATGGCAACGAACGGACACATGCCCATGTTCCTAGCCAAGACCAACAAGTACAGTGTCCCGGTCAACGCGCTGATCTTCCAGGCGATCATCGGATTCGTCATCATCATAGCCGGAGTCACCGCCAGCCAGACGCTTGCTGTATCGTGCCCCGGATATGTCATCGCCCACGGACTCTGCCAGCTCGCATTCATCAAGTCCCGCAGGGACCCCAGGTTCAAGGATGTGGAGAGGGTCTACAAGTGCCCCCGCGGATTCGTCGGCGTATCGATCGGAATCGTCATCCTGGAATTCTTCATATTCCTGCCGGCTCTGCTCTGGTATCTGTACATGAACCCCAGCATGGGAGTCGCATACTGCATCGCCGCAGTTGCCCTGCCTATCATCTACATCCCCTGCTGGTACTTCCTGCAGAAGTGGAACCACACCCGTCACCCCGAAGTCCCCAACGGACTCAACTACGAGTGATAAACCTCATCACCGTCGCCCCTTGCGGGCGGCGGACCCTTTTCCCATCACAATTTATAACCGTGACTGAGATTCCCATCCGAGAGGGATTGAATTGGGCAACCTACAACAGATCAACATGCCTAACGGCGACACTTACGCCGGCGAGGTGCAGTACGGGAACTTCGAAGGTCACGGCATCTACACTTTTGCATCCGGTGCGAAGTATGAAGGGCAGTTCAGGAACGGTATGTTCAACGGCAAGGGCGTCTACATCTGTGCCGACGGGGACCGTTACACCGGAGAGTTCGTCAACAACATGTTCGAAGGTTACGGGATCTACATCAAGTCCACGGGCGAGAAGTACGAGGGACAGTTCAGGGAGAATATGTACCACGGAAAGGGTGTCATAACCTACCCCAACGGAGAGAAGGACGAAGCTAACTTCAAGTACGGCAAGGCCCAGGGTGTCGGATACCACACATGGCCCGACGGAGAGCGTGCCGAGGTCGAGTTCGTCGATGGAAGATTCAGGTACTGAACCTGAACATTCCTTCACGTTACAATGGTCGGTCCGGAACGGATCGACCGCATCTTTCATTACATATAATTCTCCATACAACGATATATTGGAATAACCCTCACCTATGCTGATCCTTGATAACGAGTTCTGATCTTAAATTGTCTGGCTAGCATTTTCAGGACAAAGGGTATTTATATCAACATCGTTATTACTGATAACGATGACATACAACGTGATACAGCCACAGAAGACCTAGAACGGGATGAGATACTACCTCTACGAGGTCACTGCCGAGTGGGATCCGGAGAAGAAGAGGTCCAGGCAGAAGCGCCG
>JAFUHJ010000195.1 GCA_017468935.1 Candidatus Methanomethylophilaceae archaeon
AAACAGGGAACGCTGACCGGATGGAACATCTCCGACGGGGATAAGATAACTTCAGACATGGAGATCACGGCAGACCGCGATGCTCCTCAGTCCTCCGAAGATACCACGATGTTCACTGTCTTATTCGTAATCATCTTGATAGCGATCGCCGGTGCCGTAGTATTCATGGTAAAGAAGAGATGACTCTAACGGGAGAGGGACACCCTCTCCCACTTTCATTCGAATCTGACAGATTCACGGACCTTTCTTATCGATACGCCATGTTCTTCAGAGGCCTTCACGAGATCGTCATGCTCCGGTTTCCATTTCCTGATACCGTATCCCTCTGATACCTTGATGCGTATGTCGCCATACTCCGTATGGCACACTTCCATGTGCGAGGCCATCTCGAACCTCTCGGCCCTCCAGATCCTGAGTCCGATGGTGGATGTGTTGGCAAGGATTAGTTTCGCCAGTTTCTCCTTCTCGGCCTGACGGCATAGACATGTCAGCCTGTATCCTGGTCTGCCCTTCTTCATGATCATCGGAGTCAGAGTGGCATCGCGAGCCCCTTCCTCGAGGAGACGATCGATCATCGGACCAAGGTCCTCGGGGGTCATATCATCGATATTGCAATTGATCTCATAGATCTCGAACATGCCGTTCTCTGAATCACCCAAGAATGCCCTCACCATGTTGGGGATCGATGATTCACGGTTCCCCAGCCCGATACCTATGTCCCTGACGGTCATGCGCGGACGCTGCCCGTATTCCTTGGTGAAATGCTTGATTATCGCAGCACCGGTAGGTGTGGTGAACTCGCCTTCGACGTCTCCAGCGTAGCACGGGACATCCCTGAGGATCAATGCCGTAGCAGGTGCGGGAACAGGGAGTTTACCGTGAGCACAATCGACGTACCCGTATCCGGTACGGAGAGGGGATGACGCTATGAACTCCGGAGAGAGCTTCTCGATCAGGAGACAGTTACCGACCACATCGGCTATCGCATCGAGCATCCCTACCTCATGGAAATGGACCTCGCCGACAGATTCTCCGTGCACTTCCGCTTCGGCCCTGGCGATCTCCTCATAGATCTGCTTTGCATGGGACTTAACCGACTCGGATACCTTCAGCCCTTCTATGATGCCCATGACCTCCGGCAGACTGCGGTGTTCATGATGATGATGCCCATGTGGATCATGGTGCTCGTGATGTTCCTCGTCCTTTCCGTGGATCAGGATGTCGACCTTGTTGCCCGTGACATTGTTCTTCTCCCTGTGGGATACCTCGACCGTTATACCGGGTATCCCAGCGGACTCGATCAGGGCCTTCACCTCTGAAGGGTCCGGCAGAAGGTCGGACAAGGCACCCAACAGCATATCTCCGGAAACACCGGCGTTGCACTCCAGATACAGAGTTCTCATCACACCTCACCTCTCTTGTCTATCAGCGATGCTATGTAGCCCGCTCCGAAACCGTTATCGATGTTGACCACACTGACCGTGGACGCACATGAATTCATCATAGCCAGCAATGCGGTGAGACCACCGAACGATGCCCCGTATCCGACCGAGGTCGGCACGGCTATTACCGGGACGCTCACGAGGCCCCCTACCACACTTGGAAGGGCGCCTTCCATACCTGCTGCGACTATCACTGCCGTGGCCCCCATTATCGTGTCCGCATCGGAGAGAAGACGGTGGATGCCTGCCACTCCGGCATCGTATGTCCGCTTCACGTTGCATCCCAACACCTCGGCTGTGACCGCTGCTTCCTCGGCCACGGGGATGTCGCTGGTCCCGGCACACAGGACGCATACGTAACTGTCCCTGGTCCTTTCCGGGATGTCGCCGATGATGCATATCCTCGCGTCCTTCCTGTAATCCGATCTGAGGCCGTGACTCGTTGCTAGATCGTGGACTTCCTCGTTACATCTTGTGACCATGACGCATTCCGAACCGTTCTCGATCAGCGTCTCTGCGATCTTGACTGATTGCTCCGGTGTTTTGCTTGCACCGTAGATGACCTCCGATGCACCCTGTCTCAGTCTCCTTTGGGTATCCACCTTCGCGAAACCAAGATCGACGAATGGCTGTGCACGGAGCATACGCTCCGCATCATCCACGGACAGGCTTCCATCCTTCACCGCTTCCAAGATTGCTCTTCCGTTCATAGCCCCGGTTTCCTCTCAGCATATGTTATCGAATCGTAATACTTGAGGAGTATGTCCTCGACCTCATCCTTGTTCTCCTCGAGGACATCCTTCTGCGACGGCAGCGTCTCCAAGATTGCTGCATTCCCGGAAGTGCGCACCCTAATGTCCTTCAGACCCAGCATCCTGACGCCTTTCTCGGCAC
>JAFUHJ010000196.1 GCA_017468935.1 Candidatus Methanomethylophilaceae archaeon
AGCACGTAAGGTGAAGGACAAGTGGAAGGCAAAGGAGTGGTACAAGATCCACGCCCCCAAGATGTTCAACGAGGCAGAGATCGGAGACACACCCTCGGCAGACCCCGAGTTCGTGATTGGACGTACCGTAGAGGTCACAGTCCAGGACCTGACCGGAGACTTCTCCAAGATGCACATCAAACTAAAGTTCAAGGTCAACGCAACCGAAGGAATGGATGCAAAGACCGTCTTCGTCGGACACGACCTCACAAGCGACTACGTAAGGAGGCTCACCCGCCGCAGAAAGACAAAGACAGACCACGTCGTGGACTTCTACACCCAGGACGGATTCAAGTACAGGATCAAGACCATGTCCATCGCGGACAGGCGTATCCAGTCCTCTCAGGAAGAGGGAATGAGGGCCATCATCACCGAGACTCTGACCAACATGGGTAAGGAGATGACACTCTCCGAGATCGTCAAGGCGATCATCTCCGGAAATCTCTCCAGGGATCTGGCCAAGGCATGTCACGTAGTTATCCCCATCAAGAGAATCGAGGTCAGGAAGTCCGAGGTCCTTGAGTTCGGTGAAGGAGAGCCTGAGGCAGTCTTCGCTCCCGAAGAGATGGTCTCCAATGAGGCCCCTGAGGCAGCGGCGCCCGCAGAGGAGCCCGCCGAGGAAGCACCTGCAGAGGAGGCCGCTGAGGCTCCCGCAGAGGAAGCTTCCGAGTGAAACTAATTGCCCCGGTTCGCCGGGGCTTGTTTACTTTTGAAAAATAAGTGTTGAACAGATAGTCGGGATTCACTTCTGACCGAGTTTCTCATTGACGATCTTCATGATCTCGTCTCTATCGTCTTGAGATGCACCAGATAGTTCGAATGCCTTATCAGCGGTGGTATTCAACTCAGTAACAAGATTGATGATCATGGTTGCCATGCCATCACAGTACTTGTTGAAACCTTCACCATATCCTTTACCAAAACCTTCGCTGTATCCGTCTGAGCGTCCTTCACTATATCCTTCCGAACGACCAGCAGTATAACCCTCAGAATGCCCTTCAGCGTATCCTTCGGAGTGCCCGGCGTTGTATCCGACTCTCCTCTGATAGTTCACGATCTCCTCGCCCAAACTCATCTTCATCCTCTCCAAACTCTCTAGTGTGTTATCGTCGATTTGGATATTATAACTCTTCTTCAGGTGATTTCTGTACTTTTCCCCGTCCAATTTGGAGAGGAAGATGTCGTTGAGTTTGCGGAATGTCTTGTTGGACGACGTAACCGGTCCGCCGAGATTAACGATCATGATCTCCAGCATATCGCAGTCCTCAGAGTTGGATTTCTTCTTCTTGAGACCAGGGATCTTCATCAACGGATATCTGAGGATGGTGTTCTCGTCCCCATGCTTGGGCTGCAGGATGAACCATATGGAGTAGGTCTTCCTCATGTTCTCATAATGGCTCTCCCTGAAGACCGTGCCCTTCTGGTTAAAGACTATTCCGGAAGCGTAGTAAAGAGCCCTGTTGAGGATCGGATAACCCGGTTCAGAATCGCCCTGTGCTTCGATGTTCAGCATGATCCCTATCTCCTTCTCTCCGGGGATCGTGATGCTGAACAGATTGTCCATGATCACGTATTCTCCTCTGTCGTTGTGCATCTCGGTCTCCAACCCTGTTTTCCTGGGAAGATCATCAGGGGATACGCACCCTTTGATGAATTCAATATCCTTCCCGTTCAGCTCGGATACGAGCTCTCCGATCACATTGGAAAGGATGTCGGTGTTGTGAACGATTCTCTTGAAGTCAGCATCGAGCTGCTTGTAGTACCTCCTTTCCGTTTCTTCAGATCCGATAAAACTTCCGACCATGGGTGCCTTCTGCTATCGGGAGATTATAATAGTGTATATTGCGGGTCAATATGACAACGGTCGGAAAACAGAGCGCTATCATTCGAATCGCGCTTTCCACTGTGCCCGCCATCATAGAAACGCTTATAACGAACAAGCCAATCTCCTGAACAAGGCCGGGGTGGCTCAGCCTGGTGGAGCGTCGGACTCATAGGGTTCTGGTCAAATTAGACCTCTTCCAGGGAAATCCGAAGGTCATGGGTTCGAACCCCATTCCCGGCACCATATTCACTTCCTGCTTGTATCGTTCAGAATACCGTTGCATACGTCGACCAACATGTTGATCGACATTCTGTTCGTAAGGGCGTATTGGATTTCCTTGCCGTCACGTTCGGAGGAAACGATATTGCAATCCTTCAGGATCTTCAGGTTGTGGGAGGTCAGAGAAATCGATTGACCGGTCACATTAGCCAATTGGTTGACGTTCATCCTTCCACCCATCAGTGCAGATACCAGGGAAAGACGGTTCGTATCGGACAAGGCTTTCAGGACTTTACCATAATCGAGATCAAGATCATGTATCCTCTCTGAGATTGCTCTGAGGTCATCATCTGTATACGGCACCGGTTCCATCAACTCATGATAAGGGCTCAGGGACCCCTTAGGAATACGTGCTATTATCGCAAATGATAGCGGGATCTTCATAACACCGTCGCGTGTAAGGACTGAGAAAGGTTCCTTGTCCAGAGATAATATATGAAAATCGGCGAATCCCAATCCGAGTAACACTCCCATATCCCATGCAGGCCTTCTTTCCATGCTAGCCGGGAAATTATGGGTGAGACGGCGAATAATGTTAAGATCTACATTGTCCACATTGGTGCTGGCATGCAGGTTCTTATCCTTGCCATATTTCATGTCAAGGAATCTGCGGCGTTTACGGAAGTCCTCATCGAATTCGTCCAAATACCAATTGCCGTCAATTATTATCATGAATCCCCCAGGTTTGAGGAGATCCATCCAGGCAGAGTAAGCGCCTACGGGGTCGGTAAGATTCCAGATAACGCTCTTGGCCACTAGTATGTCATACTCATGTTTCAAGAGCGGAGGAGAACTGACATCTCCGAGAACAAAATTAACGTCCACATGAGCGTATGATGCATTCCTTCTTGCATATTCCAGCATCTTTTCGGATGAATCGACTGCTGTAACATCATGTCCCAGGCGCGCCATAGTGATCGCGGCTAAACCCGCGCCCGTACCCATATCCACTGCTTTGAGCTTGCGATTCAGTCCGAGCTGATTACGCATTATGTTTCTGAGGACATTTGAATCCATATCCAATTCTTTTCTTGTGGATATGCTGTAGCCTTTCGCGCGAGCGTCCCAATATTCTCTGGACTGTTGTTGGGCGGAAGAGCTGTCGATTTTGTAAGAGGGTTGTGAATCAGTCCGATCCTCTGTAGACATGCGTAGGATGTATAATCCAGCAACGATATAGCATTTTCCAAGCGGGGAATTATTATCCGTTCGGCATCCACTTATTCAAAATAATTTTCAAGTGATTTATTAACAATTGGTTTGTTTTAAATACTAACAACGAAAAATCAAGAACAATTGGAGAATACATCCAATAGTGATTAACATGGACAAGAAAACATTGACAGTCATCGCTGTGGTCGTTGTTCTTGTCGTTGTAATTGCCGCAGTATTTGTTATCATGTCAGGCAACAGCGACAAGCAGTCGAGATCCGATGCCACAGACGTGCGTCTTACGGTCTTCGGAAATGCAAACGGTGATGATTATCTCGATAATGATGATGTACAATACATTCAAGATATCATAGATGGAAAAAAATCACTTTCAGATGCACCTAAGGTCCAGGTTCTTACAGAATACGGGACCACCAAATACACCGCTAGATATTGGGCAGATGCGAACTGTGATGGATCAGTGAACAGTTCTGATCTCAATATCGTCAAGAACATTGTCAACAAGACAAAAGGCACGGAAGTGAAGTTCTTCGATGTTGATAGCATGGTCGGAACCTGTACATATCCTCTGACCACATACGCCGTCGGATACAAGAGCAACTATGAGGCTGAACTCATTCTTGGTAACGTAAAGAACTGTACATTCGTGGACAATCAGGTAGGAGACGGCGGATCATACGCGCCTTGGTTCCAGATGTTCCTCGATCAGAACCCCGAATGTTATGGAAGCAGGTTCACCCCCGATTACGAGGTTTTCCTCGATGATGCTCCTTCATACATCCTCTCGGGAACCCGTGCATGGTTTGACAAGAACATGGAGGAGACCGTGGCTCCACTCGGAATGGATGTTGTCAGGCTCCCCTTCTGGGAGGATACGACGACTGTCGCAGGAATCCTTACCCTCGGATGCCTGTGCAATCTCGATGCCGCAGCCCAGAGCTATGCAGAGAAGGCGGACAAAGTTCTCGATTACATTCAGGATTACATCAGTGGAATCAAGGACGAGGACCGCCCGTTGATCTTCGCAGGTTATAACGGAACCAGTATCTCCACATGGCATAACGGTATCCAGGAACTCATCGAGGCCGCCGGAGGAAGGACGCCCTACGATGTAGGATTCACCAACGGTAGCATCGATGCCGAGGGAGTCGCGGTCATGAACCCCGATTGGATCGTATTCGACATGTACTATGGATTCATGGAGACTGACGATCAGCCTGCAGAGTATAATTACATCTACGACCAGGGTCAGACCAACAACAGATACTTCAACGCTATAGCCGGAAGCAGGGCATACTACTACGACCAAGTCCTCATCCTTGGACAGGGAGTGTATATGGGTCCCGCATCATACATCGGTATCGCATGGGTATTCAACCACATCTATCCCAATGCCAAACAGTTCGATGTACAGTCTATGCTCAAGGATTACATCAGCACATACCACCCTGATAAGGCCAGCACGGACTACATGAACCAGGATTGTTTCGATGTGAACTCCTACGATGATTGGATGTCCAAGAATGTAGCTGGATACACCAAGGTCAAGAAGACCTACAATCCCTGAATAACTCAAACGAGGGGGATTTCCCCCTCAATTCTTGCTGAAGCGATTATTATGCAGATCACTGAGGACGTCAGAGATTATTGGGACAAGAGGAGCGAAGGTTTCTCCTGTTCCATCAAGGAGGAAGCGGAATACAAGGGGGCATCGGAAGCCGAGAAACTAATATCCGATGCCAATCTGAAAGTCAGCTCGAATGTTTTGGATATTGGATGCGGTCCAGGTTTCTTCACCATGATCCTGTCAGAACACGGTATGGATGTGACTGGGATAGATTATTCAGATGAGATGCTCGCCCAGGCAAGGAAGAATGCCGATTCACTTGGTTTCAAGGCCGAATTCCTGAAGATGGATGCCAGTGACCTGAAGTTCGTCGACGAGACGTTCGACGCCGTTGTCAGCAGGAATGTGCTTTGGAACCTCGAGAGGCCCGAACAGGCATACCGCGAGATGATGCGTGTTCTGGTTCCGGGAGGCAACATGGTCGTCTATGACGGCAATTTCTACTTGCATCTTTTCGACGATGAATACAATGAGGCGAGGAAGAGGCGCATGGGAGCCAGGATGAGTACAGAACAGAAGGGAAGTCATGATAAGTACCGCGGGGACGTGGATTTCAGTATCATAGAGGAGCTTGCAAAGGACATGCCTCTCAGCAGGGAATTGAGGCCGGCATGGGATGTGCAGGTGCTCCAACAGTTACCCTGTTCTTCAATAGAAGTTCATCTCCATCGCACCAGAGATATGCCCGACGGCAGTCATAATCCGGTCGTAGGGTTCGAAATAATTGCAACTAAGAGTGATAATAATGTTCAATAAGATACGCAGAGGAAACCCAGTCCCGGAATCTGCGGGCCCCGTTGATGCCGGGGAGACGATGGCAAGGGACTATCATAAGTACATCTACAGGAAGGTGATGTTCATCGTCGGATGCATCATCGCCGCTATTCTGGTTTTCGCATTTGCAGCCACTTACGGTTCCTCGAACATAAGCATAATGGACGTATATGCGACGATCTGGAACCACTTCTTCAATCAGGATGCCCTCGATCCGTATATGGATTGGGCGATCTTCACCGTGCGTCTGCCGCGTATATGTGCAGGACTCATCGCAGGTATGTCCCTTGGTGTTGCGGGAGCCGCGATGCAGAGTATGATGAAGAATCCTCTTGCAGATCCTTATACTACAGGAATCTCGTCCGGAGCATCATTCGGAGCCACATTGGCCATCGGATTGGGGATCACAGTAGGAGGGGCCGGAGATGCCGGCCTTGTTCTTACTGCATTCATTTTCTCATTGATCCCGGCAGCAGTAATCATCCTTGTCTCATCACTGAAACACACCAGTGCTGCCACGATGATCCTCGCCGGTATCGCCATCATGTACCTGTTCAATGCAGCGACCACAATCATCAAGCTCGGATTATCGGATTCCAGCCTATCGGCTGTATTCAATTGGACCGTGGGAGACCTTTCCGGTACTACCTGGGCGGACTGCAGGGTCATGCTCATATTCACGATAGTCGGAACCGTCATCCTGTGGGCCCTGTCGAAGAAGCTCAACATCTTGATCACCGGGGACAAGAACGCAAAGGCTTTGGGTCTAGATGCGCATAAGCTTCGTATCGTTCTGCTCATCCTCATCTCCCTGATGGCCGCATCGATCGTCTGTTTCACGGGTATCATCGGATTCGTCGGACTCGTTGCACCGCATATCGTCAGGATATTCCTGGGGTCTGACAACCGTTATCTGATCCCCGCTTCCGCGATGTTCGGAGCAGTGCTCCTGATGGTCGCTGATCTCATCTCCAGATGGGTGATAGCACCCACTTTCCTGCCCGTAGGAGTCATTACAGCCTTCATCGGATGCCCGATGTTCATGTATCTCCTGATCAAATCGAAGAATTCGGTGTGGTGATCGTATGCCCCTAAGCATCAATACCAAGAAGCTGGAAGACGGGACTAAGATGGACCCCAACGCACCCATAGTCGACATCATCAAACTCGATTTCGGTTACAGTCCGGAGGTTCCGGTACTTAAGGACATAAACGTAACTCTGGATAAGCCTGAGTTTGTTTGCATAATGGGTCCGAACGGGGTCGGTAAGTCCACACTGATCCACTGTATGAATCGTATCCTGAAATTCACGAACGGCACAATAATGATCGGAGGTAACGACACCAAGGGCATGAAGCTCAAAGAGCTGTCATCGTACATGGGATACGTACCTGCGTCCAGCGAGGATTCGTTCCCTCTGACGGTAGTTGACACGATCATGGTCGGATTGCAGAACGATTTCAAGTTCGGTACCAATGATGACGATCTAAAGAGGGTTTACGAGACCCTGAGGATGATGAAGATAGAGCATCTGGCCATGAGGAACTTCAATGAACTATCGGCTGGACAGCATCAGAAGGTCATGCTTGCAAGAGGCCTCGTCAGGACACCGAAGATCGTTCTTCTGGATGAACCGACCTCCAATCTCGATATCAAGCACCAGATAGATGTCACAAAGACCCTCAGTATGTTGCCGAAGTTGAAGGGAATGCTGGTGATAATGATCAGTCACGACATCAACATCACGGCCAAGTTCGCCGACCGTATCATCATGCTGTCCGGAGGAGGAATCTATGCGGACGGTACGCCTTCCGAGGTGCTCACGAAGGAGAACATCAGGACGGTATACGGTGTGGATGCCGATGTGATTGACGTAAACGGAAGGCCACACATCATCTTGAACGATTGTTTCGAGGATGCGTACATACCCACTGATCTCGGTCCTTTGGAAGATTAAACTCCATGATATCACCTGGATGGGGTCGGCCGCAAGACCGGCCCCTAAACCTCTTACCCCTAGTTTTGGATGCAACATTCGCAATTTGACGTCATAGTCAGACTCTATGTCTTCGTCGGATCATCGTTACATAAATATCGAAGGGGGCATGGACAATTCAAAATACAGTAAGGTGTGTCTTCCGGTCATGAGGCTCATCATCTACACCGGGAAGGGAGGTGTCGGAAAGACATCCACATCCGCGGCGACCGCTTACAGGCTATCCAAGCTCGGGTACCGTACGCTCTTGATGAGTACGGATTCCGCTCACTCCCTGGGGGATTCATTGGGTATCGATCTGGGGAACGAGATAAAGACCGTCTCAAAGAACTTCGATGCGTTCGAGATCGATATCATTCACGAGATGAAGACCAAATGGACCGACATACAGAGCTACGTCGCCGATTTCATGGTCTCGCAGGGAATGGGCAGCATCACCGCAGAGGAGATGGCCATATTCCCGGGGATGGAGATGATCTCCGCACTGTTCTATGTCAACCAGTTCAACGAGGGAGGCAACTACGATGTGATCGTGATGGACACGGCCCCCACCGGGGAGACCCTGAGGCTGCTCAGCCTTCCGGAGGCTGCCAACTGGTACGTGATGAAGTTCTACGGCCCGCTCAAGAAGCTCATGGCACTGGCCCGTGCCACTTTGGGTAAGGTATCGAACATACCCCTGCCCAATGCGGAGGTCATGGATTCCATAGACGTCCTCAAGGACACGATGATGAATGTCAGTCAGATATTGGACGATCCCCAGAGGACTTCGGTGAGGCTGGTGCTGAATCCCGAGCAGATGGTGATCAAGGAGACCATGCGCGCATACACCTATCTGAGCCTGTACAACAGGAACGTGGAGATGCTGGTGGTCAACAAGGTGTACACGGACGAAATGCTCGCCTCGGAACCGTTCAGGATGAAGGCCAAGGAGCAGGCGGGCCACATCGAAACGATCCATAACGCCTTCGATCCGATGGAGATAAAGATCTGCAGCATGAGGAACACCGAACTCAGGGGGCTGGAGATGCTAGATGTCATGGCCGAGGACATTTTCGGAAGCGAGGATCCGGCCATGACATATTCCAATGAGAGCCCGATGAGCTTCCGCACCGAGGGGGATACCGATCTGCTCGTCATGAAGATGCCCTTCATAGAGGCGGCGGATGTGGAGCTGTTTCGCGTGGATGCGACATCATTGATGGTCCATGTGGGCAGTCAGAAGCGTAACATACATCTCCCGGACTCGCTCATTTCGGCCGAGATCCTGGGCGCAGATTTCATAGATAATGAACTCATTATCAGATTCAAGAGGGAGCAATATGGCGACAGATGAAGAGATCCACAAGTTCGTCAACGACAACAGGGAACTGGTCGAGAGGATGATGGCAGTCCAGAAGGAGAATGCCGAGATGGCGAAAGCCATCGGCAAGGATGTCATCAAACTGGGATTCGAGTCAACCTACATAGCGGCGGATTTCGCCAGGAGGAAGAGCGAGGAGTTCTTCGTCAGAACCTACAAGATGATCACCAACCCCGAGGTCCAGAGGCACTTCATGGCATCCGGTCTGGAGTTCCTGGCAGGGCTCACCGCCCTTGCGGAGAATGCCCCCATGCCGAGTTTTATGAGGGAGGCGGCCGTAGGCGTGCAGAAGAACGCCAGGGCAGCCGCATGCATGATCAACGAGGACTGTCCCGCCAAGGCGAAGAGGATCGACGCACCCTCTGAAGAGGTTTCCGCCGTAGAGATCAGATCCGAACCCGAACCTGCCAAGGCAGAATCCGCTCAGTGACATGGACATCGAGACAGTCCTAATGGGAAGGGCCTTCGTGGACGGGGAGCTCAAGTACACCGAGATAGGGATCAACGAAGGTAAGATCGTAGCCGTTGGCAGTTATGTCTCCGGAGGAGACCAGAGGATAGAACTGGGCACCAGCATGACAGTGCTGCCCGGATTCGTCGACCCCCATGTCCACCTCAGGGATCCCGGGATGACTCAGAAGGAGGATTTCTCAACAGGTACCCTCGCAGCCGTCCACGCAGGTGTCACGACCGTATTGGACATGCCCAACACGAAACCCTCCGTATCCGACAATGCCACCCTCATGGACAAGAAGGCCCACCTCAAGGGTCGCTCGTATGTGGATTACGGTCTCTTCGCTGCCATAACGCCTAACATCAACGCGGGGATGCTCGCGAGATATGTCCCCGGATTCAAGTTATTCATGGGTTCCACCACCGGCAACATCCTGCTCAACGACGACGATGAGCTGATCCCGGCGGTCACTGATGCATTGGCCACAGGCAAGCGCGTAAGTGTCCATGCCGAGGACGATTCCATGATCCTCCGCGAGCCTGAGGGATGCACCAGGGACCATCTGAGGAACCGCCCCGCAGAGGCGGAGCATAACGCCATCAGGAGACTGGCGAAGCACTTCTCCGGACAGAGGATCAACATCTGTCATATCACGACCCCAGAAGGATTGGATCTCGCGAGGAACGCCGGGTTCACCACCGAGGTCACCATGCATCATATCATGTTCGAGGTCGACCGCAACAGCGATGCATTCTACAAGGTCAACCCCCCGATACGCGACATCAACAACCGCGACGCCCTCTACAGGAGATTCGTGAACGGGGACATGACGATGATCGGTACCGACCATGCGCCCCATACGCTGGCCGAGAAGTCTCAGGATTTCGATTCCGCCCCAGGAGGGATGCCCGGAGTGGAGACGACCATGCCGATCGTCATGAACATGGTCCGCAGGAACGTCATACCGTTATCGCAGGCTGTCCGCATGGGTGCAACGGCACCGGGACAGTCGTTCTCGCTCCCCAAGGGGGAGATAAAGGTCGGCAACGATGCGGACCTCTGTATCTTCGACATGAGGAAGGTCACAAAGATAGATACGAAGGCGCTCCACAGCAAGTGCGGGCACAGCCAGTACGGCGGGATGGAGGCCATTTTCCCCGACAGGGTAATAATCAGGGGAGAGGTACAGGTGGACGGAGCAGAGTTCTGCGGGGACAGGATCGGAGAGGATATGTTTGCCTGATTATGAAGTGGATTATTCGGAGGTCGTCGGTAAGTTGGTATCGTGCCCTGAGGAATGCGGCATGTGCTGCCTGTGTCAGCCGGAGGTCCTTCCGGAGGAGCGTCCGTTCTTCAAGAAGAACTATCCCCAGTTCCTGGTGAGGACCAAGGGTCCCAACCCGTACAACGCCCTCGCCCTGAAGAAGGGCTGCGGCTCATGCGTCTTCCTCGAGAAGAGGAGATGCAAGGTCTACGATCACAGGACCGCCTATTGCAGACAGTATCCGTATCACCTCTATGCCAGCGACAGGATCAAGGTGGAGCTGGACCTTTCATGCAGGGGTGCCTGGTACGGCACCGGCAACGATGCGGTGTCAGAGGCCAAAGCTCTCATCAAGGCTGCCGAGCCGAGGATAGAGCAGGCTCTCTCGGAATCGAAGGAGGTCTACCGCGAGTTCTTCGCCAACTGCAAGGAGGCCGGAGTCTACCAGGACCCGTCCATGCTTCGCATGACCGTTTCGGAGAACGCTTCGATGTTCTCCGACCTCGGATATCTCAGCCGTATCATGGATATGTCCACCATAGAGCCGATCATGGCCATCGCAGGGATCCGCCCGGAGACCAATCTCGACATGGCGTCCCTTGAAGAGGCCGGAAGGGAGCTCGCGATGGATTCGATGTCCTCATCGGATCCCCTCAGCGTGCCCGTCTACTGCGACAAGGAATGGAACTGGAACATGTTCATGGCCGCCAACGGAAGGATCGAATGGTCGGTCATGGATGACGAGGGTGATCTGCAGCACAAAGCGTTCGCCAATGCCGAGAGCATCAAGCTCAAAGTGCCCGACGCCGATGGCAGGAAGGTGCTGATAGATTATGTCAACACCCTCAACCAGAGGGACAGTTTCATGGGCAGCGTCTTCTCCATAATGGACATGAACGGTTACGAGGACGACATGACAAACTCCTACTTCGGGAGCATGGCGGTGACCATGATGGACCTGATGTGGAGGATGTCCATGCTGGACCATTTCATGGGCACAGGTGTGGGAGCGGAAGGTGTCAGGGAAGCGATAATCTTCTACGACATGGATCGTCTGGATGCACCTACCATAGGGGCATTCGTCTGAGACTTTTGGTGACGATATCAATCGCATGTATCATATCTGAGAATCAACTACGGGACAACGGAGTGATACACATGGCTTATTGCAGGAAATGCGGAAGCGTGATCGATGACGAGGCAGTCGTAGGTCCCCACTGCGGTGTGGAGCAGAGGATTAGGCCAGCCGTAAACGATGACGGCAGCATACTCTGGGGTATTCTCGGATTCCTTATTCCTCTTGTCGGGCTCATCCTCTGGATCGTGTGGTATGACAGCAAACCCAAGAGCTCCAAGATGGCTGGAATGGGCGCATTGATCGCGATTCTCCTGGCTGTTGTGATCTGGGTGCTCCTAATCGTGTTCGCCGCAGTGTTCGCAAGTACACAATGAAAAAAGGGCCTACGGGCCTTCTTTTACCATTCTTTATCGGACTCACTTATCCGGACACGATACCGTATCGCTATGCTGGAGCAATAAGGATAAGTACGAAGCCCGTGATACGTTATAACATGGCAGAGGCGACTGTATCGCGTTATGAATCGCTCGATGTTCTGAAGGGGTTCATCATCATCGTTGTCGTCTGCGGCCATCTGATGGTCACATCAACCGGATCGGAATCCGACAGAGCATTGCCCATCGCCATGCAGATAATGTATCTGGGACTGATGTCATTCTTCATCATCTCCGGTTACTTCTACAGGCCCGGAAGGGGTTTCGTCGAGAACATAAAGAGGCGCGGTACACAGTTGCTCGTCGCTCTGGTCATATGTGCGGTAGTTCTGCCTGTAATCACATACGTCTGGCTTGCGATCCTGGGTCAGAGCTCCGATCCGTCGGATATTGTCGACGCGATCCTCAAAGCGCTCTATCTGTCCGACCTTTTCATGCCCATGGGCCCCACTGATTCTTACATCGCATGCTCCACATGCGTCGGATACTATTTCCTCTGGTCCATGATGGGAGGATTCCTGATCTTCTACGGTCTGGCCGACCGCATCATGAATGACTGGAGGAAGTTCACCGTCACCATCACCGTCTTGCTGGTGGCATACATGCTGTTCGTGGAATTCTGGCCCGTCAGGCTTCCGTTCTTCTTCCAGATCGCACCTCTTGCAGCCCTGTTCATGTTCGCCGGTGCCCTGCTCGCCAAGTATAGGTTCGTCGAGAAGGTCGAGGTGTTCGCATGGAGGTCACTCAGTTATTGGCTCCCATGTATCATATGTCTCGTCGCAGGTGTGGTACTGTGCATAATCTTCCCTCCGGGGATCAAGTTCGACTGGGCGATCTTCGGGGATTACGGAGGACTGTCCATCATCCCGTTCATGATAGCGTCGTTGCTGATGTTCGTCGTGTTCGTATACGTTGCGAAGCTCGTGGCCAAGCTGCCTCTGCTCCCCAAGCTGCTGAATCTATCGGGTCAGCACACGATGGGGCTCCTGCTATACCATGGATTCGTGGCGACGATGATCCTCGCCCCGTTCTACGTCATACCCACCACCAGCTGGTTCCCCGTCATGGGACTCACCAACAGGATAGTCACCGCCGTGGCAGTCATAGTCATCTGTCTCGTGATCTGCGTATACGGTCCCAAGGTCATCGATAAGGTACGCGGGAGATGTTCAGCAGATAAGGATAAGACAGGGGAAGGCCTCTGACTGAAACCGTTATCTTAAAATACGTTTTATTTATAGGCGTGCAACAGTAGCACCCACGGTACTCGATATCGTGACGGTGCAATCGTCTTCATGACGATGATCAATCACGATCCACCAAAGGAGAGATAAAAATGTCTGGAGCAGGAACACCCGCACAGGGAAGACACAACAAGTACAAGACACACATCCCCTGCCGCAGGTGCGGAAAGCGCGCCTACCACGTCAGGAAGGGAGTCTGTGCTTCGTGCGGCTACGGAAAGACCGCAAAGATGAGAACATACGCTTGGGCCAAACTCCGCGAGTGATGTGAGATGGCCGGTCCGAATCACAGCTGTGGCGTAGTAGCGATCTCAGCCGACTACGATGTAGCGTCGGATTTGTACACGGCACTCACAATCATCCAGCACCGCGGTCAGGAGAGCGCGGGCATATCGGTCTACAACGGTGCCACCATAAGGACCGTCAAGGGACAGGGACTGGTCAATGTGGCCATCCCCACGGAATCACTTTCCAAGCTTCCCGGTCACTCGGGAATAGGTCACGTCAGGTACGCGACCATGGGCGCGAACGGCTATGAGAACGCCCAGCCACTGAATGTTGCGACCAATTTTGGAGATATCGCGGTCGCACATAACGGCGAACTCACGAATTACAAAGAGCTCAAGGAGAAGTACATGAAGGAGGGTTGGGTGTTCTTCACCGGATCCGACAGCGAACTCATCCTCAGGCTCCTTGGAAAATATCTGGTCGATTACGATCCCATCGAAGCGGTCCACAAGATCATGGATGAGCTCGACGGTGCATATTCGGTCGTATTCACGATCAACGGCAGGACATTCGGGTTCAGGGACAGATATGGATTCAGGCCCCTGATCCTCGGAAAGCTCGACGGAGGATACATGATCGTATCCGAGAGCTCCGCCATTGAGGCCCTCAAGGGAGAGGTCATCAGGGATGTCGAGCCCGGTGAGGTCTGCGAGATCACCGAGACCAGTTACAAGTTCACACCTTCCGAGGTACCGCACCCCCGTGCACACTGCATGTTCGAGTGGGTGTACTTCGCAAGGCCCGACTCCGTCATCGACGGCAGGACAGTATACGATGTGCGCAGGGAGATCGGAAAGATCCTCGCAAGGGAGTGCCCTGCGGACGTCGACTTCGTCATGCCCATCCCGGACTCCGGACGCGCACATGCGATCGGATACGCGATCGAGGCAGGCATCCCCTACGAGGAGGGATTCATGAAGAACCGTGCCGCGGGCAGGACGTTCATCCTTCCGGAGCAGAAGCTTAGGGAGACCGCGGTGTCTATGAAGATGATCCCCATCAGGAGTGCCGTCAACGGCAAGAAGGTCCTGATCATCGACGACAGTATCGTAAGGGGAACGACTCTCAAGATCCTCATCGGAATGCTGAAGGATGCAGGAGCGAAGGAGGTCCATGTACGTATCGGATGTCCTCCCGTCATCGCACCCTGTTTCTACGGTGTCGACATGAAGACCAGGGACCAGTTCATCGCCAACAAGCACTCGGTCGACGAGATCCGCGAGATCATCGGAGCGGATTCCCTCGGATATATCAGTCTCGAAGGACTCATCGAGGCCATCGGATTCAAGGGCGACGACCTCTGTCTCGCCTGTGTCAACAACAAGTACCCCACCAAGATCGAAGGCGAGGTATACAGGTTCAGTCAGTGATTGTACACTCTGTGTCGTTCACTCCGATTGACCGTTGGTGCTTTTAATATACATTGTGCCAGATTGCTCAAATACTCGGGCCGGAAGGCGAATAGCAGCAAACACCGTAAGCAGTCCATTATCCAACAATGTTATCCCAACCCCCAAACGATTTCCCGGCCCGGACTATCATTTCTGACAGATCATATCGTGAATCGCCGATCTGGATCGGCCGTTCCCTGCCGATCCGATGAAAACGTTTATTTACAGCAAGTCTATGTGCGATTATCCACTGGGCAGGTAGATCAGTTGGAAGATCGTTACATTGGCATTGTAGAGGTCGCGAGTTCGAATCTCGCCCTGTCCACTCATTCCTTCTTGTCAGACACTCAAATTTCTGATCCGTTCAGATTCTGCCATTTCAGGGTGCTTGTCTACCAATTTTCGGGGATTGTCCACCATCGACTTCTGTCGCAGATGTGACATTGTCCACCATCGATCCGGGGGTCTCCGAGCGTGTAAGAATGATTCATTGTCCACCATCGCACTCTGAGAGGTGTTCTCCGGAACGTCCTCTGTTGCGGATGATCCTGCGGGTTCGGATGACCAGGTGATGATGGAGGTCTGATAAAACAGGAGGGGAGACCCTCCATTTTAACACAAAAGGTAATTATAATGATAATAAATTATCAGTATGTTGATAACATGATAATCGTACCGAGCTCCGACCTGAGGAACAGATATTCCGAACTCACGGACGAATACCTTTCGAAGGGTGAACCGATATACCTCACCAAGAACGGCTGCGGACACGCTGTTCTGATCAGCATCGACGAGTATGAAAGACTCCGCCGCGACAGCATGATAAGGAAAATCGAAGAAGGCATCCGCGACGCAAAAGAAGGAAGGGTCATGTCCATCGAGGAGTCCATGGAAGCCGTGAAGAAGGAACTGGGCCTATGAGCTTCGATGTGAAGATCACGAGAGCGGCCCATAGGGACATCCTCGAGATGACCTCCTATATATCGAAGGTGCTCAAGAACAGGAAGGCGGCCTCGGAGCATATGGAGGGAGTATATTCGATCATATACTCGCTGAGAGAGGATGCCCTGAGATACCAGATATATGATTATGAATACCTCGCGGAACATGAGATCAGATTCGCACAGTTCAGGAATTATATGATCGCGTACCGTGCGTACGAGGATACCGGGGTCGTGGAGGTGTACGGCGTGTACGGTGCGATGGACCTGCCCGAGAGGCTGAGACCGGAGATCCCGTGACCGGAGGGCGGACAGCCCAACCTTCGGAGATCGACGTCCGGTCATTGCCATCAGAGCCGTCTGCATAGTCAAATTTTCTTTTGATTTCGGTTTTATAGTGCTTACTATATTCCTGGTGTGATGATCTGCCCAAACTGTGACACCTATCTGGCTGACGATGCCGAATCCTGTTCATTCTGTGGCAAGATCTTCGACAGGCCGACCGGGAAGCGTATGGAGAACCGTCTCCGTGTGGCTGAACCGGAGGAATCCAAGGAATCAAAGTGTCCTTTCTGTGGCAGGGTGTTCGAGGACGGTTCCGTATTCTACGGTAGGAACGGCGAAAGGCACACGGTGCCCAAACCAGTGGTGCTGTACAAGAGGTGCCCTGTCTGCGACAAGAGGTTCGAGGACGAGTCCCGCTTCTGCAACATGTGCGGCGCAAGGCTCGAGGAGGTCTACGGCAACCGTTCGATGGACCCGGCGGAGAGGATATGTCCGATATGTGGCAAGAGCTATCCGGCAAGCCACAACTTCTGTCCGTCGTGCGGATGCAAGATATGATCATCCAGATAGCGACTGTCCGATGTCTGGATATTCTTTTTGAAAAGGTGTCAATTGGTCATTGTAAGTTTAAATACCTCATCCAAATACGCGCGAGCAGTAAGTGATGCAATGGCAGTTGAACAAGTGACATACAAGAACATCGATCCGAAGATCCGTCGTTCTATCATGATAGGTCTCTGTCTGGCTATGCTCTGCTCATGTTTCGATGGTACCATCATCGGTACATGCGGTACGAAGATCGCCAACGAGCTCGACGGTAACGGACTGTTCACATGGATGGTCACGGCGTACCTCCTGTGCGAGTGCGTGACCATCCCGATAGCAGGTAAGCTATCAGATCTGTACGGAAGGAAACCGCTGTTCCTCATCGGACTCTTCATCTTCGTTCTGGGTTCGGTATTGGCAGGAATGTCGGTTAACATGACCATGATGGTCATATGCCGTGCCATACAGGGATTGGGAGGGGGTATCCTCATCCCCGTGGCCACGGCGGCGATCGCGGACCTCTATGCTCCTAGCGTAAGGGCGAGGATGCAGGGAATGCTCGCAGCTATCTTCGGTATCGGTTCCGGAATCGGACCCATAATCGGAGGATTCATAACAGAGAACATCGACTGGCGCTGGTGCTTCTACATCAACGTGCCCCTGGCACTGATCTCATTCTTACTGACGATCAAGAAGTTCCCCTCGCCCGTGATTTCCTCCAAGCCCATCATCGACTACAAGGGTATCGTGGTGTTGACCGCTCTTTTGACCGCGCTGATCATAATATTCGAGTGCGGCGGGAACGAGTTCGAATGGGTCAGCCCCATAACCTTCGGTCTCATCGCAGTGGTAGCAGTATGTGCGGTACTGTTCGTCATGATCGAGAGGAAGGCCGCGGAACCGATCCTTGCGCCGAAGCTCCTGAAGAACCGTACGGTCATAGCCGGCGGATTCTACATGCTGCTCTTCGGAATAGGCATGATGGGTGCCATGACCTTCGCCGGTTACTTCGGTACGTTCATCCTGTTCGAATTGGATACATTGAC
>JAFUHJ010000197.1 GCA_017468935.1 Candidatus Methanomethylophilaceae archaeon
CCACGAGCACCGCGGATAACATCGGCGATCTGGTCATGGGGCTCGCGAAGAAGTATGACTGCATCGTCGTGGCCACCGGTAAGAAGGATTACGTCTCCGACGGCAAGGATCTTTATGTCCTTTCGAACGGATCGGATTATCAGGGGACCGTATCCGGAACAGGATGCATGCTGAGCTCGGTCATCGGAGTATATGTCGGTGCGAACGGTGCGGACATGTCAGCAGTCATGGCAGCAATCACGGCATTCAATGTCGCAGCGGAGCATGCGGAATCGGAATGCAAAGGTCCCGGTTCCTTCAAGGTCTCATTGTTGGACTGTCTTTACAATCTGAAGTCCTCCGATATGGAGAAGGAAGCGAAGATAGAGAAGGTCTGAATCACAGCATCTTCAATTCGCCGGTGATCTTATCGATCTCACTGGCAGGCGCAGGACCGAGACCCATGCAGGTGATTGTACCGGGGTCCACCTGCGTCCTTCCTGCATCGGTGATGACCGCTATGTGGATCTTGTTGCTGCTGGCGATCATCCTGTACTTGTCCAGTTCCTCCAAAGAATCCACCTTCAGCACGATCTTGGGCTGACCGCTTCTGTACCAGGCATCGAACGTCCTCTTGTCCTTCTTCTCGGTGAAGAGGGCGCATTCCACGGCAGCATGACCTACCTGTGCGGCAATCTTGCCCTTGCCCATCTTGAGATCGTTCCTGACCAGGACCACGAGCTTGTATTCTCCCGTGGGCTTGAATAAACCGAATGCCATGAGGACACGGACTCCATCGTAGTATATCAGACTGTCTCAAGCCTGTACTTTCCGTGGATCTCCGTACCGTTGTAGTAGAGCGTACCGTCTTCGGACACATCGTAATAGGATCTGAGCTCTCCCAATCCAAGTTCGGAATCGGTATCTGCCACGGTGTACCTGTTGTACAGTTCCCTGATGGTCTTGGCGTAGGTCCCGATGTAGCTGTCGGAAAGGTCGACCTCCACCGCGGCTATGGTGGATTCGGGGAACGTGATGATACCGACGTTCATTCCTGCATCCTTCATGATCGAGCAGAACAGGATGGCCCTGTCCTCATCGTCACCGCATCCGCTGAGGATGGTCTCCGCAGGATATGCCCAGAAGTCGGAGACATGATAGTTGTAACTATCGTAGACGTCATAGATGCAAGACTGTACGAAGGACAGGACGAAATCGGCGTATCCCGCCTCGCTGTACCTGTAGCTCTTGTTGTACAGGGATTTCAGCTTGTTGTCCAGATCGGTGATGGACTGTCCGTCTATCACATAATCCGTCATCGACGATACTGACTGCTGATCCATCCTCGTGGTCAGATCCACGTTGAGGCATTTCCTGACCTCGTCGGAGGACATGGTGTAATCGAAGGACATCTTTGCACCGTTGTATATCCACGAATAGCTCTTGACGAGTTTGCCGTAGTAGACGCCGGCGCCCATGAAAACTTCGCATTCCCCGTCGGCGGTGTAACAATCCGCGATGATCCAGAATTTTCCGATGTTGACGTTCTCCCAGAGGACGCTGTCGATATCCGAGTATTCGGAGATATCCTTGGTGACCTTCTGATAGAACGGGTTCTTCATGTTGGTGGAACTGTAAGATTCGGTAGTGACCTGCCAGACCACTTTTTGATATTTGTCCTGATGCCCGTCGCCCAGATAGAAACGCAGTTTGAGTTCGGGGTCGTAAAGGGGTTGAACTTTGATATCCTGTGTAGCGAAGTCCTGTGTGAGGTCGAGGTAACCGTTGCTCTGCAGCTCGATCATCAGACCTTCGGGGATAACGACCTCTGCTTCCTCGGCGGGCGTGTTGAAGTGGGAATCGTAGTAGTCGAACACCACGAGCGCTCCGGCGAAGGCCAGGAGGAAGAGTACGACGGACATGGTGATTCTGACCTTCGGGCTCTTCATGTCGATGTTCGTGGCCGTTTGGATGGAACCCATGATCGGTCCGAGGTCGTCCTTGTACATCCTGAGGTCCTGTCCGCAGAAGGGACAGTCGTCATGGTCACCACTGAAACTCATGCCGCAGAACGGGCAGAAACCCTTGTCGGTTCTCTTGTTGGTGGCCATGTGGTTGCCTCAGTAATGAGAAGTTGTGTTCTCAATTAATAATATAAACCGAAGGTTTGTCAGAACTCGTAGAAGGGAGTATCATCTTTGTTGCGGTACTCGTGCTTCTCGTAATAGCCTATCAACTCGCCGTCATCGTCGCGGAGGGCGACCATGTACACGTCCTTGTTCTGGCGGCTGTTGTAGAATGTGTGGATAGAGTTGTTGCCCTTGTCGGCAGCGAACCAGTCTACCACCTTGCGGATCATCTCGTTCGCCCTTTCGCTGTGGCAGTCGAAGATGTGGGTTCCGATGATCTTCGCACCACCATCATCCTTGTATGCTTCGATGGCGGCAGGATTCATGTAGACAACGATGTGCATCGTGTCGCAGACGACCACGGGTGCGCGGTCCTGGTCCACGATGCTCTTGAATAGTTTGGACAGCTCGGGGGTCAGTGGAACCAACCATCCTCGCTGTCGATGTGGATCTCCTCTCCGGGCTGAAGGTCGATGACGAATCCGCCATCGTGGTCCTGATAGACCTCTTTGCCGTTGACGAGGATCCTTGTGTTGTCGTTCACGGGTTTCAGAGTGACCGACTTGGTATCTCCCTGGACGGTGAGCTCACCGGTGATCTTCTGGTCGCCGTAGAGGTATGTCCTTCCGTCGTCGATGTAGATCTTCTTCGTCTCCACGGGCATCTCGATGACCTCGATGGAATCGCAGTCGGAGATGTTGCAGGGGCTGGACGACTGGAGGAGACCCTTGTTCCCCTGACCGTCGTCGTATGCGAGGGTGTATCCTTCCTTGGCCAGGAAGACCACCTGGTTGTTCTTGGATACGAAGAGCCCGGATGACGCCTGTTTGTATTCGGCGGCTCCGATGAATGTCATCTCGTCGTTCTCGTTGATCGTCTTCGTGGAGCAGTAGATGGAGAAGTCGTAGCACGGGTTCTCCAGGTAGGAGATGTCCGTGAGCGGTTCGATGGTCAGGTCCGAGTTCATGGTCAGACTGTAGACGCGTCCGTCAGTGGGTTCCAGCAGATACGCTATACCCTTATCGACGTAACCGATGTCCCTGGCCTCTTCCAGGACCAGGGATACTGTAGTGCCCTCCTCAAGCACGAAGGGGTACTCCAGTGCTACGCCGTCCGCATCGTATACGGTGGCTACGAGGTCGCTGTCGATGGTCAGATCGACGGTGTGTGCATCGGAGTAGTCGGTGTTCCCGGCGATACCGAATGCGATCACTGCGAGGAGCAATGCTGCGAAGACCCCGGCCGTGATGTACCTGACGGTCCTTACGGCCTGCTCGTTCTGCTTCTTGCTGCGGTTGAGGAGCGCTGTCTTGATCGACGATGTGCGCTTCTTGGTCGTAGGCGTGGGCGAGAGGTTCTCCACCATGACTCCCTTGACGGGCGTCATGCTCAGAGCGGGGTAGATCTCCTTGAACGAGATGTTCTCCCCTTCGGGCTTCTCGTCGGTGCTCCTGACGAATATTCCGCTGCTCGCCATCTCGAGTCCCTGGTGGGCCATTCCCTTGATGAAGGTCATCGCCTGCGACATCTCGTTATCGGGATCGTTGCTGGTGATTCCGATGGTGAGCGGGTAGATTGAAACGATGTTGAGGGAGAGTCCGATCGCCTTCGCGATGTCGGACATGTTACCGAAGTAGGTGTCGAAGTTGCCCTGTGTGCCCATATCGCCGGTTGCCCTCATGTACTTGGCTCCCAGGACGACCATCAGGTACTCGGAGTCGAATCCGAGCTTCTTCAGGTATGCGAGGGTGTAGAGCAGCTGTCCCTCCATGAATGCCCCTTCCTTGTCCTTGACGGAGTCCAGGACCGTGCGGAGCTCTTCGTTGTCCGATGAGATCGGACGTGACTTCTTGAGAAGTATCGAACAAGCCAGTCCGTAGTAGGCGGATCCGGATTCGGAGTAGAATACGGACATAACGCCCTCCTCGACCATCCTGAGCAGGTTCGAAGTGATGGTGGATCTCGGTGCGTCCACCTTGTTGACTATGTCTGTGATGCACAGGGGCCTCTCGTAGATGGAGTCGATGATGTCTATCTGGACATCGCTCGTCATGAGTCCTGCGCTGCCGTCGACGTCGACCATGAGGAAACGTTCCGTGTCCTTGTGGTGGTTGGCGGTGTTCATGTACGGCTCTTCCGATCTCTCGCAGCGCTCCAAGGTGACCTTGACCATGGTGTCGGAACCGTTGAAGCTCTCTGCGTTGGTGAGCCTGTAGCACCTTCCCGTGGCGTTCTCAATGAGCCTTGTCACGAAGTGCATGAGCGTGGGCACCCTGTCGATGACGCCTTCATCACCGGTAAGGACGAGAATGAGCGGTGATGAGGAGAACAGTGTGAAATTGTATCCTGTGAGTTTTGCGAAGATGTCCCTCGCATCCATGATGGCGTCCTCGAATCCGGACTTGTTGATCTCGACGGAGTCCGCCAATGCCTCTGCGTACTTCTTCATCAGAGGGTCGATGTTGACACCTATCTCCGACATGTAGCAGTCGAGCATGTTGGCCAGCGACGACAGCCCCTTGTAGTTCTTGAGGGGGTCCACGAACGTCTTCTCGGAGATGTTCTTCAACCTGTCGTTGGTCTCTGTCGAACTGGCAAGGATCTTTGCGTTGGTGGAGTAGTAGACGGTCTTCTTGTCCGACTCCGGCTTGATCCTGTCGATTATCCCTGTCTCGGACATCTTGTCGATGACGAAGTGCAGAGATGATGAACTCAGCCCCAGTTCCGCTGTGAGATCGCTTGGTCTCTTCATTCCTCCCTGCAGACTCTGGTAGACCGAGATCTGCAGAGGGTCGGTCAGGGGTACTACTCCCTTCTCGGTGAGTAAAATGCAGAAATTGCGCAAATACTCGTCCTGTGCGCCCATGAAAGACCTTATTTCTTTACTGTATTTTAAAGGCAACTGTCTTGTGTCAGAGATTTTGCAAGTCGCAGACGCGCCTTTATTATGAGGTCCCTGAGGTCGTGTGCAGCCTTCCTCACATCGTCCTGAGCGACCACTGCAGAGACCACCGCGGCACAGTCCGCTCCGGCCCTGATGACCGATTGGATGTTGCCTTGGTTTATCCCACCGATGGCGACTATCGGGATGTCCACGGCCTGGTGTATCCTGTAGATCGCATCGAGTCCCAATGATTGGGCCGCATCGGGTTTGGTGGAGGTGTTGAAGATGGATCCGACGCCTACATAGGCAGCTCCTCCCGCCTGTGCCTCCAGGGCCTGTTCGACGGTGGTGACGGAGATGCCGATTATCTTGTCGTGACCGAGGAATTCCGTGGCCTCGGCGAGGGGCATATCCGACTGTCCCAGATGTACGCCGTCCGCCTCCGATTCCTTAGCTACTTCTATGTTGTCGTTGACTATGAAGAACTTGCTCATGTCGTCCGCGATCTCCTTGATCTTCAGGGCATCCGTGAGCATCTCGTCCTTGGTAGCATTCTTCATCCTCAGTTGGACGACATCCGCTCCGCCCTCATATGCCAGCTTCGCGATTTCGACATTGGAACGTCCCTTTGATAGCGATAAGTCGGTGACAACATAGAGATCGAACATGAGACCCTGATTGACGGGCTCGTAGATAACAGATTCCTTCCATTTTCTCTTTATTATAGTAAAAAGGGAGAGGACTTTTATATGGGGTGCTAAATCGCTTGGACGGTAAAATGACTGGCGAAAATACTGCCAAGAAAGACAGAGACCCGATCATGTCGGTTTGTCTCGGGATTTTCATCGTCGCAGCCGTCATCGCACTCGGATGTTTCGTAGTTAACGAATACTTCCCTACAAGTGATACGACGGCATCGACGGGAGACACAGTGACCGTTGATTATGTAGGAACCTATTACGGTGAATACGGATCCGAATATGCCGTTGTATTCGATACAAACAAATCGAGCATCGGAGACGATGACGATATTCAAAAGTCAAACGATTACACAGAGAAGACATCTTACTCAGGTCTCTCTTTTAAGATCGGAAACAACACAATGCTCGAGGGGTTCGAGAAAGCTGTAATCGGCCACAAGGTCGGGGACACATTCAAGGTCGCTCTCACAGCCAACCAGGGATATGTCGGACCCAACACCTCCGGTGTCATGAAGAAGACCGACAACAAAGTGAGCACCGTTCAGTTAGCTTCCAAGACTGATTTCAACAAACTCTACCCTGATGTCACTCTGAAGGACAACCAGGTTGTTACTTTCGAATCCAAGTACGGATGCAACGCTCAGGCCCTCTACACCGACTCCACCAACTCAGTCATCATAACATACATGCCTGTTGTGGGAGAGACCTACGAGGTCTACAAGGAGGGTGACACAGTTGTCAGTTTCAAGGTCAAGTCCGTCGGAGAGACGATGACCTTCGATCTGATCATCGATAATCCTGTCCAGGTCGACTCCAGCGGAGCCATCCAGATGATCAAGCTCGAGCTTGAGCAGGATATCTACATCACAGCCATCCACGGCGACGATATCGTTTACAAGACTGGATCCGAGAAGATGAACCAGCCCTTGTACTTCGAGATCACACTGACGAAAATCGAGTGAAAACAGTCATTCCCCCCGGGTAATTCCCGGGGGTTAACAATCCCGTTTTCTTTTATTTTTCTGTTATTCTGACGGTCCTGTATCAAAAAGGAATGGCCGGTCGCCCGGCCTGTTAAAAAACGGTTCAAAGGATGCTGTCGAGCTTCTCCATCATGAGCTCTGGATTCCTGGCGATCATCCTGATGATCCTGTCCTTCTTGGAACCCTTGTCCACGATAGCATCGGGGACCTTACCGGCGAGCTGGATAGCCTTCTCTGTGGCCTCGGAGACCTTGTCCTTACTCATCTCCACGTTCACGGCGGTCATGCCGACCTCCTCCATGACATCTATGATGTCCTGACGGTAGGCAAGGCTCATGATGCACCTGTCCTTGGGTTCGTGCTTCATTATGTCCAGAAGCACATACGACAGGTGCTCTGCGGCACCGAACTTAGCGGGGCCGTTCTTCTTCAGGATACCGTTGTGGACCACCAGCCTCTTGTCTATGGCGGCGATCTCCTCCGGTCCTGCCGCATCCTTCAACGCGTATGCGATGTTCATTCCGCCCCTGGGGACGAACTCGTCGGGCACAAGGTCGACGATCCTGTTCGCAGCGTTATCCAGCGAATCAAGGATCTTGAATTTATCCGAGTCGCCCTTGAGCTTCACCATCGGGTTGACCACTACGTCGCCCTTTCCGATGCGATATTGGGTGGCGATCGATTCCTGGATCAGTTCCCTGGATTTCATGACCGCATTCACGATGTCGAGTCCCTTTGCCATGTTCGCCGTGATATAGGACGACAGACAGCATCCGCTCCCGTGACCCGATGGGGCGAGGCGGGGATACTCCAGCTTGTTGAACTCCGATGACAGGTAGAGGTAATCGGTCACCTTCGGTCCTTTGAGGTGTCCTCCCTTGAACAGGACGGAGGATCCCTGCTTTCCGATGAGCTCGCAGGCGAGGGTAATATCATCCTCGTTCTTGATCTTCATCCCGGCCAGCACTTCGGCCTCCTGTCTGTTTGGTGTAACCAATTCGCAGATTGGAAGTAGTTTCTTCTTCAATGCCTTCACGAAGTCGTCCTCGCACAGCGAGCATCCTGTACCGGAGACCATCACGGGATCAACTACGAGAGGGGCCTCATGGTCCTCGAGGATGTCGGCAACGGTCTCGACGATCTCTGCGCTGTACAGCATACCGGTTTTGACTGCTATGATGTCGCAGTCCTTCAGCACCGATTCGAGCTGGGCCTGTACGAATTCGACAGGCATTGGGAAGATGCCGTCCACACCCTGTGTGTTCTGGGCGGTGACAGCGGTGATCACTGATGTGGCATGCACTCCGACGACTGCCATGGCCTTGATATCTACTTGGATACCAGCGCCGCCGATGGAGTCCGAGCCAGCCACTGTAAGAGCTGTTCTCATTGGTATTAGTAAAAACAAGGAATTATATAAGGTGTCTAAGCATTCACTGTCCGATGAAGGTCAGCAGCGTTCATTTCATTCTGAAAGGCAAATCCGACTACAAGGACCTGGCTCCTGTATTCCCCGACATCCTCAAGATGTTCCTCGAATCCATAGACCAGATGCCTGAAGAGGAGGAGCTCCTCCAGATGCTGATCGAATTGAACACCACAGATCTCGAGATGAACAGGAAACCCGAGGGATACAACAGGAAGGGAAAGGTAAGGCTCGTCTTCCCTATGGATTCCAAGGAGTTCTACCTCAAGACCTACAGCAAGCCTACGGAGCTTGATTCCATAGCGGACAAGATCAGCGAGATGCTGACCGCTGCCAAGATCAAATTCGAGGTCAAGAGGAACGAGCGTGTCGATTTCGACTGATCAGCCGATAAGTTCCTTCCAGCAATTCTCTATGAGCTGTCTCTCCTGACGCAGCACCTCTTCGCGCTGCATCAGCTGTTCTATTGCCTTGGACAGTTCCATGTCCACTGACGATGAGGAAGTACCTCCGTAGGAGATCCTCCTCTCGACACAGCTCTGCACCGGGATGAACTTGTAGACGTCATCCTCGATCCTATCCGAGAAGGTCCTGAGCTTCTCGAGGGGCATGTCCTCCAGGTTGACGCCCGATTCTATGCTCTCCCTGACTGCCGCTCCGACGATGGCGTGTGCCTCGCGGAAGGGAATACCTTTGGTAACAAGATAGTCCGCAAGGTCCGTGGCGTTGATCTGACCCCTGCTGGTGACCTCCATGAGCCTGTCCTTCTTGAAGGTCGTGGTGGCCATGACCTTGGACATGATCTCGAGGCAGTCTATGACCGTGTCCATGGAATCCATGACGGGTCTCTTGTCCTCCTGGAGATCGCGGTTGTAGGTCAGCGGGAGTCCCTTCGTAAGGACGATCATCGACATCAGTGCACCGACGACCCCTCCGGTCTTTCCTCTGACGAGCTCCGCTATGTCGGGGTTCTTCTTCTGAGGCATGATGGATGAACCGGTTGTGAACTTGTCGTCCATCTCGATGAATGCGAATTCCTGTGAGGACCAGTATACGAGTTCCTCGCACAGAGATGATAGATGGAGCTGCGTCTGCGTAGCGCAGAACGCCAACTCGTTGACGAAATCCCTGTCGCTGACGGAATCCATGGAGTTCTCCGTCGGTTCCTTGAACCCGAGTGCGCTGGCCGTCATGAAACGGTCGATCGGATATGTGGTTCCTGCCAGAGCTGCTGCTCCGAGAGGACACTTGTTCATCCTGTCGAACGCGTCCATGAACCTGTCCGCATCGCGTGAGAATTTGAAGACATATGCGAGCATGTGGTGCGACAGCGTCACGGGCTGTGCATGCTGCATATGGGTGAAACCAGGCATGATCGAGTCGGTGTTGTCCTCCGCGATCTTCAGCAGGCTGGTGACCAATCCGTCAATGGATCTGACGGCATCGAGCGCCTTGTCCCTCAGGTACATCCTGAAGTCCACGGCCACCTGGTCGTTCCTGCTCCTGCCCGGATGTAGTTTGCCGCCTGCGGGGCCGATCCTCTCGGTGAGCGAGAATTCGATGTTGGTGTGGATGTCCTCCAACTTGAAGTCAAGCTGGAATGTCCCGTCCTCGATCTCCTTGAGGATGGCCCTGAGGCCTTGAATGATACTGTCAACGTCCTCTGCCGGGATGATGTGGCATGCCTTGAGCATGTTCACATGCGCTAACGATCCCATGACATCGTAGAATGCCATCCTGGAATCCACATCCAAGGAGGATGTGAAGACCAGTGTAGAGTCATCCATCTTGTCTTTGAATCTTCCGGACCAGAGGGCTTGTTTCAAGTGATCACTTCTTCTTGGTTGTCTTCTTCGCAGCCGTCTTC
>JAFUHJ010000198.1 GCA_017468935.1 Candidatus Methanomethylophilaceae archaeon
TATCCCATGTCTTGGTATGACGGCCATAGCGGAGGAGTCACACCCGGTCCCATTCCGAACCCGGCAGTAAAGCCCTCCTGCGTACCAGTCTGTACTGTATTGCGCAAGCGTACGGGAACTCTGGTGCGCTGTCAACCACTTCTTCATTCTAATCCGATGGACGGGAGTCTCGATTTCTTCGACGATTGCGACCGACTGCCTTATTATAAAGATAGTAAATGACTGAATGATGATTCTGATAAAGCTTGGCGGAAGCGTCATAACGGACAAATCCGAATACAAGAAGTTCAACAGGGAGCAGACGGCCAGACTCTGCGCGGAGATGGCCGCTTCCGGCAGAGGGCTCATAATGGTCCACGGAGCCGGATCCTACGGACATGTACTTGCCAAGCAGTATCAGTTGCAGCAGGGGCTGCAGGATTTCAGACAGGTCCCTGCGGCCGCACAGGTTCAGCATGATGTCAGGGAACTCAGCCTGCAGGTCACCGAGGAGATGATCAAGGTCGGCATCCCTGCCGTATCGGTACCTCCAGGATCATGCTTCGTGATGGACAACGGAAGATTGCTCGTCAAAGATCCGGAATCCATCAAGGCATTGGCACACATAGGCATCATGCCCGTGCTGTTCGGTGATGTGGTGGCCGACCGCTCCAAAGGATTCGGGATATGTTCTGGGGATCAGGCGATGGAAGCACTGGCCAGGATATTCAGGCCCGACAAGGTCATCTTCGTATCGGATGTCGACGGACTGTATACCGCGGATCCCAAGAAGGATCCGAATGCGAAGCTGATACCCGAGGTCAGCGGGGACATGCTTGACAAACTGGATAGCGAACTCACCGTTGCGGACGTCACAGGCGGTATCCGCGGAAAGGTGGAGGAGATGCTGAACATTTGCGGGAACGACGGGGAGTGCATCCTCGTGAACGGTACGGTGCCGGGCAGACTTCTGGCCCTTCTCAAGGACGAGGACGTACCATGCACCAAGGTAAGACCGTGATAACATGGCGATAAAGGACAGGAAAGCCGATCACATCAGGATATGCAAGAGCGAACGCGTAGCTCCGGGATACTGCTACTGGGATGACATCAGACTCATCCACAACGCACTGCCCGAACTGGATATCGATGACATCGATATGCGCTGCGACCTGTTCGGAAAGAAACTTGAGTTCCCTTTGATAGTCACTGCCATAACAGGAGGGTTCCCCGGGGCCAAGAAGATCAACGGCAACATCGCTGAGGCCTGCGCAGAACTAGGCATCGGAATGGGTGTCGGGAGCGAGAGAGCAGGGGTCATGGGAACGTCCGAGGAAAGCTACTCCGTGATCAAGGACTACGATGTCCCCCTGGTCATCGGCAACATAGGTGCTGTACAGCTCATACCTCAGAAGAGTGGCAGGATGTACGACGATGATATGATCGAGAAGGCCATCGAACTCGTCGGGGCGGATATACTGGCGATTCACCTGAACCCTCTGCAGGAGATGATCCAGCCCGAGGGCGACAGGAACTTTGCTGGATGCCGCGATGCGATCCGCGAACTGGCCAGGAAGGGGCCCGTCATGGTCAAGGAGACCGGTGCAGGGATATCCAAAGAGGTCATCGACAGACTGAAGGGCATAGGCATACAGGGAATAGACATCGCCGGAATGGGCGGCACCAGTTTCTCTGCGGTCGAATTCTACCGCGCACTCGAGACAGAGGATAATCTCATGACCAATCTCGGGGACACGTTCTTCGACTGGGGCATACCTGCTCCCGTCTCGCTGTCCCATTGCAAGGACTCCGGATTGCCCGTAATAGCCTCAGGAGGCATACTGGACGGTATCCACGTGGCAGCATCCATATCCATGGGCGCCACCGCTGCCGGGATCGCCAACGTGATCCTCAAGGAAGCCACCGAATCCGCTGATGCGGTGAAGGAGAAACTAACAATCATAAGGGAGGAGATCAGGACCGCAATGCTCCTGACCGGTTCCCAGAACCTCAAACAACTTTCAAAAGCCCGCCACGTAGTGCTGGGCGAGACAAAGGAATGGATGGACCAGATATGATCGATGCCAAAGAGTACCTGAAGAAGATGTCCGCAGAACTGGACGGACCTATGAAGAGCTATATCGGGGACGAGGAGCCCAAAGTCCTCATGGACGCTGCCAAGCAGTACCCTTTCGCCGGAGGCAAGAGGATGCGCCCTGCAATGGCCGTCGCATGCTGTAAGGCCGTCGGCGGAGATGGCTCCAAGGCTGTACCCCTGGCGGTCGCCATCGAGTACATCCACAACTTCACCTTGATCCACGACGACATCATGGACGGGGACGAGAAACGCAGGGGAATGCCCACGATCCACGTCGGATACGGAGAACCTACGGCGATCCTCGCCGGAGATGCATTGTTCGCCAAGGCATATCAGATCATAGCGAATCTGGATGTTCCCGCTGAGAACATGAGGGATGTCCTCAAGTATGTGGCCCAGGCGGTCTGGGATCTCGCCCGCGGTCAGCAGATGGACGTCAACAACGAGGGCCAGATCGTCACAGAGGAAGTGTATCTGGAGACCATCAAACTGAAGACCAGCGTCCTCTTCGCTGCAGCGGCTGCAGGAGGAGCCATCGTCGGAGGCGCCAATCCCAGGGAGGTCAAGGCCATCAATGAGTACGCCATCGAACTCGGTCTCGGATTCCAAATGTATGATGACTACCTCGGTATCGCAGGGGATTCCTCCAAGACCGGGAAATCTGTCGGTAACGATATCCGCAAGGGAAAGTGCACTTGCATGGTGACCAACACCATAGCCAACCTGAAGGACCCCGAGCTCCTGAAGGAGTTCAAATCCATCCTCGGCAACATGGATGCCACCGACGAGCAGTGCGCCCGTGCCAAGAGCATCATGGAGAGCGTGGGTGCGATCGATTACAACCTGAACCTTGCCAAACAGAAGGTGGAGAACGCCATCGCGAAGATCCAGTTCCTGCCAGAGAGCGAGGAGAAGGAATTCATGATCGCCCTTGCCAGATATGCCATCGACAGGGACGTCTGATCAGGTATCCGAGATACCTGTCTCGGTTATACGGTACAGTGCAGCCCTCCCTTCGGGGAGGCTCCTGTGCTTCATAATGACGGCGGCACGCCTGCCTTCCGTCCTCTTATCCAAACGGATTATGGTTTTAGCGTTGTGATGCAACGCATGTCCACCGAGGAACTCCACCCCGCCGGTATTGATGTTTGAATACACCTGCGAGGTCAGCATTATGGCGATCTCGTATTCGCGGGCCATGTTGAGTAGTACCTCGGTCTGCCTGATGAAATCGTTCCTCACATAGCTGTCCTCGTGGTTGAGACGGTAGAACATGGTGAGGGAATCTATGATGACGAGCGATATGGTCCCCGTGGAGGCTAACTTCTCGATCTTGTCGATACGGTCGGACTGTTCGGAGAAACTGTGCACCTCGAATACCAGCAGATTCTTTATGGCATCCTCACGGCCCTTGAACACCTGGCTGAGACGCTCCGAAGAGAGACCTTCCGAATCTATGTAGGCGACCTTGTCGCCATTCGTGGCGACATTGCGCGCCAGCTGGAGACATACGTTAGTCTTGCCGGCACCGGCCTCGCCATAGATCAGCGTGACGCTCCCCTTCTCTATGCCCCCTCCGAGGAGCATATCGAAGTTGGAACATCCCAAAGGTATCCTATCCACAGACCCTTATCAAATACAGACAATAAAAAGAGAATGGGGGCGGTGCCCCCAAATGAGTTTCATTCGTTCTTCTTGTCCTCGGAAGAGGATTCCTTGACGGACTTCACATCATCGATGCTGTAGTCGACGTTCTCCTGGTACTGCTCTCCCTTCTTGACATACAATGGGATTGCCATGAGGAGCATCACACCGGCTATTATCAGCGCGATGACAACGATTGCGACCACGATGATGATTATCACATTGATCGTGGCCTCGAGGATATCAGGGTTCGTAAGGGCCCATACAACTACCGCGATCAGAGCAACGACTCCGACTGCGATGAGCAGTATACCTAGACCGGACTTGCCTGTACCCGCCTTCTTCAAATTACTAGCTTCTGCCATTCGAATCACCTTCAACTGTTGTTCGACGGTAAGTAGGGGATCAGCGCAGTGGCGAGATCCTGCAGTGTCATAGACTGTATGACTATCTTTCCGGGTCCGGTGAGAGTCGTCACGAACAGACCCTCTCCTCCGAACAGCGATGTCTTGATACCGCCTGCGGCCGTGATATCATATGATACCGATTCCTCCCAGGCGACAGCGTTGGCGGTCGAGACCTTGTACTGCTCTCCGGCCTTGAGCTCAACGACATTCAGGTCACCGCATGCGGCGATGAATGCCATACCCTGTCCGGACAGCTTCTGAAGTATGAATCCCTCTCCTCCGAAGAATGCGGCACCGAGCTTCTTCTGGAATGCCATGTCCAACTTCACGGATGGTTCAGCACCCAGATATCCTGTCTTCTGAACGATCCATGATCCCTTCCCGATGTCGATGTCCAGGATCTTTCCGGGGACTCTGCCTCCCAGACCTACGACTCCGACACCTCCCTGTGGTGCGTATTTTACCAGGAACAGCGAGGATCCGCTCAGACTGCGCTTGAGTCCGGACATGAAACCGCCTTCCATGACGGCCTCCATCCTCATGTTCCCTGTCATATATGCCATCGCCCCTGCGACGGAGTGCAACGTCTCATTGGGGCCCAGCTCCACGTTCACGAACTGGAGATTGTCTCCTGTGATAGTGTACTTCATATATATCGAAAGAGAAATAGTCCTTCACTGAATTAAAAATTGTGATAGGATGCTTTCTCCGAATGTAACCCAAGGGGCAGAGGCCACTATATCGTTCTCAGAGTTCCTGGGCCGCAAGGCTCTGGTGAAGACCAGACCTGCCAAATCCTACAGGCTCCCCGAGATCGATTCCCACATAAGGAACGTCAGGACCCGCAACGAGGCCCGCATAATGCGCGATGCCAGGGATGCAGGCGTAAGGACCCCTTGCATATACGATATCGACCTCAAGGAGAGCTCCATCACGATGGAATATATCGAAGGGAGATCCGTGAAATCCATTCTGGATGAGCATCCGGAATCCGCAGATGAGATCTGCAGGAAGATAGGTATTGCGGTCGCAAAGCTCCATTCCGCAGGGATCTGTCATGGTGATCTCACCACATCCAACATGATCATCGAGGACGGAGAGGTCTGTTTCATAGATTTCTCCATGGGATGCGCAAATGCAGAACTGGAGGATATCGGGGTGGACCTCAGACTCCTGGAGAGAGCATTCAGTTCCGCACACGTCGGTCTAGAATCATCGTTCGATGTCCTGATGGACACCTATTACGATAATGTCCAGAATGCGAAACAGGTCAAGAGGAAACTCACCGACATCAAGAACAGGGCAAGATACACATGAAGCTGAAGGTCATCACATCCAATCCGGGAAAGGTAGCCGAATACCAGAAAGCCTTCGACGAACTCGGGATAGAGATGGAGCATTACAAGCTCCCCTACGACGAGGTCCAGACCAGCGATCTCAGGGAGGTCGTGAACAAAGGGATGGACGAGATCATCGCCAAAGGTGTTAGGAACTTCATCGTGGATGATACCGGCCTATTCATAGATGCTCTCAAGGGATTCCCTGGGGTATGGTCAGCCTATGCTCAGAAGACCATCGGTAACAAAGGGATCCTGAAACTGATGGAGGGTGTGGAGGACCGCGGTGCAGAATTCAGATGCTGCATCGGATGCGACATCGACGGGAAACGCATCGTTGTCGTCGGTGTATGCCGCGGCTACATCACGGATTCCGAGAAGGGTACTGACGGTTTCGGATTCGACCCCATATTCTCTCCCGACGGGAAGCTCACTTTCGCGGAGATGTCAGTTGACGAGAAGAACCTCATATCCCACCGCGGGAATGCCGTGAGGCTGCTCATAGAACAGCTCAAGGGCTGATTCGGAACATCACTTTCTGAAGTAGTAGAAGGCCAATGCCGCTGCCAGGATGACCATTATCACCGCGACAATCTTCCAGACGGACTGATCAGAATCGTCCTCCGGAAGGAGACCGTCCATCACATATGCCAGACGTGCTCCGATCCTGTCCGATCCGGAATCCGAACCCGTGGTTACCAAAGCTGCGACACCATTCTTCGCATAGGCCGAGTCGAAACATCCACCAGCCACAAGAACTCCGTCTCTCAATGTAACATAATCCCCATGACTTCTCAGATCGCTGCTGTTGTCTTCAGTATCCGATATCGGGAAATCCCAGAGCCCTCCCGATGATAGGGTAGAATCTATCCAACCTTTACCTGTGAATCCCGTGACATCCGCAACGGGGTCCTGCGTACCGATGTCTCCTCCTCCCAACGTGTTGCCTGCATAGAGCTTGGTACCGCTCACGAATGCATCACTGATCATATCACCAACATTGCCCCAGGTGTTCTCCAGGAACAGTTTGGTACCAGTTGTCCTGATGGCTATCGAGTTAGGAGGATCCCTGACCGTACCGAAAAACGGCGAAGCAACATCCGTTGTACCCGCTTCCAACCTGACCGTGTTCCCGAACTTGTCGTCGTTGAAGCTCAGACCGACCATCTGGGAGGAGTTCATCGAACCCGTGACGGAATAGGACATCATCTTGTAGAGGGTCCACTGATAGAGATTCCATACCTGGTATGATCCCTGTCCGTAGGATACATTATTCCTTGCCTGGTCCAAGAAAGTACCGATGTCGCATGACACCTCCGGTACCTTTCCGCTCTGCGAGACCAGCACGGCATCGCTACCGGAACCTATGACTGAAGATTCGTACACTCCCAACGCTATGTAGGGATGAACGGATTCCTTTCCCGAGGAGTCCTTGAACGTATGTGCGTATGCGACCATGCCGGTAACGGATGTGTCACCGTAAGAGTATTTGGGTGAATCGGACATGTACAGCGTACCATCGGACTCCTTCCAGTATATCGCGGGGATGACTAGCATGACGTTGTACAATTCGGGGGTGAATAGGGTGCCTGCAACGGTCCTCTTCAATTCGTATGGGTTGAGCACATACGCCACTGTCCCTGCTTTCGAACTGAGCCTCTTCTCCGAACCGTCGTCGGCATTGCTGCCATCCTCAAGATTGATCGCGGCGTAGAACGAATTGAACGGTCCGAGGCCGGTTACTGGATCGAAATCCCAGAAACGGTTCACATCATATTCCGGATTACCTGTGGAAGTCCTGCTGGCATCCGGACCGTCGGCCTTGACCGGTCCCACCGAGGATAACGGCGTGGCTGCACCGTTTACCATATGGGATTCCATCACACTGTAACCCAGATCGGATCCATCGGTCACCAGCTCGTAGAGATATCCGCTCCCCTCGGGGATCTGGACCGTCTTCACTTTCTTCTCGGTACCATCGAGCTCTGCCTTGATGTATTCGTACATCAGCTGCATACCTGCTGCGTTCGGATGCAATGAAGGGGAGAATTTCTCGTATCTGCCTCCGGCATCCACATAGTAGCTGGCAGCCTCCCTGGAATACCTTGCGGGCATACCACATTTGGACAGGTCGATGCACTTCACATCGTTCCCTCCGCCGTACACGTCCTTGAAATAACCGCAGATGTCTCTGAGCTGTGAGTTGAGCGTGTCCCTCCAGTATATCCCTCCGAGATGCTCAGAATACATCTGACTGGGCTCCGCGAAGGGAAATAGGCATATCACCTCAAGGGGACGGTCACTTCCGTATTGGTCGATAATCCTCTTCAGCATCAATGTGTACGCCTGCATGAGGTTGTCATACGAATCCCTCCATGTACCGTCTGGATTCCTGTCTGTCTCCAGATATCCTTCGATGTCGTCCTTGGATGACGTACCCATCTCGAAATTCCTGATATTCAGATAATCATTGGTACCGATCAGGATCAGGACGATATCGGGAAGAACGTCCCCGTCGTTCAGGGTGTGCGTGATCTCCACATTGGCCCTGGGCTTGCCGTATTTTATGTCATATCCGCAGCAAGTTCCCGATACCGCATGGTTCACCAGCTTCTCTGCGCCCCAGTCCTTGATGAGCTTCGCCCACCAGAAATCATCCGCCGTCATTCCGGAATCCGGGAAGACCTCCTCATAGGCCTTGTCATCGGACAGGCTGTCGCCTATGATGCTGACCTTCATACCGGAACGGCCCTCTGAGGATGCGGATGCATCATCCGATAATGCCACGGCCGAGAACAGTATCGCTGCAACGATCAGAACCGCGACGAATAAAGACCGGAAGTGCTCCTCGACCCACATTTCAGCTCCATCCTGCCTTTGGACGATGATTATGCATCGGCAGACCGGTCTGGAATCTCATCGAAAGTATTTGTCACAATCGAAAGGGTCTCCCCCAAGTGATTCAGCTAAATGATGAAAAAAGGAATTGAAAGGGTTTGTTCGAGCGGTTCAGAACTGGACCACTATGATACAGACCGCGAGGGCCATAGCGAGGTACATCAGATATGTTCCTGCCAGGGATTTGACCTCGAACAGTTCGGGGTGCAATCCGAGCTTTCCCGCGACCTTCTTGATCAAGAACATTCCAGCGAACGATATGATCGTGGCGACGATTGACATCGCATAGAATCCGTTGGTCTCCAGAGGCTCCACCTTGATGAGGATTCCCGTGAAGATACCGACGACGATCGCCATACCCATGGCCAGGAAGAACACCTTTGATGAGTACGTCTCCTTGAGGATGAACTCTCTCTCGTTGAACTCCGTAGGTGTGAACTCATACTCCTCGGGAGCCTCTTCGATTATGCGTCTCTTCTTTTTAGCCATCGCAACCGCATCCTTAGTTCTGCTTTTAAAGGTTTTGCGAACCCGTACCGAATTTCTCTCTGGA
>JAFUHJ010000199.1 GCA_017468935.1 Candidatus Methanomethylophilaceae archaeon
CAGGTGGATGCGTTCACTGATGAACCTTTCTCAGGCAATCCTGCAGCGGTCTGCGTGACAGAAAGAGCGCTAAGCGATGATGTGATGCTCAAGCTCGCCATAGAGAACAACCTCTCCGAGACGGCGTTCGCCGTGGGATCAGATGGGGAATACAAACTCAGATGGTTCACTCCCGGAGGGGAGATAGATCTGTGCGGGCATGCCACTTTGGCCACGGGATTCGTCATCCTCAATCACATCGAACCTGGAGCATCACAAGTAAGATTCGATACCGCGAGCGGACAGCTCACGGTGACGAAGGACGGGGACATGTATTACATGGACTTCCCTCTGATCGCCACCGAACCCATGGAGGTCACCGACGATTATCCCGATGCGATCGGATGCGAGGTGAAGGAAGCGGCCATAGGGTACAGGGATCCGATACTCCTCCTAGGATCAGCAGATGACGTCATCGGATTGGAACCCGACTTGGGGAAGGTCAAGAATCTCGAAAAGGGATTGGGACTGTTCGTCACCGCTCCCGGCTATGACGGTTTCGATTTCGTCTCCAGATCATTCTGGCCGAAGCTTAAGGTGGACGAGGATCCCGTGTGCGGTTCCATGCACTGCAGTCTTGTGGATTTCTGGAGCAAGAAGCTCGGGAAGGACCGTATGGTCGCCCGTCAGGTCTCCGCACGCGGAGGAACGGTCTCCGTGGAGATAGTCGGGGACAGAGTGAAACTGGGCGGGAAGGCCATACTGTTCGCTACTTTCGATATCAACGATTCGATCGTATACCGAGATGAAGGATTCATCCTCTGAATATCTCTTTGAGAGATACCTTCTCGGAGCTCTTCCTGTACGGTCCGCCGGCGATGAGCTGAATGAAGAACATGTCGTCGCCGTAGATCCTGACAAGGTCGCATGTCATGACGTCATCTGTATCGGTCCATACTCCGCGGAGATTGAACCTGGCTATCCCTGTTCCCGTGTTATCATCTATCGAGCAGAAGCGCACGGCCGTATCATCACCGTTCTTCGTAAGGATCAACTTGTAATCGATGGGATAGAACGAGTTGAGATCGATCTCGTAGGACCCTTCCGACAACCCCGATTCGGCGATCGCCTTCAGCTCCATGATCTGCATACGGTCAATCCTGACTCCTGTCGGCACGGACGCTTTCTTGATCTCATCAGAAGAATCCCTGATACGATAGAGCAGCGTATGCACCTTGACAGAGTCGGAACGGAGGAGCAGTATGTTGAACACCATAAGAGCATACTCCGGGATATTCCAGAACTCATTCTCTACGATGGCCCCCAACTCCGAGCCGTAACGGAACAATGAGAGATCCTGTACGATGTTCAGACACAGGATACCCGCCATGGAGAACAATATGGCATCCAAGCTCGCCGATGCCTTCGACCAGTAGATCAGTATGTTCCCCAGGAGCATTGTCCCGAACGCCAGCATCAATACGCCGGTGATGAAGTTCTCGAGGTCGTAGTCAAGTACCTCTCCGTAACGCACTATGTCGTTGACACCATCGATCAGACACAGGATCGCGAACAGCAGCGAACTGACGATGAGTGTCTTCACTATGCTGCGGTGCTTTGTGGACAGTAGTACGATCACCGCTATCAGAGAGAGGAACAAATCGATGAACGGTTCCAATTGCGATATGGAGAAATACTTGACAGCCCCCTCCAGTAGATCGAAACCCGTGTAGATGCCCCTCGCGATGATCAGGATCATCAGGAAGGCCGCTATATAGTCAGGATGTATCCTGAGATTCGACATATCCATCGATGTGACCTCCTTACACGCAATGTGGCACAGATGCCTTTGTCGTCCATGAGTGCCAGGGAAGCGTAGTATTCGCTGACGGACGATACCTTCATACGGACCCCGTTGACGAACGAGTCATCGGCATCGTCTATGATGGTGATACGGAGGTCACTGTCCCCTTCGCATCTCTCGAGGATCACATCCCTGTCGCCCCTGCGGGTCTCGAATGTGACGGTCTCCTCCTTCACTGTGATACCGCCGATCTCCTTTTCCCTCCATCCGTCGGGTCCGCTCAGACCGGCCTTGATCTTATCGGCATCCGCCTCGGAGATCATTATGTCCCCTCCGAGATTTGTCCTGTCCGCTACCGAGGTCGAGAACGAATCTATACGGCCCATAGGGGAGTTGTCCACAACGTCCTTCGAGAAGAGTACGACCAGCAGTGCGGCGTAGATGGGGATGTACCACATGACATCCGGGAGATATCCCAACAGCACCGATGGCTTCTCCCCTATGTAGATGAAATAGAGCAGGACAATGGTGTATATCCCAAGGATGATCATGGTCGTGTATCTCATGTTGAGCGGATTCTTCATCCTGACGGTGAGATGGTTGTATCCTGTGGCCGCCAGGTTCGCACTGAGGATGATGATGAGGAGACCGGAGTAGAACATGGTATCCGATGTCGATACCAGATTTGGAAGCGCTCTGAGGAGTCTCGATATTCCAAGTGTCATAGCATAGATTCCGACCGCGAAGTAGTTGCCTTTCCTCCTCTTGATCAGGATGATGAGGCCTCCGATGATGAGCATGGCCTTAGAGAATATGCCGATGGCCCCGTCGTCTACGGACAGCAATACGCCGTCGATCTCCAATGAGAAGAAACGCGTCAACAGCATGAACGCCGCACAGACCATCATGGTGATGGCTAGGAAAGTACCTGCACCATACTTGGCGGGTGCCTCTCTCACTTTGCGATTGTCCATTTACCGTGACGCCTCCTGACCGTGATCGATAAAGACTAACGGTTTTTGATTGTTCCGCTCCGGTCACCCGTCAGTGCGGGGATCACGGAATGCGCATAAGAAGAGCATACAGTCCGCCCCTTTGTGTGGCCGACTTCCTCCTGACTATTCCCTCAGCCCCCTCGCGAGCGGACATCCAGTTCAGAATCCTGACCTCGTAGTCCCACTGACTTCTGATGTGCTTGTTCATCGTGTTTATGAAATTGGCACAGAGAACGGCGGAATACACTCCAAGGGTACAGATGAGCAGTATGAGGTGGGTCCTGATCTCGTACATCCTGATGGTGGATTTCATCGTCACCACCTCCGTATCATCCGACATCAACTCCGAGAATAACTCCGTGAATCTGCACTGGAGGTTGTCCATCAGATAGATGACCGCCAGGTTGTGTATGAGGGTCGTCGCGAGTATGATGACGACAGATACAATGATGATGATCGTCAGAGCGTACGTTAGATCTTTTGGATACTGAACAATCTCAAGATCGAAGAAGAAATTCTGCATGGAGAAGAAGAATGTGAACAGAAGGAAGAACGCCAAGGTCATGTACTCGTATCTCCTCCCTACTATACCTGCCATCTCGTCGCACATCTTCTCGAGTTCGGACGTGTCCTTCCCGTAATATGCAGCATAACCCAACAATGCATACATCCAGTCGGTATCACGGGAATGATGCAGATTCAGAGATCTGGCCAAAATGTACGCCATCCCCAGGGCAAGGATCGCCGTGAACCCGATGGCGACATAGACCATCGTGGGCGAAATGAATGTGAAGATTGATGTGTGCCAAGTCCTGGCCAAATCCCATAAGGCATATAACGGGAAACCGAAACAACCGGGGATGATCAGAATGAGGACGAGAGGATTCACAATGACATCCTTGTACGAACGTTTCACAACGTTATTCAGGAATCTGTCAGTCCCCACGGCGCCCATGGGCAGTCATGATTATATCGGCTAAAAACAATTTTGCTTCCACACATGGCAGTCGATTTCCTGAAGTCACAGAAGACAGGTAAAGTCCCTTTGGTGATGTATGTTCTAGATGTGATTCTGGCGATCGTTCTGACCCGTAACTTGTGGTCTTTCATAATGTCCATCCAATCAGTGAAGATAATCCTCTACAACCCGGATCAAGGCATACAATACCTGTATCTCCTATTATCGTCAATCTACATCTCCTACTCCACCATGTTGACGATGATGACCCTTCAATCGGCCAAGAAGGAATCCTGGAGAGCGGCTGCCCGCAGGATGCTAGTTATCGGAGTGATGGGATTCGTGAACGAATTCCTGAGTATCGGTACCCCGGTCATGCTTTTCAGGGAAACGATGATCGTGGTGACCATCGCTTACATAATCCTCTTCCTGCCGGGCGTGAGGAAGTATTACACCCCTCCCCTGTCCGAGGACAAGAGCATCCTGGCATGGATCAGGTACATCCTCATAAAACCCAAGGATTGGAACTACGTCTATACTTTCAATTACAATAAGGAAAAGGACTGATCGTATCAGGTTCTTCTTCGGAGAAGATTCCTGCCATACTCGCGAGCAAGTTCCATCAGGGTCGCATCTTCTTTCGGATTCGCGCTGTCCTTTGTGCTATGAAGGATCAGCGCTGTCTCGAAGTTTCTGCGGGTCAGTATCCTCTGGATACGTTCCGCGGTCGGTCTTCCGGCCTCCGCCCTTGCTCCTGCGGATACTATAACCAGTGCCTTCCTC
>JAFUHJ010000200.1 GCA_017468935.1 Candidatus Methanomethylophilaceae archaeon
AAGTGGTTGACAGCGCACCAGAGTTCCCGTACGCTTGCGCAATACAGTACAGACTGGTACGCAGGAGGGCTTTACTGCCGGGTTCGGAATGGGACCGGGTGTGACTCCTCCGCTATGGCCGTCATACCAAGACATGGGATATCGGACATGTATATAATCTTGTCCATGGAAAGGGCGGGGTGAGGGCCCTGCCATTATTCGAGTTTTGAGAGATGATCATCAATCAGCGATCAAGGTTGGGTGTGAGCTTGAGCTTGAATCTGCCGTTGATCTTGTCGATTCCTTTCTTCTCGAACTCGTAGATGGCATTGATGTAACAATTGAACTCCTGACCGAGGGATGTTGTAGTGTCTCCTGAATAGTCCCTCAGGACAGCCCTGCATTCGATGTAGGTGAGGTCGGCTTCTTTCTGCAGATAGTACATCAGGAAATAGAACAGGAAGTTCTCGTCTGTGTTCTCTGGTACGGCTATGTTCAGGTCTTTGATGAGATCTGCCATGAGGTCTAAGGTGTTTATACGGTATTTAAATTAAATTGTGTTAAACCTTGTGTCCGTATTTTATACACACAGTTTGTTGACAAACACAGGCCTTTTTCATGTCTGTGAAAGGCGACAAAGGTGAAAGAATGAGCGACAGAGATACAATATTGGAAGCAATGAAGAAAGCAGGAGAGCCTCTTGCCGCAGGAAAGGTAGCAGAGCTCACAGGTCTCGATCGCAAAGTCGTGGACAAGGAGTTCGCGGCCATGAAGAAAGACGGGACCATCGTTTCGCCCGTAAGATGCAAGTGGGAACCCGCACAGAAGTGAACCTATGATCATCAAAGCCGTGAAACTCTATGAGAACGGGTTCATGAAACAACCCTTCGCCTTCGGCGGAGAGGAGGGTCCAGATCAGTTCGATCCTTCAGTCATGTATCGCTCCAGTCTTCAGAACTATGTCATCGATACAGGTTCCGAAGTGATCCTGGTGGACACGGGCCTTCCAGATGGTTTCCCCGATCAGGCACCGGACGAGAAGACTCCGCTCTTCATGGGAACACGTATCGAGGATTACCTGGATGCCCTGAAGACGGCAGGATACGACCCAAAGGACGTATCCAAGATCCTCATAACGCATAAGCATGACGATCATACCGGAATGATAGCTGCATTCCCGAACGCCAAGGTGTACATATCGCCTGAGGACGCGGATGCATTGGATCTCAAGGGGGAAAACATCGTTCGTCTGACATATGGTGACGGAGAGTACAAAGGATTCCCTAAGACACAGATAGTTTCCGATGGCATTAGGATCATCGAAGCCAAAGGTCACACGAAAGGTAACAGCATCGTCATAGCGGAGGACAAGGATTACTATTTCATGTTCCACGGCGACGTTACATACACAGATGAGGCATTGTATGCCAACAAGCTTTCCGTAGTGTTCGAGGACATCGTAGCTTCCAGGGAGACTTTGGACAGGGTGCGTGCTTTTATCAGAGGGAATCCGACCGTCTATCTGTCCACTCACACCCCTCTTGGATACGAGAATCTGGAGAATCTCAGGGTCATCGATCTGGAGAATCCTCCGGAATCCGTTCCTGTCGGCGAGATCGTGTATCGTACCCCGACGGGCAAGTACATCTGCGGAGTCTGCGGATACCTTTACGACCCCGAGAAGGGGGACCCTACGCAGGGAATACCTCCGGGAACACCATTCTCCGAGCTTCCTGACGATTGGCATTGCCCCAGATGCAAGAGGGAGAAGTCGAATTTCAACCCAGCATGAATGTTGGGCACAACGAAGGGGCTACGGCCCCCATTTCCTCTGACCACGATTAAGATCGATCAAAACTTTTTCAACAATTATGTGAAACAAACGGAAGGCCCCCCTCCCGAAGGAGGTTGTGAAGGGGGCCCTTCATCGATCCTCGTCGACCGGCAAGAGTCTATTGGCGATGGATCGGTGAATGTGATTTATGATTGGTCCGTTAGGACTGAATCGTCAAATCACAACTTAGTAGATAAAACCTGTTAATGACAAGTCAATATTTGAAAACTGAACGAGCCGTCCTTTCACGTCTTATGTTAGTTTTTAAGGAAAAAAGAAGGGGGGCCCCCGAAGGGGCCTAATATTATTGAACTTCAGAGGTCGTAGTTCTTCAGGTTGTAGTTCGGGACGAGGTCCTTGAACTCTTTGTCAGCCCACTCGGTGAACTTGTCGGTCTCGTCGGGGAGAGCGGTAAGCTTCTTGTGGATGTCCTGAAGTGTCTCGAGCTGCTTGGTGGTGAGTCCGAGCTCCTTGGATTCGTATCCCTTAAGGAGGATCTCAGCTGCCTTGATTCCGGCTGCCTTGGACCTGAGGTAGAGGTCGTTACCCTGCTCAGCGATGGCCTTTCCGATCTCGTAGGCGTGGTCGTATGCGAGGATGTATGCCTCGGGTCCTCTGTACCTGTCAGCGTACATGTACAGGTCCCTGAGGGTCTTCTCCTGCTTGAGCTGGATAGCGGTGTTCATCAGGGCGGACTCGTATCCGATGGATCCGAACCAGCACTGAACGGATGTTCCTCCGAACTCGGGGTGGTACTCGACGGACTCGTTGGACCAGAGGTCACAGCACTGAGCGATCAGGTTACCCTGAAGATCACAGTGGGCGCACTGACAGTTCTTTCCCTCCTGGGTGGTGGGCTTTCCTGCGATCGCTTTAACGATGGGTCCCTCGTAACCGCAGTCCTTGTCGGGTCCGAGTGCTCCGCACTCCCAAGCGCACAGGGTTCTTGCTGCGGAGATTGCACGGGTGACTGCAGAGAAGGTCCTCTGGACATCCTGGTCCATCATTCCTCCGGCCATGAACATGGAAACGTTCGCTCCGGAACAGTTGGTGTCTCCTCCGGGTGTGGAGTGGTTCTTCTTACAGATGTCGACCATCTGGGACCATACCCAGGTCATATCGATGGATCCGAGGTAACCTACTCCGTAGAGGAAGGCGATGATGTCTCCGTTGGTGACAGCGTAGTCTGCGAATTCCTTTCCTCCGACTGACTCGACGGACAGGTTGTCGCATCCGTTCTCACATGCGATGTCACAGCACTCGAAGAACTTCTCGGGGTATGCGTGGGCTGAGTCCATTCCGGGCCTGAGTCCGTGGTCGGCCTCACGCTGGTCGGGGATTGTCTGCCTTGTACCGCAGTTGAGTCCGTACTCCTCGTGGTACTTCTCACACATCTCTTCCTGTCCGGCAACGACGGGTGCGGACAGCTTTGCCTGGTTCATCTGGGAGACCCACTCGGTCTCGAGCTGAACGTTGGGGAATCCGACTGTGATCGCACGGTCGAGGATGTCCTTTGTGATGTAGTCGACGTATTCCTTTCTGAGCCTGTCAGCGTCCTTCTCTGTTCCGGGCCTGGGAGCGTAGTTGATCTCGGGAACGACATATCCTGCTCCGAGCTTGAGTCCGAATCCATAGGTCACAGGGTGCTTTGCGTGTCCGAAAACCATGTCGTCTGCACTGTCGTATGCCATCTTTGTGTATCTTGTAACTGTTGCCATCTCACAGACCTCCTACTATGCTGTCCCATTCTTCTCTTATTCTCTTCCAGTCGTAACCCTCTCTGATCTTCTCAGCGATCAGGGGTGTCTGGGGTGCCTTCTCGGAGTAGATTCCGAGGTCGTACGAGTTGGCGTACTCCCTGTTGACTGCTCCACCGCATCCCATCAGGGGGATGTTGATTCCCTTGTCCATGAGCATCTTTGCTTCTGTGGGGAATGCGGACATGGTTGTGGTCATGAGAGCTGTTCCGCTTGCGAACAGAGGCTTGACTTCCTCGACCTTTGCGACGAAGTCGACGATGGGTACGTCACGTCCCATATCGATGACATCGTATCCGGAGGACCTGACCATAACGGCAGCGATGTTCTTTCCGATGTCGTGGGGGTCTCCCTCTGCTGCGTGCATGACGACGGTTCCCTTGGACTCACGTCCTCCGGGGACCTGCTTCTCTGCGATGGCGATTCCGATCTCCATGGTCTTTGCGGCCATCATGATCTCGGGAAGGAAGTAGACGTGCTCCGCGTACAGTTTCGCGACGCACTCCATTCCGGCGACAAGTCCGTTGTTGATGATGTCAAGGGGGTCCCTCTCTTTGAGAGCTTCCATGACGGTAGGTCCAACGGTCTTGAACTGCATGTGCAGAACCTGATCTGCTACTTTTCTGAATACAGGATCTGTAGGCAACATCTTTTCTGCCATTTCCTCGGGCGTCAGCGTCACCTGCATGTCGATGTCGTAGCGCTTGAGGACCTTTGTGAAATCTGCTCCTTCTTTGCTTAGCATTTTACCACCTTTTAGTTGGTTGGATGTTTGAAAGTAAGCGTAGTTTATAACCCGTTTCAAAATTCAAAAACGAGTTTGCGATTATAACGTTTATAAAACTTTGTTTCTAAATATATGGATGAGCCATCCATCCATCAATAGTTTAGAATTGTAAAATATTTTATATCTGGCTGATGAGGTCAATCTAAGAATTTATGACCATATGTTAACAGATATTTCATATGTATAAACAAAAATGTATATGTATAATAATATGATTATACAAGTAAATGTCCTCGATCGTCTATCTCAAAAATTCTAAAACCAATACTATTTATGCTTATCTGAACGAATCCGTTTGGGATCCCGAGAAGAAGAAGTGCATAAACAAAAGGAAGTGCATAGGACACGTTGACCCGGAGACCGGACAGATAGTCCCTAACAGGAAAGCGAGATCCAAAGAGTATCCGAAGATCAAAGGACATTTTGTTTGCGATATGTTCGACAGCGTTTCCAACAGTATCAAACTCTCGGAGACTCTTGCTTTGGCATTCCCGGACGATTGGAAGAAGATAATGTCGATAGCCTATTATCTGGCAGCCACCGGAGGTGAGCTGCAGTTCTTCAGGAAATGGGGCGAGAGCAACACGATGCCGTATAACTTGTCATTATCCAAAGAGGCGGTCATGGATCTTCTGAATAACATATCGGATAACTCGATCTCCTTGTTCTTCACGTTATGGAGGTTGCGTGTGCAACCGGAGGAGACCTATGTGAGCTCCATCAGTTACAGCGAGACAGGTCGCAGCCTTTCCGACTACTCAAGGGAACAGAACATCGACATAAGCAGTCTGAGTGACAGGATGAAGATGGACATCTATTTCTCCACCAGGAACAACATCCCCCTTTGTTATAAGTTATCTAATATGGCGACAGGGCGCGAATTCGGGGATTATGACGTGTCGCCCCAGAGCTTCACCAGATTATCTTCATTCCTGGACGAGGAAGGAGGGAACGCCATCAACCCCGCTCTGATAGCATATGCCAATACAAACATCATAGTACGTACCCGTCCGGACAACGAATTCGTGAGCGCTATGATAGAAAGGGCCGAACCTACGATGACCAATCCCGAGAATTACAGGACTCTGTTCGGTATCCCATTGTTCATCGAGACATATATGCATCATGTCAACGGTAAGAAGTTTTATGTGCACATCTTCTTCGATCCGAATAAGGCGGTCAGTGATCTTTCGTCATTCATCACCATCATCAACATGTGCAAGTACGAGATCGAGGCGGGACGTCCTGTGGAATCACATCAGGATATGTACGACCGCTATTTGATAGTGACCGAGGAGGAAGGACAGATCAAGGTGGAGCATAACAGTGAGGCGATCCTCCATCACAACAAGTACCTTGGATATTCCGCCATCATCTCGAACTTCACCAGGAACCCTTCGACGGCGATGGTCCCGTTCCTTCAGAGGAGGACGGTCATAAGCATGTTCGAGAACATGTACAACGACTATGACAACACTTCTCTGAACCTCTATAACGAGACGAACCGCCTGAGCAGGATATTCATACAGTTCATCGCTCTCATCCTGAGGCTGGAGACCGAGAACACCATGAGCGACAAGAAGCTGAACAAGACCATGTCGTACAAGGAGATGATCGAGGAACTGACCTCGATCAAATCGGTGAAGGTTCCCGGTCTGAAGAGACCTCTCCAGACGGAACTGAGTGACATTCAGGTACGCATTCTGAGCGCTTTCGATCTGGATTACGATATAGAATGATCAGCAGTAGGTGACCTTATCGCTGTCGAGGACCTCGTTCCAAAGCCTGATGGTCTCCTGGGCATCTTCCTCGTCCATGATCTGTATGGCAAAACCTGCGTGGATGACCGCCCACATGCCGACCTCTGCCTCGACCATGGAGATGTTGGCCTTCCTGGTCACTCCTCCGAAATCGATATCTGCCATATCGTCCTCTATCTTGACGATCTTCCCTGGAATCGCTAGGCACATGATGATCACTCCGTCATAATCTTGAGGATGGCCTCCGCAGGCTGTCCGTCGGCAGCTGTCAACGCTTCGATGGCCTTCTCCCTGTCGCATCCGGTCTGACTCATGACGAGATCCACATCGGATGCATCGAAATCGACTGCAGGCACGGAATCCGCCCCGTCCCCGCTTAGGGGTCTCACAATCTCCGGACCGGAGATCTGGTAGCTCTTGGATCCACCCATCTCGACGCACATGACATCGGCACCCTTCAGGACTATCTCGTTCGTCCTGGTCCTGATGACAACTTCGACCACATCGTCGATGCTGTTCTGTTTGATACCCATCTGTTTCATTGCCTTCTGCATCTGGCGAGGGTTGATCTTCATTCCGCCCATATTATCCTCATCATCGGTTCTTTATTTATAATTTAAAGGGAGACCAACGGTCGTTTTGTTCATGCGTTCAATGCTGCGGATATAGCATCTCCAAGGGCCTTCAGCACCTCTTCTGCCTTCGACACGTCGGGGACCCCGCCTTGAGAGAAATCCGGCTTTCCGCCGCCTCTGCCTCCGAACTGTGAGAGCACATCGCCAAGGATCTTCTTGCAGTCCACGACCTTGCTTCCGGATGCCAGCATTACCGACAGCGTCTCGGATACGGATACGAATGCGGCAACGCCTCCTTTGGACCTGATGGATTCCATGGCATCGTTGAGCACGTTCCTGTCCCCGCCGGGGATGATCGCAGCGTACACCTCGGTGCCGTTAACGACGTTGGATTTGAGGTTCTTCACGATCTGCTTGGTGGCATCCTTCAGGAGCCTAGACTTGAGCTCGTTCTCCTGTTTCATGTTGTGGACCGCTTTCGCAGCATCCTCGTTCTTGCATCCGATGACGTCTATTACCTCGAGAGCGATGTTGGATAGTCCGATGGCAGCTTTCTTCGCAGCCTCTCCGACCTTGAAGTGTATCTCGTAACCGTCCTTACCTGCCTTGATCTTGCGGTCCACGACCAGCATCTCGAGTTCGGATGTCTCCAGTACATGGACCCCGCTGCATGCCGAGTAGTCTATGTCCCCGATGGCCACGACGGTGATCTCCTCGTCCTCGCCTATTCTGTCCAGTTTGATCCTGACCTTCTCGAGGTCCGGATCGTCCCTGTCCATGATGCTGTGGGTGATGGACAAGTTGTCGCGTATCGCTTTGTTGGCGAAATCCTCAGCTGCCCTGATCTGTTCCCACGAGAGATCCTGATTCACGATGACGTATTTCGTCTCGGGGGAGATGAATATCTTCACTATGCCGAGTCCTTCGCACTGCCTCTGGAGCGAACCGAACAGAAGGTGCTCCCCAGTGTGACCCTGCATCAGATCATAGCGTCTGTCCCAATCCACTTGGCACCAGACGATTTCTCCGACCCTCAGATCGTTGCCCGGACATTTATGGACGATATCGTTGTCTTTGTTGTAGAAGACCTCCGTTACCTTGCAGTTACGTATCATTCCCGTATCGCAGACCTGTCCGCCTCCTCCGGGGTAGAAAGCCGTGCAGTCCAGGATAACTTCGTCCCCGTTCACGGAGATCACATGCGCCTCGAAATCGAATATGTATCCGTCATGTCTGAAGATCTCATCAGTCATCGTATCTGTCCGGACGATAGGGTCCGAGATAATAAAGAGTGGTGATTGCCGATTAATGGTTTGAAAGATGTTTCCTGTGTCCCCGGCGGGGGACACAGGTCGCCTTCCGGCGGTTCATGGTTATCCTATCGACGTGTTGCGGTAGATGAATTCAACGATCACCGGGATGCCGTTGGTTTCGGTCATAATCGCGAAGACCATTATTCCAGTCTCTGAATTGTAACTTCCGAAACCTCCGCCGTTCATGGGGATCTTGCCGTCCACCAGCCCCTGGAAGACACAGTATACGAAGTATTCTGTCGGGGCCTGCCTATGCATCGTGAAACCATACATCTTGACGTCATATTCGCCATAGACCCCTATGAAATGTCCAGGGGTGTAGAAGGCGGTACCGTAGGTCCTTTCGAATGATACGGTTCCTGTCGCGCCAAGTTTGGAGACTCCGTCCTTCATGAAGACGGTGGTGTCGATCAATTCCAGATCCATGCCGGTCGTGAACACGGGATCCTCTATCTTAGGCAGGGAAGCATCATAGACCTGGGTGTAATTCCTCTGGGCTGAGATCAGTCCATCGATGCTTGCGGCATCGGACAGATCCACAGCAGACATGGTTATGGTGCTTCCGTTGTAGGTGAGGTTCCACATAATGTCGGTGTCATCGAGTACCAGTGCCAAGAGATATCCCGATTTTTTGTCGAAATCGATGATAACTCCGGACAAGGATTTGGTGGAGATGGATGTACCTACGGATTGCTCCATCTCGCCCTTGAATATCGGGCCACTGTTCTCCAGCATGTAAAGGCTCTTGCCTCTGAGCTCAGCGGTCATGGTGTCGGACACGGCTCCTCCGTCATGGAGCACCCATTTCTGACGAGGGATCTGGTAGTCCCAATCCAGCCATGTCGGGATCACATTGTCCTTGGTATACACGCTTGAACTGATGTATGTCTGTGAGGTCGAGCTCTTCGATATGAATATCTCGTTAACCACGATGCATTCGCCGTAGCAGGTGGAGATGCTCAGGAAGGATCCATTCTCAGCCTCGTAGCTCCACATTATGTTATCCCCGGCACGTATCGCGAGGAACTCGTATCCTCTTTGTGAGCATGTCAGATAGTGTTTCGGGTCAGCCGTATACTCGGAGTATTCGTGAATGGTCAGATCGTTCGATGCGAAAGTGGTCGTGATCTTCGCTCCGTCGTAGTAACCCTTTGTCTCGGTCTGATGCCACAATCCTTCTGCAGAGGCTCCCGAAACCGGGCCTGTTCTCTCATCTTCGCCGATGTTCGCAGTAAGCCCTATCACCAAGCAAGCCACGAGGACGATTGACGCCAGGGCGATCTTGGTTCTGTCGGATATCATGATCTCGCCTCCACCCTTGTCGCTCTCTTTTCATCCTTGATGTAGAAATCAGGACCTCCGTTGGGCAGCATTCCATGTTCGCGCAATGTTCTGGAGACATTGCGTAACAGGTCGCTGACCACGTCGTCATAGTAGTGGCCATCGTCCAAGTACGCCTGCAGTTTCGTCCTCACTCCGTCCTGGTCGAATTCCATGAACTGGACGTTCGGCTTGGGCAGACTTCCGTCAGTCACGATATGGCTCACACCGTATGCAGAGGATTTTAGGAGTTCGTAGAGTTCGTCAAGATCCATGCTTTCGACCTTGAAGTGCATGATCAGGTCTATACAGTAGCTCTTGGCATCCGCGGTCATGTTACGGACCACGGATTGGGAGACCACATCGTTCGGCATGATGACGATCTCTGCGTTCTCCATACTCATGAAGGTGGTCGTCATCATACCTATCGATTGGACAATCAGCCTGGTGTCGCTGTCGCGCAGACGGACCACGTCACCCGTCCTTAAGCTGCGCGTGAGCATGATTCCGAATCCGCTGAAGAATTGCTGCAGAGTGGACTGGGCACCGAACGAGATTGCCAATCCTACGATACCTAAACTGGTGACGATAACCATCAGATTGACTCCGAAGTTGTCCAGGATGATGTAGGTAAAGGACAGGATGATCACCAGATTCATCATGACGGAGAGGATCGGGTACACAGACGACTTGGATCCGTCCGTCGTGGAATCATCGATCCAACCGAGGATCCTGATAAGGGCCATCCTGGCTATCAGCAGGACGATGAAACAGAAGATCACCATCATCAAGGTGTACACTATATGGTTGAATATCGTGATGCTGTAGGGGGACATACCTAGAATGCGGGCGCATTCGGCCAGTCCCAGTATCAAGATGAGGACGAAGATCGCCCTTCCTGCATCGAACTTCATTTTTCATCATCCTCCCTGAGGTATTTGCGTGTGATAAGCGGTATGAGTTTGAGCCCGATCAGATATGCCAAGCAGATGAAGGCGATCATCGTGATCAGAGCGGAGAACCAGGATTGTCCGAATATCCATGGCAGGTCGTTCTCGAAGTATCCGAAGAAACGGTTGAAGTTGTCATCGCTTATTATGTCGGATTTTACAGACACCGATAGCACATTTGATGCATCGGATTCGATGACCATCCCTCTTTCTGGATCGTTTATCATGATCTTGAAGGAGATGTCGTAATCATCCTCTTCCGCGTACTGGTCTACGCCTATATTCATCAGACAGTAGCCCAGTTCCCCAGCTCCCAGAAGTACTCTCTGCCCTTCCGGGAACGTTACCGAGATCTCTTCGCTGACGTCGGGGTAGACGTATACGACTATCGATCTATCCTTCAGTGTGTTCTTGACATCCAGATAAAGCGAAGATGATTCGCCGGCATTGATCTCCATCATACCTATTGAGGAAGATATCGAGATATCGTCTGCTTGGGCATAATAGTTGCCTTTGGAATTGGTCACGTGGATATAGATCGGTAGCGAGGATAATGCAGATTGGTCAGGTGAATTGTTCGTCGGGTCATGGGATCTGAA
>JAFUHJ010000201.1 GCA_017468935.1 Candidatus Methanomethylophilaceae archaeon
CTCCTCTGATCGGATCTGGGTTCCACCCTCATGGTGATCGCTCTGTACATCCCGAATGCCTCCCGGAATATACACCGTCCATCCTTGTATATAAGCCTCTGAAGGGGGTGTCCGAAAGTACCCGAAAGTGGGGAAGTGCCCTCGACCGAAAACGGATCTGTCATCGGTAATCCGGTCTCATTCTGTCCAGTTGCGGACGTTCGTTCCTGTTCACATCCTCACTTAGGCATATCCCGCGTCCGGATGACCTGGATCCCCTATCGATATCGGATTGATACGGATGATTGGACTTGGTAATGTGCTGATTCTCGCAGTTCCGGTCATGATTCGAGCAATCCTGTATCTATCTGGTATGCCGACATTTCTCAAAAACGCTAAGTGTGAACGGGACTGCAATCTTAACGAGTAACAGATATGGATTGATAACTGGCGAACTCAGGGTCAAATGGGATCACTCTGACGGTCTGAACTGCGGATAACCGCCTGATACCAGTTTGCGTATGGAATGGTATCCGAAAACCCCGCCGTACAATGATCCCAGGATCTCCGCTGCGACGACGCCCCACCAGATCGATTCCAATGTACCGTATACGGAGGCCATCATCAGGCAGATCGGGATACGGAGCAGGTTCAGCATGAGGATGATGCTCAGCGACTTCAGACCCCACCCCATACCTTGGAAGTATCCCGATGAGGTGTATCCCAAGGGACTGAACGGCATGAACAGGGCACAGATCATCAGCATGGTGACCATCTGAGATCTCAGTGGCAGCGTCTCCTCCGAATACGAGAACGGGATCACCAGGTATTCCGCGAACAGCAGTAGGACAACGGTTATCGCTATGGAGATCAGGATACCGTACTTCAATGCGAGATTATAGATCGTCCTGACCCTATGGTAATCCTTCGCACCAACGGCCGCCGCACACAAAGGAACTACGGCGAATCCTATCGCCATCGTCGGCATGAAGAACAGGTCCATCAGCTTCCAGCTGTTCCCGTATACGGCGATGCCTTCCACGGAACCCACACTCTCTATGATCAAGTTCATGGCCATCATCATGATCGAAAGCAGCACCATCTCCATGGATGCTGGCACACCGACCTTCAAGATGTCGGCGATGAGTCCTCCGTCGAATCTGAATCCTTTGAACGTTGGGATGACGTAGGTATCCTTCCTAACATAATACCAGTATACCACCATCACCATCGGCACGGCCATGGAGACGGTCGTGGCCCATGCGGCACCGGATATGCCCATATCGAGTCCGAATATGAATATCGGATCGAGGATTATGTTCAGCCCGGCGCCGAGCACCATGATATACATGGCACGCTTGGAGGAGCCTTCCGACCTGAGCAATCCGCTGAATATGTCGCTCAGGATGATCGCAGGGAACCCTACGAAGATCGGTATCGCATAGGCCATACAGGCATCCATATTGGACGATCCTCCACCTGCAATGATGATCTGCTCAGCGAATAGCAGGAATACTATCGTGAGGACGATACTGAGTATGAGACTCATCACTATCGCCTGTTCGGCGACATTATTTGCCTCCACCTTGTTGTTCGCACCGACCCTCCTGGCCAGTGCCTGTGACACTCCCACGGCGATACCGTTTCCCAATCCTATCACTATGAAGAAGATCGGGAATATGGTGCTCACCGCGGCCTGTGCGTCAACGCCTATCGATGTGAGCCATATGGTGTCTATGATGTTGTTGGCGCTTTGTATGAAGTTCGATATGACTATGGGTATCGCCATCGCGATCAGCGCCTTCTTGGGGTCGCCTAGCATGACCTTGGCGTATCTGGTCAACTGAACCTCTTCTTCCACGAGTGCATATGACCCGGGTGCAATAATAGGGTATCTGTACTATTCAGTCCCAAATACCGGGATCACAGCTTCGTTGAACGATGTAGATGTTGAAAACCGGTTCGCACCTGAACGGGAAGACCACTATGCTCTCCCCGATCATCTCCCGACCCGTCAGATCCTCCATCGCAGAACGCATCTCGTCCACTGACGTCATCACGGTGGAATTGTACCTCTGGGTCTTGATGCCGCATTCGATAAGGAGGGATTGGTATGCAGGGTAGAGCTCGGAATCGGTATCGATCCACTCGCCTGCATCCAATGCCCTTTTGAGTTTGTCTTTCATGTCGATTCTCAGAGTTCGCCGCCTACGCAGAGCTTATCGATGAGCTCGTCGACATCATCCGTGGACATTCCGAGGTATTCCGTGCAGTATGAGTATGCTGCGGAATACGTATCGACGGAACTCACATCGATGTTGTCCCAATCCACATCGAACATATCGTCGATCTTATCGGGGTTTGCGATGAAATACATGTTCCTGCCATAGGTACAGTCGGAGACGATCTTGTACTCCTCTGTTCCGGGCTCGACATGGTGGAGGTTGCAGAACGCCTGGACCTCGCACGCCATCATCTCCTCCGCAGAACATCCGCAGAGTGACTGGAGGAGCAGGATGACGAATCCGGTCCTGTCCCTTCCCACATTGCAGTGCACTAGATATGCCCCGTCGTTGTCCAATATGCTGTCGAGGACCGCAACGGTCTTCTCCTTCTGCTGGAAGTAGAGGTATCCCATGGCGGGTGCAACATAATTTCCAGCCTCGCAGAGCGACAGACAGTAACCGTCCAAGGTCTCCACGGCATCCTGGACCGTCTCATCGCTGTATGAGAGAGCGATCTCGAACTGGATGCCTGCTTCCTCAGCGAGCTCGTTGACGTAGGGCGATCTGGACTGCTTGGCCGGATCGTACAGGGGACTGTAGGACCTGTAGAGGATTCCTGGTTTCAGGTCCCCTCCGGTCACTTCGTAGAAATTGGCGAATGTCTCATCAGAGTCGTAATCGGCCCTGTTGTTGGTCATTCCCTTGTTGTACTCTATCGTCTTACTGTACCTGTCGGAGGATCCGGTGTGGGTCAGGGTGATCTGCTTACCGGTCTCGACTGTGATCAGCTTACCGACGAATCCGACGGAGACGAATCCATCCTTCTCTACGTTGACGAAAGTGTCGAACATGAACATTCCTTGGTAGTTATAGAGGAGGATAGCATCGTAGAATTCCATATCGGGAGTTGTTATGGTGAACGTGTCACCGAGTTCTATGTCGTTCGCGAACAACTCTTCGGCCTTGATATCGAGTTTCGGCTGATTGTATGAGCTCAGACCGGTTACCGTACCTGTGACCGAATAATCGCATTCGTTGTCATTCTGAGGCCAGAAGCATACTGCCAATGAGCCTCCGAAAAGAATGAGCACCATCAGTGCTGCGACCAATGGGCGTGAATCAGACTTCATGACCCTAGATTGCATTATCGATTTTTTAACGATAGGGATGGTACGGTCCTAATTTACTACCTGTAATCTAAGCCTATTTATCCTCGAAGGAGACTCTCAAATCACCAAGCTTACACATATCCCAAGTAGAGATGTGTCGACCGTTCCCTCTTATGAGGGTCCGGAGATTGGTAGGTCCGGAAAAGACCTGATAGATAGGACATGAGTTCATCCTAGAAACCTATCTTTCGGTCCGTGCAAACGTACCGGTAACAGTTCCCGGCGGAACACCCCTATCCGGGGAGAGGCGGTTCGACTCCGCTAATGTTCTCGTAGAATTGTATGAAAAGGACTGACGCAAGGGCGGGCTCATCCCAGCCGATGCGACAGTCAAGGGTTTGGGATCTCAGCTCTCCGCGGCCGTTCCGCTCTGGGCGTAGGCCTTGATGCTGAAATTGTCGAAGTCGTACAACCTGTAATCGGTCCTCTGGAGGTTCTTGATGTATTCGGCAAGATCCATCCATTTTCCGTCGATGTATAGAAGGCTCTCCCCTTCGTTGACGATACCTACCACGTACGAACCGGAACCAAGGTCCTCCGCGGACTGCTTGTCCGGTCCGAAGGCTATACTGAACAGGTGGACCTCCTTGTCCTCGATGTTGGGGTTGGTCTCCTCGCATACTATGGAGAATACATCGCCCTTGGTCAGTTCGATGGGTGTATCCAGTATGACCGTGTGATATCCTCCGTAGGTGAATATCTTCTGGAACTTCGTTATCTCCTTCCCGTCGGTGGGATCGGTGATCTTCCCATCCCCGAGCTTGTAGATCGTGACCTTCACGGTTGATCCGTATGCGGTCGACCTAACGTTGATGGATGTGATCTTGTCATTACCGTCGGCGGTGAAGATGTTGGACGTTTTGATGACATCCTTGCTGGTGTCTGTATATAGGCCGCTGTAACTGGGCATGTAGTCGTACATGTAGGTCTTGAGGCCCTTGGTGGGCACCTTGTCGGTGAATACCAGTGAATTGACATCCTGGATGCTGCGGTCGTAATATGAGATCCAGAAGTATCCGGTACCCTTTCCGTCCTTGTCCTTGATACCCCAGTCGGAATAGTAGGTCTGGCCTTTGATCTCGTATCCGACATCCGCGGATCCCCAGCTGTTCTTGCACAGCCAAGCACCGTTCCCTTCGGGTGCCTTTCCGGAGACGGTCTTGAAGTTCTTGCTGTCGAAGTTATCGTCCCAACCTATAATCTGGATCTCATGGTTGCTGGACTTCTGGAGGCTGAAGTATGCGGCTGTATCCTCGTTGTAATAGTCGTCGTTCGCGTTGTACGCTCCGAAGACCCCGTGACCGGCGATGAGCTCGGATTTGAGTGAGGACATACCGTAGTCGCTGAGCCCGGTCCATTGCTCATGGTTGTTCTTAACGAACAGGTCCGGGAGCACGTTACCGTCCCAGAGGATGTATCCGATCACCTGACCGCGATCGAATTCGGACAGGGACCAGTTGTCGCCGCTGAAGTATTCGTTGGTCTCCGTGTATTTGTCAACGAGCATCAGACGCACGCATTCCACGTAGAATTCGGTCGTGACCATATCCTCTGTGGTATCTTCGGGGAAGAGACCTGATTCGATGTTCTCCTCGATGAACTCCTTCATCTTTCCGGATTCCCTGACGGCCTCAAGGTAGTCCTCGATGGTGACCCCGTCATTCTCCTTCTCGAATTCCTTTTCGATGGCATCGGTGACATCTTCCGAACCTTCCTGACTGTAGAATTCCAATGCGGTCTCTTCGGTGTTTCCCATGTAAGGGAAGTCCTTCTCGTAAACGGGACCGACCGCCTGTGCATAGACGGTGAGGATCATTCCCGAGTCCCCTCCGTGGCCGTATCCGGCACCGTACATGTTGTCGCTGTCAAGGACGTATAATCCCTCGTACTGCTGCGACTGACTGGTCACCGGCGTGATATAATTGGTACCGAACCATGCCAAGTGTTTCTCGGACAGGTCCAGTTTGGTCTTGTCATAGGTGGAGTGTAAAAGTGTCAATATACTGGTCTCGGCAGCGCCTGTGGCACCGAACGCCCAGCATGTTCCCCAGGGATTCTGGTACTTCACGGGCGTGATCAATCCCTGGTCACGCTGATCGAAACTGACCGGCAGGTCCTCTGAATTATCCATGTTCATGAAGGCCCATGTGGAAGCTCCGACCACGACGATAAGAACGACGGCAATGGCCGTCACCATCTTCGTATTCATAAAAATCGTCCTCCGATGATGCACCGGATAACGGCTACATCATATCGTTAACTCAGAGTGTCGACAGCCTATTAACAATTTCTGGGTCCCCTCGATATGCTGACTGATGTATAGTCCAGATGATAACGATCGATGTTGCGAATAATCTGTCGACTATACAGACCTCGTTTGCATACTGATGGGAAGTACGGGACCGACCGAGATTCAGGCATATGGTGTACAGCGACCGATAAACAATAAATGTCAGGGTACCATGTGACAAGCATGGGAAGAGCCATTGCTTATGTAACGATGGTCGGGGACGTCGTGCACCCCGGTAACCTCAATATCATCAACGAAGCCGCCAAACTTGGGGACGTTGTCGTTGGACTACTTACCGATAAGGCCATAGTCTCGCGCGAACACCCTCCGTATCTTAATTTCGAACAGAGGATGATCATCATAAGCAGCATCAAGGATGTCACGAAGGTCATCCCTCAGGATGACTGGTGCGGAGAGGATAACCTCCGCGAACTCAAACCCAAATATGTGGTCCATGGAGATAATTGGACCAGCAACTCCCTGAGCAAGGTGAGGGACAGGACCATCGAGATCCTGTCCGAGTGGGGAGGACAGGTCGTGGACGTCCCATATACGCACGGAATCAACTCATCGGTCATCAGCACCAACCGCAGGGAGTTCGGAACGACTCCAGAGCTCAGGCTACAGGCACTCAGGAGACTCCTGGCCGCTAAACCCCTGGTGAGGATAATGGAGGTCCATTCAGGCATCTCGGGCCTCATCGTCGAACATACTGAGATCGAAAAGGAGGACGGACTGCACTACTTCGACGGTATGTGGTCGTCGAGCCTTACAGATTCGACGAGCAAGGGTAAACCTGACATCGAGGCCGTGGACCTGACGACACGTCTGCAGGATCTGACATGCATCCTCGAATGCACCACCAAACCTGTCATATACGACGGGGATACCGGAGGAAAACCCGAGCATTTCGTATTCACGGTACGTACCCTCGAGAGGAACGGGATCTCAGCTGTGATCATCGAGGACAAGACCGGACTCAAGAAGAACTCCCTCTTCGGCACTTCTGTCGAGCAGACACTTGCACCCGTGGAGGAGTTCTGCAACAAGATTCGTGCAGGGAAGAATGCACAGATCACACCTCATTTCATGATCATCGCACGTCTCGAAAGTCTCATCGCGGGACACTCGGTCGACGAGGCATTGGAACGTGCCAGAGCATACATCGCCGCAGGTGCGGACGGTATCATGATCCACAGCAAAGAGAAGTCCGGGATGGACATCAAAGAGTTCTGTCAGAGGTTCCGCAAGGAATATGCCAACGTCCCTATCGTGCTCGTCCCGACGACATACAACCAGTTCACCGAGAAGGAGTTCCAGGAGTGGGGCGCCAACATCATCATCTATGCGAACCACATGCTGAGGGCGTCCTATCCGGCCATGGTTAAGGTAGCCAACTGCATCCTGGAGAACGAGAGGTCTCTAGAGGCTGATAGTCTGTGCATGCCCATCAAGGAGATCCTCGAACTCATCCCGGATCCCAAGTGATAACATGATTTCTCCCGAATACTTCTACGGTAAGCTCGCGGACATGGGAGTGGGATTCTTCACAGGCGTCCCCGACTCCCTCCTCAAGCACCTCTGTGCCTATCTGAAGGACAATGTCCCAGATGACAGGAACATCATAGCCGCCAACGAAGGCTGTGCGGTGGGCCTCGCTGCAGGATACCACCTGGCCACGAACAAGGTGCCTATGGTGTACATGCAGAACTCAGGAATGGGCAATGCCACTAATCCCCTTCTGTCCCTTGTGGACCCGGATGTATACAACATCCCCATGGTCCTGGTAATCGGATGGCGCGGAGAGCCTGGCGTACATGACGAACCCCAGCATGTGAAACAGGGAAAGATCACATGCACGCTCCTTGAGACTATGGGGATCCCTTACGGGGTCCTCCCTTCGGATGAAGAGGGGTGCGATAGGTTATTCGACACATGCAGGAAACACCTGGTCGAGAAAGGGTCCCCGTTCGCCATAGTTGTCAGGAAGGATACGTTCTCCGAATACAAGCCGTCGAAGAAGACGGAGGATCACCCTTACGAGATGTCCCGCGAAGAGGCCATAGAGACGATCGCAACCATAGAGAAGGGATCCATATTCGTATCGACCACAGGGATGGCATCCAGAGAGCTCTATGAGATAAGGGACAGGAACGGGGAATCCCATGACAGCGACTTCCTGACAGTAGGTTCCATGGGACACTCATCGCAGATCGCTCTCGGTATCGCACTCAACAGGCCCGAGCGCAGAGTGGTATGCATAGACGGCGACGGTGCCGTGATAATGCACATGGGCGGGATGTCGACCATATCGACAATGGCGCCCGGCAACATGATTCACATAATGATCAACAACGGGGTACACGACTCCGTCGGAGGGCAGCCCACCACATCCAGGGAGATCGACATCCACGGGATAGCCGAATCAATAGGCTACAAACACGTCTTCACCGTGGAAACGAAGGAAGAACTGGAGAAGGCCTTGGAATGCAAGGAAGGCCCGGTGTTCCTGCAGGTGATGGTCAGGCGCGGCAACAGGAAGGACCTGGGAAGGCCGAAATCAACACCGGCGGAGAACAAGAACGCCCTAATGAAGAACATAGGAAGCATCTGAAATGATAGCACAGGCAGTCATAATGGCAGGGGGCCTCGGATCGAGGCTCGGAGACCGCACGAAGGATATGCCCAAGGGATTCCTCGAGATCGGAGGCATCCCCATGGTAGAGCAATCAGTGCAGAAACTGATCGCTGCCGGTATAGAGGAGATCATCATCGGCACAGGCCATTGCAAGGAATACTACGATGCACTGGCACATAAGTATCCTTGTATCAAACTGGCCCACAATGCCTCATACAAGGACACGGGAAGCATGGGTACCCTGGCGGTATGCGCCCCTTACGTCAAAGGGGAATTCCTCCTCTTGGAGAGCGACCTCCTCTACGATTCCATAGGACTCAATGTCCTGATCAACGAGACCCGCAGGGACGTTATCCTCTCATCCGGGAAGACAGGCTCTGGCGACGAGGTATATCTTCAGGTCGATGATAATTGCAACCCGGTCAAGCACTCCAAGAAGAAGGAGGATCTGGACTCCGTGTACTCTGAACTTGTCGGGATCACGAAGCTCACAAAGGAGACCCTCGACCTCATGGTCAGATTCATGGATGCTCACAGGACCGACATCCACAAGATGGAATACGAGGTCGCCATGTCCGGAGTGTCCTCCGGAGGACATCCCATAGGGGTTCGCAAAATAGAATTCTACACATGGTGCGAGATCGATGACGAAAACCACCTGAAAAGGGCATTGGACAAGATCTACCCCCACATCGTCGAGAACGAATCATTGCGCGGTATACGCCGTGAGGTCCTTCTGAACCCCGGTCCCGCGACCACCACTGACAGCGTAAAGTACGCTCAGGTCCAGGCGGACATCTGCCCCCGTGAGAACGAATTCGGGGACATCATGGGATGGATCTCCAAGGAACTCTCTCTGATGGTCGGAGCCCCCGGTAAGGTCGAGACCGTCCTCTTCGGAGGATCAGGTACAGCGGCCGACGAAGCTATGATCTCCTCGTGCGTCCCCGACAGCGGCAAGCTGCTGATAGTCGACAACGGAGCATACGGCAAACGTATGGCCAAGATGGCGGACATCTACGGACTCGATTACGACGTGTACAAGAGCGACAGCGTGCACAGGATAGATATACCGGATCTCGAGAAGAAGATCGTCGACGGCGGATACACGCACATGGCGATAATCTACCACGAGACTACGACAGGTATACTGAACCCCGTTCCGGAGATCTGCAGATTCTGCCACGAGCATAACGTCGTCACCATAGTGGACGCGGTCAGCGCATTCGCGGCGATCCCGATCGATATGGACAGGGACTGCATCGACTTCATGTCCTCCACATCCAACAAGAACATCCAGGGAATGGCGGGTATCGCATTCGTGTTCTGCCGCAAGGATGCGTTGGAATCCATCAAGGACTATCCCATGCGCAACTACTATCTGAACATCTACGACCAGCATCATTACTTCATCAAGAACAACCAGATGAGGTTCACACCCCCGGTGCAGACGGCCTATGCCCTCAGGCAGGCCATCCTCGAGACCAAGATAGAGACCATAGAGGGGAGATATGCTCGTTATACTGCATGCTGGCACATACTGATCGATGCCGTTAGGTCCCTGGGACTCGAGATGCCCGTCCCCGAATCGGAACAGTCTCATCTCATAGTGACCATAATGGATCCGAAGACCCCTAAGTACAGCTTCAACGAGATGCACGACTTCTCCCGCAGATACGGCTTCACTATCTATCCAGGGAAACTGAGCGATGCCCCCACATTCCGCATCGCCAACATCGGCGATATCAGGCCCGAGGAGATGTCGAGATTCACCGATCTCTTCAAACAGTACATCAAAACCATTATGTGAGTGGCCTGGTGACCGTAAGGTCACCGGCCCCCTACATACCGTTTTTTAATACGCTGATTATACAAGAATCAGCGATAAGGATGAGCGTCAAAGAGAAAAAAGTCGAACTGATCGAACTGTTCTACGATCTGATCTATGTATACGCCATATCCAACATGACCCTTCTGCTCGAGAAACCGGAGGAAGGTATCCTCACAGGGGACATGTTCGCTACATACATCGTTGCATCCATGGTCATCATCCAGGCATGGCTCTACATGACGAACTACATCAACCGTTACTGTACGTGGAGATGGTACGAGTACACCTTGGTGGTCCTGAACATGAGTGCCGCCATATTCATGTCGAACACCATTACATCATCATGGGCTGAAGCAGGTTTCACGTTCGAAGTGGCCATGATGATCATGATTGGTTGCGTCGCTGCACTCTACATGATCCAAGTCTATGTTCAGAAGCAGGACACGACCGTTGCCAAGCATACCCTGGAGATACTCTTCCTCATCCTGGCCATCTACGTCATATCCATGATCCTGACGCTCGTCGGATACACCGAAGAGGCCCTTATGGTCAACACATTCAACATCATCCTGGGAATGTTGCTCCCGTTCATCAAGAAGGGAGAATACGATCTGAAGATCGTGAGCTTCCCGCATCTCGTTGAAAGGTTGGAACTCCTTACCATCATCACGTTCGGTGAGGGTATCGTAGGGATCACCGTGTTCTTCGATATCAGGGAAGCGACCCTTACTCCCATGCTCACATTCCTGATCCTGATATTCATGTTCGGAACGTACGTCTGTCAGGTCCATTACCTGTGCAACCATCATCAGGTGACCAATCCCAACAAGATGACGTGGAGCCATTATCTCATAATCATTGCCGTGAACCTGGTCACGGTCGCGTTCCTGTACTTCCACAGCGAAGAGGCCGACCACCTGTTCACTGCTGGTCTGATGATAGGATCGATCGCTGCATTCTACATCGCGCTGTTCTCGACCTCTTGGTATTATCACCCGGAGTTCGAGCGTACCTGGAAGGATATAGGCGTCATGATGTTGTTCATAGCGATAGGTGCGCTTGTCATATTCGGTTTCATGGATAGCCCCTATGGATTCCTTGTGGGATCGGCAATCGCTACCGGTGGCAATTTCTTCTACCTATGGCGCAAGTACACCTCGAACAGGTGCATCAACGTCATACACACAGTCTGATCAACATTTGAACGGAAGATCGGAACACCTGTCCTCATCCGAGGATCCGTGGTTGCGGACGTTCCTGATCTCCTTCAACAGCAGCAGAGTGATCGCGAGGAGCATCAGATTACGTACCAGTATCATGATGATGCTGAGGCTCGATATGGATTCCCCACCACCGGTGACGAGATAGGTGTATGCGAAATTGATCTGAGTGAGCACAACTGTGGCAACCGAGAGCCAAAAGATCCTCCATTTCAGCTTATGATCCTTCATGAGCAACAGGGACAGTGCCAAGAACGGTATGACCCAGATGATATACTGGGATGACAGGACCTTTCCAACAAGGATGAAGATCATCAGTGATATGAATATGGCAGCGGACAGTACGAACGCCCTCTCGTCTACCTTCTCCAGCCTATATCTCACGCTACCGTACCAGAGGATGAACAGCACGATCAGGACTATCATTATGGGTGTGAGCCATGGTGCAACGGCATCGCAGAGAGGCCCTCTGAGATTATCGGAACCGTAACTCCCCGCATCTGTTGAGGCCTGGATCCAGACGTCTGTAAGGCCGAACAGTGAGAAAGGATAGATCAGCGTGGCAGCGAATGAATCTATCTCCAGCGGACGTGCGGAATGATATCCCATGAATCCCATGATCAGATCCGGCTCAATCAGAAGACAGGGCAGGGCCACCACTGCGGCACCGATCAAGAACCAGACAGTTCCTGTAGCAAAACCCTTCCAATCCCTCTCGACCATGTATATTATAAGATATATCGGCAGAAGGATGGCCGGATAAAGCTTGGTCATCATGGCAAGTGCCAGGATGATGAATGCCGCTGGCATCTTCTTATTAATAAAGAAGTAGAACGAGGCGAGGGTCATCACTGCAGGAATTATGTCGTAACGGTCCGCGACGTATTCCAGAAGAAGTGCGATCAGAACACTGTAGATGGTCATCGCCCAAACAGGGTTCATATTGAGACTCTCAGCGGTACGTCTCATGAGATGGAGGCCGACGATAGTTATGACGAATATCATGATCACATACCCGATATTATATCCGAACGGATCGGAGAAGAATATGCGAGGTATGACGAAGAATATCAACGACAGCGGCGGGTACTCCGTGATCGGGATGTCACCGTTGAACAGCTGATCCGCATCCGGGAAACGGTCGCGGATCACCTCCGTCTCTATATCGAGGACATAGATGGCTATGAGATAACCGATGAAAGCTATGGCCAATAAGACGGTGTACATTATCTCCATCTTTTTGACTCTGTCCATGTCCTCGAGCATCCCATCACCTTTAAGAACACATGTTCCAGATACGAACAAATTGCGTCCCCAGATTATAAACGATAGTGTTCATTCTGCCCATCTCAATCCTTAACGATATCTATCGCCTTCGACCAGTGCGATGCAGGTTCCCCGACGATTATGCGGAACATCGCACCCGAAAAACCGGATACATCGATGCCCGTGACCGCCGATGTGCTTCCCTTCACGACGCCTTTGCCATGGTCCAATCCTTTCGACTCATATGTCAATCCGCAGATTATGGTGTCCGCACAGCATGTCCTATCGGTAACGACCTGCGACACTATGTCTGTCGTAGCCACATTGCCTCCGAAGACGGTGACGTTCCCTCCAAGGACCTTTGCCACGGATACGGACGAGTAACCGTCATCCGAGATGAAACTGAGGGGAAGCGAATCGGCACGATCGGCCCTGAGGCCATATAGACAGTCATCGTAACGCAGCAACGTGTAGGCGAACATATCGGATTCATTGTGAGCGAACTGATCATCCTCCTCGGAGGTGTTCACATCGCCTCCGAAGAAACCTTTGCCGTGATCCACGACCCCGTCCTGGGTGGAAACGTATCTTCCGATCTCCGGACCGGTCCAGAACACCGTACCTCCATTGGACATCCATCTGACGAACAGCGAGTCGCCGTCCGTCCTTCCGTCATAGATGGTATCCGGAAGTGCCCCGCTTGCGAAGAACACGGCGTAATCGTGATGGCCCATCACCCCGACAAGATCCTCAGCATCGGCGAACTCGGCTATCAGTCCACGCCTCTCCAACATGGACTTCAGTACCTGGAGGAATTCACTCTGGATGTAATGGTCGCTGAAATCGGACATGTAGGACTCATCACAGTACAGGAAGAGCTTCTCAGGCAGTTTGGTATCCGAGGAGACCGAATATGTGTAACTGCTGCTCGGCCCGGCTATGGAGTATGTGACGGTACCGTCGGCATTGAGCTCTGCCGTCGCCTCATACGATCCGTCATCGTTGTAGTACACAAAGTACGCTCCTAGCACCATCACCACCGCGAAGACGGCCACGATCACATATGCTGGATTCGGTCTCATGCTGCTTTCCACCTCTCGTAGTACCCGCGGTACCATTTGTATGAAATGTATAACATCGCCAGATATCCCGGCCATCCCACGACGACCGTCAGGACCAGTGCCCCGGATATGCCGAAGATCACCGGGTTGGCGATCATCTCGTACACCGGGAGGATGACGGAGATGTCCATGTCCAGCAGATGGATTATCATGGATGTGGGCGATGTGAGGAAACATGATGCCTCCGTCAGGGTGTACAGGACCGTGAATATGATGAACGGTCTGACGAACCGGTTGTCGATCATCGACGCATAGATGCATATGAACGGCAGCATGACGATCGTATACGATGCGGCACTGGTCCAAAGGATTATCGCGATACCTGACAGGAACATTATGGTGAACACCTTCTCGGTGGTCATCTCCTTGAGCATAAGGAGTCTGAATGCGAGATACATCTCAAGGAATACGGAGAAGATCGATACTATGAGGACCAATTCGCTCCCTGCGAATTCCGGACCGCCTACATTGGCAAAGGCCTTCAGGATCATCAGTGCCCCTACCCCGAGAATAACGACCACGGCCGCGACGATGAATACCTTGGCGGCCTTGATGTTCCTCTCCCTTTCATCCATCCCGTTCATGCGCTCCATGAATCTGTTCCCGTACCTGGCTATCATGAACGCGACCAGTCCGATGAAGAGGACGAGTGCTGCGATGATGATTATGGTGGAACCAACGCCTATGGAGGACAATGCTTCCCTGGATATACCTAACCTGGACGTCAGGAAGTACATGGACTGCCAGAAATCACCTTGAAGGATATTCGGGAGATAGATGAGTAGGAAGGCTCCTATCGCTCCGCCTATCGACTTGAGGACGCATTTGACCCCGTTGGAGTCCAATCCTTCCTTCCTCAGAACGTATGCCACCAGGAAGAATATCATGAACACCGGGAAGAACTTAGTCAATGAAGCGGCTGCGAAAGCTGCGCCTGCCAATGTGTACTTCCCATCCATCACCAGAACAATGGATGCCAACAACAGCATAACGGACATGTTGTCGAACGTACCATGGAATGTGGATTCCGTGATCACCAACGGGCAGAAGAACCATAGTGCGAATGCCATTAGGGCCTTGCCCTGATTCCCACTGTACTTCATCACAAGATGGTAGATGAGCCATCCTGTGGCCGCATCCACCAGGATCAATGGTAACTTGACTATGAAGTTGAATTCGATGGATGTAACGAAAGGGAAGACGCTGAAATCAGAATATACGAAAGAGTCCAACTCGGGAATGTACACACCGTAATTGGTGATCCCGAATGTCTCCATAAAGAATGTTATGAATCCCTGACAGTATCCCCAGACGGGTGTATAGTAGTATCCCGGCGTCCCATACAGTCCGAAACCGTTCTGGAATACATCCTTTACATCGGACCAATAACCGACATCTATGTTGAATGTGAAGAGCGGTGCTATTATCAGACGCAACAACAGCCCGATTAACAGCAGCATTGCGAACGGATGCTTCCAATTCCGATATCTCCCGGCAATGACGGCGCGCTCCAACATCTGATTGGCGAATTGTTGAACGCGATTAAAACCTTTGACGAAGAAAATTTACCGCGGGCCCCTGATGATAGTATCACGGAAGGTCCGAACTTGACATGCGCCTGTGCTTCTTCCCTTTGCCCTGGTCCTCGAGATAGTCGTTCATCAGACTGTAAGGATAGCCTCCTGCACCGAACCTCTGATCCTCCGGAGGCGGGGTCATGTAATCCCCGTACATCTTGGTCAGGATCTCATCGTATCCTGCCGGGATCGGCATGGTGGTATCCTCGAATTCCATCTCCACGGTCTCATCGAAACAGCGGCGGGGCCAACAGTACTTGCTGACCTTCACCTCCCTGATGCATAGCATAGGGCTGTTCTCTTTGGCGAAGAGCCTCCCCATCTTCCTGGCTACGGACTGGATGCCGTAGAACAGTCCCTTGATTATCCTGGAGTCATGCTCCTCGACCATCTTATGGGACAGGAGTTCGAATCCGATGCACGGGTACGATAATGCGTACCTTACCGATGATGCTGGATAATCGACCAACAGGAAGATATCGATGAAGTTCAGCCTCCTCTCCTCCAGTTCCTTCTCGAAATCCGGGGTCTTGATGATCACATGTGGGTGGCTGTCCGCGCTGGGGTTGTGATAATAATACCTCTCGGGATCGAGACCTTCCGTAAGGGCCTCATTGACCTTGTCCAGATCCTTGCCGAATACTGCTATGTCGATGTCGTCGTCCCAGGGGATTATCCCCTTGTGCCTCACCGCTCCCAGAGCGGTACCGTACATCCCGAAGAACGTTATGCCGTTCTCGGTCAGGACCTTTGCGATATCCTTGTATGCACCGAGCAGCAATGCGTGGTTCTCGTTCTTCGCGGCCATTACTCATCCCTGCGATCACTGGTGGTCGTAGAAGTAATCGATGCCCTTGAGTTTGGCGTACACCTTGGCGAAGAGCCTTCCGACACATCCGCACTGGTGGAAGGTCATCATGACGACCTTGGGGCTGATGTGAGACTCTCCGACCTCCCTCTTCTCGAAGATGTAGTGCTCCTCATCGATCTTGATATCCTTAGGGCCCCATCTGAGGAGATCCAGGAGGACCTTCCATCCCTGCATCTCGAGCTTGTCCCAGTTGTCCTTGATGACCGGTACGAAAACATCCGTCCTACCGGCGATGAGACCGCTCATGTTGTCCTTGGATGTGGGCTTGCGGTGCCATAATAGGAACACGTTTGCGAATATGGTGAAGCACCAGGAACCGAACCAGCGCTTGAATCCCATGGCCGTCCTGTCGTCCCTTGTACCGATGACGAGGTCCGCACCGTTCTCCAGCTTCTCGTACATACCCTTCAGTGTGCTGAGCGGGTGCTGGAAGTCGCAATCTACCGTCATGAAGTAGTCGGTACCGCATTCCAGTATCCCCTGGAACACGCTGGCGGCTAGTCCTCTCTCCTCGGGTTTCCTCACGACCATTACCGTAAGGGGATCGTTCAGCTCGTCGATGAACTGCTTGGAACGGTCCGTGGAGTTGTCATCCATGAACATGACGCGGAATTCAGGATACTGTTCCCTTATGGCCTTGGCCATATTGGGTGCGTTGATCTCTTCGTTGTATGTCGGAATGACTATAGTACAGGTTCCTGCCATGGTTACCGAGCCTACGAACGGAGGACACATATATATCCGTGCGCACGCGACAGGGATGCATCATGCTATTATAAGGCGTCAAGGATACGAGGTATCATGAACTCCGGAGAATCGGCAAGAAACGTCATTGTAGGGGCCATCATCGGCGTTTTTATGATCCTGCCCGGCGCCAGCGGTGCCACAATGGCCGTGCTCTTCGGAGTGTACGAGAGACTGATCCGCGACATATCCAAACTCAGGGAATTCCTGATCAAAGACTTCTTCTGGCTTCTCACCCTCGGTATCGGGGGCATAATAGGTGTCATCGCCTGTTCCAAAGGCCTCGATATGCTGATACAGGACCATAAGATCCCTCTGATGCTGTTCTTCTCCGTACTCATATTCGTACAGCTTCCGGACATCTGGAAGCAGTCCGACGACGGACAGAAGCTCACTGGGACGAACATCCTGGCGATAATCGCAGGTCTCGTGATAATGATGGTCGTGATGGTCATCGGAATGCAGGGTCTGAGCATGGAGGGCAATACCGGTGCGATCACGATGTTCCTTGCCGGAATGATCTACGCCGTGTGTGCCATATCCCCCGGGATCAGCGGTTCCACCATACTGCTGGCACTTGGTATGTTCACAGCTGTGGTCGACAGCGTCGGCAACCTCGAGTTCGGTTCCATCATACCTCTCGCATTGGGTGCCATCATAGCCGTCCTCCTGTTCGCGAAGGCCATGGACCACTTCTTCAAGAACAACAGGAAATCCACATACTGCGTCATATTCGGACTCACCCTCGGATCGGTCATAACGGTCGCTTGGGAGGCCATCAGGAACATGGAGGCGGGCGTCGATTACCTGGTACCGTGCATCATCGCCATAGCGGCAGGTATCGTCCTCGGATACGGGATGCACCTGCTCACCGGATACATGCGTGGCAAGAACGCGTCCGAATGAACAATAATAAACTCCGAGCGCGGTACGGCATACATGGCATCGGGCGGGAAAGTGCTGGAATGGGTCAGGAAGAACCCTGATACCTCGTTCATCATCCTGTACACCATCCTCTATGCACTGATCATCGTACTGTCCGATATCATCAACGGCGTGGTCGGCAACAACTATGCCTGGTATGACGTGTACTTCTACTGGGAGCATGCCAGGGACATCATGGCCGGTGCGATACCGTACGTCGACTTCCAGACGGCATATCCTCCGTTCTCGTTCGTCGTCGACCTAATCCCCTACTTCTTCACACCCGACGAGATAATGTTCCATTACGGATTCTCGATATTCACCTATCTCGTATCGCTCCTGGCCATATTCGGATTGTTCAAGTTCTGCGACAAGGTAGGATTGGGACACAGGTACGTATATCTAACATTCCTGTTGCTGATCCTAGGACTCAACAACTTCTTCATCGCAAGGAACGACACCATAACCACCGTCTTCGTGGTCCTGTGCCTGTTGTTCTACTTCGACAGGAGATACGTTCCGGCGTTCATCTTCCTCGCATTGGGGATAATGACGAAGATCTATCCGATCTTCCTGTTGCCGGTGCTCCTGATCCCCTTCCTTGCCAAAAAGGATCTGAAGAGCACGGTAGGATTCGGATCTCTGACCGCCCTGGTATGCCTGATCATCGAACTTCCGTTCTTGATCAACGATCCCTCCACTGCATTCAGCTACCTATTCCAACATTCCGGAAGAGGAATGGAGATCGAATCGATAATAGCGATACCGTTCATGATCATCGGTCTGATCGACTCCAGCCTTGTATATGTCGGCATGGACGAATCTTGGGACCTGTTCGGACCTCTCACGGAGGTCGTGGAACCGTTCCTCATGCCGTTCACATTCGCCGCGATCCTTCTATTCCTCGTATACTTCCTGTACAAGATGTGGAAGACCGGACCCGGTGAGGAAAGAGTGCTTCCGGTCACCTTCCTGGCTTGTGCAATGACATTGCTCCTCTTCATGGCCCTGAACAAGGTGTACTGCGCCCAATACATCATGTGGGTGATCATGCTGTATCCCTTACTGATCTGGTCGTTCAAGGAACTTGGACTGGATCACAGACAGATGCTGAAATACATGGCCGTCCTGGCTGCTACGACGCTTCTGAATGTCCTATGCATGACGGACGCTACCGACAGCATATCGGTCATCTACATTCTCTCGGACATCCTAAGAGCAGCAGCGACCATCGTCCTGTGCGTCTACATATTCAAAGCGTTCAAGGGTGCGTTCGTACCCGCAGCGGCCGACTGAATCAATCCTTGTCGTCCCTGAGCTTCTTCCATACGCTCCAGATGTGCTTCGCCTTCAGTTCGCGCATGACGATGAGCAATGCGAGGAATATGATCTCCCCCATTATTCCGCCTATGGCGAGCATGATGAATCCATGCACTCCGACGAAGTAGTCCAAGCAATAGAGCAATGTGAGCGTGATGGCAAAAGCGACCGCTATCTTCCAAATCCTGGGATACATCCTGAACCCGGTGTATCTCTTCACCATGTAGGACAGGGTCAGGAAAAAGAGCGTGTATGCGATGACGACCGAGACTGCCGCACCGTTTCCTCCGTAACTGAAGTCGAAGGGCAGGACTCCCGTGTCAGGGATGAGCAGCAGAAATCCGAGGACCGCACTGACGCACAGTATAACCGATGCCCTCAGATACGCATTGCCTCTGTTGGTCGCGTACAGTACCTGCGTCATTATACCTGCGAACACGAACGGGATTATGTAGACCGCAAGGATCGATATCTCGGCTCCGGCCGGTGTCATATGGTCCCCGAACAGAACGGTGGCGATCTCCTTACCGTAAGCGA